>JBKBIX010000068.1:0-7503 GCA_046293845.1 Bipolaricaulia bacterium | reverse complement strand
ATCAACAGCGTTGCCCCCACGACGGAGCATCTCGATCCCGGCTTGGACGGCCAACGGATGACTTGTGGCGACGACGCCTCGATAAGCGATCACTGGGCTGCGCGTGGGGCCGTAGGGGTGACTCAGTACAAGCATAGCGGCCCAATTATATGAGACGATGTCATGAGCGGCCAGATGGGGGGTGCCTTGACGATTTTCCCCGAATTTGTTACACTCAAGGCACATCCCGCTCCCATCGTCTAGCGGCCCAGGACGCTGGTCTCTCAAGCCGGAAACAGGGGTTCGAATCCCCTTGGGAGCGCAGAGGCTCTCTTGACAGATTTGAGAGAATATGGTATCTTGTCCCATCCGATATGGGCCAAAAGACGGATGCTTGCAGCGCCAGAATTATAACTATTGAGGAGGTCGCCTATCGCCGGACCGTATAGTCGCATTCGCAAGAACGAGGAGATTCGGGCCAGGGAAGTTCGAGTCGTTGACGAAAACGGCAAGCAACTGGGCGTCATGCCCCTTGCCCAAGCTATACAAGAGGCGCGCAAGCGCAACCTCGATCTGGTCGAGGTCGCCCCCCAGGCGAACCCCGTCGTCTGTAAGTTCGTCAACTTCGGGAAGTATCGCTATCGCCAGGAGAAGCGCGAGAAGAAGCGCCCCAAGGGCGGCAAGCTCAAAGAGATCCGCATGACGACCCAGATCGAGAAGCACGATTTTGAGACGAAGCTCCGGCACATTCGCAAGTTCTTGACTGACGAAGATAAAGTGCGCGTGACCGTGATCTTTCGCGGGCGCGAGATCGTGCATATCAATCGCGGACGCGAGCTGCTCGACCGTATCGCTAAAGAAACAGCAGACATCGGGCGCGTCGAGCAGTACCCTAAAGAGCGGGGCCGGTCGCTGCAGATGCTCCTTGTGCCGGGGAAGGGCGTGGCCATCGCCCCGCAGACAACCCTAGATACAGGAGGTTACAACAATGCCCAAGAAGAAGACGCACAAGGGGATCGCGAAGCGCTTCAAAGTCACACGGAACAAGAAGGTGCTCGGCGCGACAGCGGGGTATCACCATAAATTGGTGAAGCGCAGCCCTAACCGCAAGCGCCAAGCGCGTCGGGGTTTTCAAGTCCCCCCGGCTCTAGCAAAGACCTTTCAAGAGTTGCTGTCAAGCTAAGATAAGAGGGATAGAAACGGAGGCTCAGTATGCGCGTGAAGGGCGGCAATAAGCGTCTCTTGCGACGGAAGAAGATTCTCGAGTTCGCCAAGGGGTTTAAGGGGAAGCGGCGCACGTGCTTTCGCATCGCCAAGCAGCGGGTGATGCACGCGCTGCGCAACGCGTATATCAGCAGGAAGCTGCGCAAGCGCGATTTCCGTCGGCTCTGGAACATTCGCATCAACGCTGCGGCGCGAGCACGGGGGCTGCCGTATTCGCGGTTTATCCATGGACTGGCGAAAGCGGGCATCCAGCTCAACCGCAAGATGCTCGCGGAGATCGCCATCCACGACCCCAAGACATTTGATACTCTAGTCGAAAGAGCACAAGCGCAGCTCGTAAACTAGTGCCTACAGTAAAAGTCCATCAGACAGAACTCTATTTTGCACAAGCGGGGCAGGGGAAGCCTGCCCTGCTCTTTGTGCACGGGGCTGGCGGGGATCACACCCTGTGGGGGCAGCAGCTCCGCGAGCTCTCGAAAAACTTTTCGGTTGCTGCGCTCGATCTGAACGGGCACGGGCGCAGCCCCGCGCGCCCCGGCGACGGCTTAACGCTCTATGTCGAGGACGTGCTCGCGGTACTTGAAGCTTTGGCTTTGCCTACGGTCGTGATCGGGCACTCGATGGGCGGGGCGATTGCGCTTACAGCAGCGCTCCAGCGCCTCAGAAATCTTAGGGGCTTAGGCTTAGTTGGCACCGGCGCAAGACTGAAAGTCCACCCGCAGATCTTAGAGCTGTGTCAAACAAATTTTGAAGAGGCTATCGAGCTGGTTGTGAGCTGGGCCTTCGCAGAGGGGGCTTCTGCAGAGCTTGTGCAAAAAGCTCGTGAACAGATGCGCCGTAACGGCCCAGCTGCCCTCTATCGGGATTTTCTGAGCTGTTCGACGTTCGACGTGATGAGCCGGCTGAGCGAAATCCCCGTGCCAACGATAGTGATCTGCGGGCGCGAGGACAAGCTCACGCCCCTTAAGTATTCCGAGTATCTGCAGAAAAATATCCCCAATGCCCAGCTTCACGTCATTGAGCGCGCAGGGCATATGGTGATGCTCGAGCAGCCCGAGGTCGTCACCACCGCCCTCAAAGAATTCTGCATGAGCTTGCTCTAGGCCCCTGCACGATGTACACTCAATCTCATGCGAGTCAGGTCACGAGTCCTCAATCTGTCCAATGGACTAACGCTGCTGCGCATCCTGCTCATCCCGGCGATTCTCTACTTTGTGCTTGTCCCTGGCTCGTATAATGGGGCTATTGCGCTGGCGCTCTTCGCGCTCGCCGCGCTCTCTGATGCTATAGACGGCTATATCGCGCGTCTTCGAGAGCACGAGACGAACCTGGGGAAGTTTGCCGATCCCATTGCCGACAAAATTTTAATTATCTCAGTGCTCCTAGCGTTTGTGCAGCTCCAAGAGATCTCCGCTGTGCCGGTCATTATTATCATCGCTCGTGAGTTTTTGGTCACTGGGCTGCGCACGGTGATCAGCACCCAGGGAGTAGTGCTCAGCGCAAGTCTATGGGGCAAGCTCAAGACGATCTCTCAGATCGGGCTTGTGTGTGTGCTGCTCAGTCAGAGTGCGTTGCGCTGGGACGCCGACGGCGTCAAGATTATTCTTATTCCCGTTGTGGTCGCCATCACGGTGATCTCTGGGATAGAATATTTCTATCGTTTTCGCAAGTTATTGGGGCGGATCTCGTAATCGTCCTCCGACGATGATCGTCTTTCGCGCTGTGCCGGTCTCGCCGTCGTTGTCCGTCACTGTGAGCGTCACGGTGAACGCGCCCGCTTGACTGAAAGAATGCTCGACTCGGACGCCCTGGGCGTCTATCGTCCCGTCGCTCTCAAAGTCCCATGCGTATTTGATAATGTGCCCGTCGGGATCGAAAGATTCTGAGGCGTCGAACCGCACCACTTCGCCGACCTTGGGGTGCTCCGGCGTGAACTCAAATTGAGCCACCGGCGGGAATTTCACAGTTCTGGGGCGCTCGGCCGCCCCAAAGTTCACGGTGATGCGCTCGTGAGCTCTCAGCTCGACTGCGACTTCTGCTGGGGTCGTGGGCGCGAAATCTTTAGGCAAGCTGCGCACGTCGAGCGCGACCGTGTATCTTCCGGGGAGAAGCTCGCTGAACGCGAAGCGCCCATCAGGATCGGTGCGCTGATCACGGGTCTTGCCCGCTGCGTCTGTTAAAAAGACCCGCACGGCTCCAAGCCCTTGCTCGCCAGAGTCTAGCTGCCCATTGCGGTTCTCGTCGTGAAAGACTAAGCCCTCGATCACCGCGACTTGGGCGAGGGGAATATCGAGGGTCACAGTCTGCCCCGCGACGACCCGAACTCTCTGGGGCAGCGTTGTCTTCACAATGACCTCCGTGGGGAGCTTTTCGATCTTCAGTTCATAGGTTCCTGGCTCCATCGGAGGGAATCTGAAGAACCCGCGCTCGTCGGTGCGGGCCTTCTCATTGCCCAAAGTGAGAATGATGTTCTTCGGCCCGGTCTCGCCGGGGTCGCGCTGGTTGTTACTATTGGCGTCTAGGAAGACGAAGCCCTCGACACGCCCGCTCACCACGACAAATGGGATCGTCGCGTCAAACTGAAACGCGACAGCGAGCGCGAAGCTGAACTCCCTCCCCCCCGAATCGAGAAACCCAATCAGCCCTGAAAAGAAGAGCGTGGCGATCCCCAAGCGGGCTTGGAGGGCCGCGCTCAGATCGAAACGATCCGTAAAGCGCGTCCAGCCAAATCGTAGTCCAAACGGCTTTCGGAGAAGCTCCATCCCCGCAGATGTCACCAGCGATTGGCTGAGCAGTATCCCAGACAGAAGATCGACCTCGGAGCGGTGCTCAAATCTCACCGAGGCTCGCAACTGCGTCAACCTAATAGAGAATTCGCTGCCCACCGTGCCAAAGCCCGTCTCCGTCCCCGCGAGAGCGTTGGTGAAAAAGACTTGCTCGGTGAAAACAGAGATATCGCCGAGCGTGCCGATGGGCTGGATCATCTGTGCTGTGAAAGCAAATCGCGATAGGTCTGTGGGGGGCAGCGGCCCTGCTCCTACGAGCGTGCTGTACGCCGTAGAGAGCCGGAATGTCGGGAGGATTTCAGAGAGTTTGAGGCTGAAAAAAGCGCGGGCATCCTGGCGGGTCAGCGTCTGCTGGAGCGGATCGCCTGCGACGTTGTTATGCGTGCGCTCGAAGCCCAATCCCAGTGAAAGATTTGTTGTCGAGAACGTCTGGAACACGGAGATGCCTTGCTCGTCGCGGCGGTCGCCGGCGAAGTCTCGCCCGGCCCGCAGAACCTGCGCGGAGATCGCAAAGTCCCCCATCCGAAGCTCAGATGCGACGCGCAGGGCCGAATCGAGAAACGTTCCGTTCTGTACTGTCAGCCCGCCCTCGACAGTTGTGGCGCTGCCGCCGGGGATCTGCCATCGGATTGTACTCACAAGCGTTGTCGTCAGAGAAGAGCTCGTGAAGCCAAAGAGCGCCCCTTGACTGATCGTGACCCCTGGGATGAAAGAGCCCTGTCCCTCAGCCCCAATACAGAAGATAAATGACGCGCCACAGAACGCCTCGGCGATCACGGTGAACACAACGGGCGTAATGTCAATCGTCACGGTGAGCTGCCCAACGGTGCTGAACACGTGAACGAACGACTGCCCTGGCGCAAGCGTGATGCTGCCCGATCCGGGGATAGTGACCGTGTGGGGTGTGAGTCCAGCGTTGCGAAATCTGACGGGTTGGTTGAGGCTGACGGTCGCGCTTGCCGGCAAATCTGTAGGATCATCGGTGATAAGAAATTCGGCTTCGACAAGAGCGCGCTGCGCGGCAACGGCAGCTAGCGAGAATCTTGTGCTGAAAAACCCCGGTCGCGCTGTGATCTGCCCGCCGCGCCCAAAGAGCGTCGCTAGCGAACTAATGGGAAGATAGAGATCGCCGAGGGCGAAGCCCACGGGCTGCATATCTAAACCGAAGAAGATCGTGTTCAACTCAAAGAGATTTTGGATGTCCAGCGTATACGCGATGCGGTTCTCTTCGCCTTGGGACCGGATGATGTCAGGAGTCCGAAGCTCTACATTAAACGTTCTCAGTTGGGGAGCTTTGAACTCCAAGCTGCGAGCTTGGAACTGCCCCGTGCCGCTCAGGGTCTGCCGAAATACAAGATCCTGCACGGTCACGATGACGACAGAAGAGAGTAAAGCCCCGTTGCTAACAGTAACAGTGAATATTCCAGAGAGAGAAAAGACCAAAGAATCGCTCGCGCCTGGGGGGATAACAACGGGGGGCCGCCCGTCGGAGACAGTCACGGTGATCGCTACGGTGCTCGTGTTGTCTATCGTAAGAGTACCGCCGACGCTCAAGTGCACGGCGGGCCGGTCGGGCAGCAGCGCACCCCCCGACTCGCGAATCGCGACGGAAGCCCCCACGGGAAAGGCCGTCTGGCCGTCGAACTGAACCCCCACGTAAGAAGGGATAGAGAGAAAGAGCGAGCCGCCCACCTCTTGGGGCAGGGGCGGGAGAACCTCGAGCACCGCTGTTGCTTCGGCAGAGATATTCTCGAACTTCTTTGAGACAGCTTGAAGAGTAATGCGGTGGCGCACCGGCGGAGCGCCCTTGGGAATTGCAATCTCTATTGGTATCTCGCGGCGCTCCCCGACGTCTAGGGAGATCTCGCCCGGCGGCGCTTGCGCCCGCAGAGGGCTTGGAGCTTGGGCAGAGAACGCCACGCGATCCGGCACGTTGCCCTTGTTGCGCAGAAAAAAGACTATAGTCTCGGAGCTGCCCGGCTCGACCGTCCTCGTTGGGGGAGCGATCAACTCCAAGCCGGGGGATTCTTTCACGGTGATAGTCACGCTCGCTTGGGCTGTCAGCGACGGGTTCTTCCGTGAGCGCGCTTTCAGGGTGACGCTATTGGCCCCGGCGCGTGCTCTGGTGCTGACAAAGACGCTGACAAAGACGGTCTCTTCAGCGGTGGGGTCAAGTTCGACTGGGTCAGGTACTCCCAGCGGCTCCAGCCCGGGGGAGACTTCGAGGGAGAAGTCAAAAATGTCTCTTTCTGAACTGATATTTTTGACTATAAACGGCAGGGTGAGGGCATCGCCGGGGCTAGCAGGCGGCGGGGCTGACGGAGGCGTGATGACCGCTTGGCCGATAGCCACCCAGACCCACCCCAGAACGCTCAGCCCGATCAGCCCAATGCCTCTCATTCTCTTGCGCATAGCGAGACGTTGCAGATTATATGGGCTTAGACACTTTAGGCCAAGGACGGCAGCCTATAGAGTGGAGCACATCTGTCCCTAGTCGCAGGGGTGAAAATTTGCCCTCGATGGGGTGGAATCTCTAAAATATGGGCATTGAGAGCCGGATGGGTGGCTCCCCTCTGCCGGCGTGGGGGGTTCGTCTATCGGGCTTATCACAGACTATAAGGGGGGTATTGTGCCATGAATAAGGCGGAGTTGGCAGAGATAGTGGCCAAGCAGGCAGGCTTGAGCAAGAAGGCGGCCAAGGAGGCCGTGGACGCGATGTTCGACACGATCTCCAAGACGATGTGCGACGGGGAACCCGTGCGCATTACGGGCTTTGGGACGTTTGAGGCCCGTGCGCGCAAGAGCTCGATGCGCATCAACCCGCAGACCCGTCAGCGCATCATGGTCGCTTCGAAGGCTGTACCGAGCTTCCGCGCTGGGCGCGAGCTGAAAGATATGGTGCGCAAGCGCTTGAAAGTTGTGGAAGCGGGCGGCAAGCTCTCCCTCAAGCGCGGCTAAGATTACATCATCCCCTATCACCCTCACCCCTCTGTCCCCTCTCCCCTCTGAGGGAGAGGGGAAGGGGTGAGGGGGGGGTTAGGTGTTACCCTCCAGCCATCTTCTTGAGGGTGACGACGTCATCGAGATCGGCGTCGCCGTCGTTGTCGAAGTCGAACGCGCGCGCGTTCTCTTGGACGGCGGGTTTTTCGATATTCAACCCTAAGAGCGCGGCGTCTTCGAGCGAGAGCGCGTTGTCGGCGTTGATATCTTCGTAGAGGCCGTCTTTATCTAAATCTTGGGGCGGGGCCTTGGCGTCGCCGATGGGGACGAGCTGCAACGGCTTGATCTTGAGCACAAACTGTCCACCAGCGAGAGATTCTCCACCGTAGTCGAGGATCGCCAAGACAAGATACTTCCCTGGGGGCAACAGATCGCCCTTCTTGCGCGCGCTGGTGACTTTCAGCAAACGCTTTGCGCCGGGGAGGGTGGGAAAGCTTTCCACGTCGAGCTTTTCTAGAGTTGCCCCCTTCTCGTCGCGGATCTCGATGCGCCCCTTGACTTCAGGGGTGTGGAC
>JBKBIX010000067.1:0-7541 GCA_046293845.1 Bipolaricaulia bacterium | reverse complement strand
ACCCGTAGGCCAAGATTGATCTTAGCAAAAGCGTCAATGACGAGCTTGGTCTCGCTCATAGACTGGGTGTCCTTGGCAGATCACCGCGCGCACAAAGCGCCCTTCGTGCCCGATGAAGTACGGAATCTGCTTATAATTCTCGAGATTGAGCACGACGAGATCAGCGCGCTTGCCCGGTTCTATGCTCCCCGTGACATGAGCGCGGCGCAGGGCTGCAGCAGCGTTGAGCGTCGCCGCGGTGAGGGCTTCTGCAACGGTCATCTTCATTTTGAGCACGGCCAAAGCGATCATGAAGAACATCGAGTAGATCAAGCACGTGCCGGGGTTGAAATCCGTCCCCAGTGCGACAGCAAGCCCTTGATCAATCAGAGCGCGGGCGGGCGCGTAAGGCGCGTTGAGCGAAAACGCTGTCCCCGGCAGGAGCACCGCGATCACGCCTGCGCGCTTCAGTGCCTCGATCCCCTGCGGGGTAATATGCAGCACGTGATCAGCTGAGACAGCTTGGAGTTCAGCAGCCAGCTCTGCTCCGCCCAAGGGGCTCAACTCGTCCGCGTGGATTTTTAGCCCTAAGCCCGCACGCTGACATGCGCGCAGGATCTCACGGCTCTCAGCGATGCTGAAAAAGCCCTGTTCGCAGAAGACGTCGCCAAATTCTGCTAAGTTCTCGGCACGCACGCGCGGCAGCATTTCTTCGATGATCTCGCGAATATATTCTGACTTCTCAACCCCGGGGGGCACGGCGTGCGCGCCGCAGAACGTTGGGACTATTTCAGGGCCCTCACCCCTGGCCCCTCTCCCGTTCAGACGGGAGAGGGGTGGCGCAGCCGGGGTGAGGGCCTCTCTCAACTTCTTGATAACGCGCAAGAGCTTCAGCTCGTTCTCGGTATCCAACCCATAGCCGCTCTTGATCTCGACCGTCGTCGTTCCTAGCTGCATCATCGCTAAGAGAAATTCTTTTGAGAACTCATAAAGCTGATCTTCTGAAGCGCGACGGACTCTCTCAACAGTAGTGAGAATCCCCTTGCCGTACTTTTCGCCGTGGCAACGTGCCAAGAATTCTTCTTCACGAGTTCCGTAGAAGACCGCGTGTGTGTGCGGGTCTACTAACCCAGGGATGACGATACCCCCCTGAGCGTCGAACGCTTCTGGCTGATAGACACTGCTCAGCTCGCGCATCGGCCCGACTCGAATGATCTTGCCCTGCTCGATCTGCACGTAAGCATCGTGTAGGACGGTCAGCTCACGCATCGTATGCCCAGAGAGGGCATGGTTCCCCACAGGGGTGACGAGTTGCCCGATATTGATGATGAGCATAGCACTGAAATTATATCACCTATGCACATTGTAAGCCCCCTTACAGCTTGACTCCTCTAAAAATCTAGATAATAATGATGAACGAACTACGAGGGGGCGAGAGCATGAAGCGCACCATCTTCATAGCTGTGCTGATCTTCGTTATTGTGGGAATCTTCTCTGTCATCGCGTTGCGGGAGACGATCTTTCCCAAAGGCTCTGCTGACAGCCAAAGCGATCTGGCCCCCGACTTCGCGCTGGAGACGCTCGACGGCGGGGTCATTCAGCTCTCGAAGCTGCGCGGACACAAAGTGATTCTGAACTTCTGGGCCAGCTGGTGCGCCCCCTGTCGTGCGGAGATGCCCGACTTCGAGCGCATCTACCAAGAGTACAAAGATCGTCTGACGATCTTGGGCATCAATATGCGCGAAGACCGCCAGACCATCGAGAAATTTCTGCGCGCAGTGCCCATCAGCTATCCCATCGTGCTCGATCCTCAAGGCACGACAGTGAAGGCGTACAGAGTGATCGCTCAACCCGCAACTTTTTGGATAGACGAGCAGGGGCAGATTATTGAGCGCAAGTTCGGGGCGTACACGCGAGCAGAGCTTGAACACACCGTTCGCAAGTTTGCTGCCAGACCTAACCCCCTCACCTCCTTCTCTGCAGGGAAGGGGGAACTCCCCTCCCCCTTTAGGGAAGGGTCCGAGGGAGAGATCAAACACGGCGATCTCGGCGAAAAATATTTTTCGCAGTATGACTTAGCGCTCTTGCAGATCGCAGGTGATCCCAGCAACGTCGCTTACGTCGCTGACGTGGAGGTGAGTTTGCTCGGTTTAGGCTGCCCCGCCCGCGACTGCATCCCCTCGATTGATCGCCCAGAATTTGAGACGCCTACCGAAGCCAGGAGTTGGCTCAAGCCCAATGATCTTGTCGTCTCGGTGACGCACAACGGGGTCACGAAAGCCTATCCCGTGAAGATTCTCAATTGGCACGAGATCGTCAACGACGACTTCAACGGTGAGCCGTTGGCCGTGACGTTTTGCCCGCTGTGCAACTCGGCGTTGGTCTTTCGGCGCCCCATCATAGACGGGAAGATTTTAGAGTTCGGCGTCTCTGGGCGGCTGTATAAATCTGATTTGGTGATGTACGACCGGCAAACGGCGTCGTTTTGGAGCCAGATTGAAGGGCGCGCGATCATCGGGCCGTTGGCAAGCGCGCGCTTAGAATACGTCCCGACCGAGATGATGACCTGGCAGAAATGGCAAGAGCGCTACAGCGTCGCGTGGGTCTTAGCTCGTCCCACGGTGTACACGGCTGTCGGAGGCCAGCCTGGCCGGCCCAAGCCCGCCCAATCTCAAGAGTCTGAAGAACCATCAGCTTCGTGGCGCGGGCAGGCGAGCAGGCCCACAATCGTTGACCCCAGTGGCGCGGCGCTCACCCAAGAATTTTTGCGCGACTATGACGTTGACCCGTACAGTTGGTACAAAACCGATGACTTCAACACGTTTGGGACGCCCTTTAGTGATGAGCGTCTCAGCGCGAAGACGACGATCTGGGGACTGGAGCTGAACGGTGCAGCCAAGGCCTATCTTCCCGAAGCTGTGGCGCAGTGGGGAGCACTCAACGACGAGCTTGGTGGGGAGCCGATCTTGGTGTTGTGGGACTCCGAACGTGAAATAGTAAAATTTTTCTCGCGGCGCGTAGCGTATCGTGTGCTGCGCTTTCACTATCGTGACGGGCAGATTGTTGATACGGAGACGCAGAGCATCTGGAGCTCCGACGGCGAGGCTCTCTCGGGCGCATTACAAGGGACAGAGTTGAGGCAGCTCTCGGGGATTCCGGCGTTCTGGTTCGCGTGGTCAGTGTTCCATCCCCAGACAGAGCTGTTTGCGGCTCCTTTCTGATGAAGCCGAGAGCTTCTTCGAACAGTCGAGCGTGCGCGTCCACTATGACAGGCAGAGTTGGTGACTGCGCCTAGATGCTCCCGAAGCTGTGCTCTGTCACGATTCGTGTAAGCCCCCTTACAGACAGCGAGCTCTTACAAGGCTATACTGATGGTAATCTTACACTAAGGGAGTGAGGACAATGGCCAAATTTGCCGTGATTCTTCATGCGCAACCGGGAGACATGGGCCGCGCGGTACACGGGTTACTCTATGCTAAAGATCTTAAAGAAGCCGGGCACGAAGTCCAGCTCATCTTCGACGGCGCGGGCACAACGTGGATCAGGGAGTTCGAGCACCCAGAGCACAAATATCACAATCTGTACCAAGAAGTGAAGTCCAGGGGGCTCATCGGTGGTGCATGTGAGTATTGCGCCAAGGCGTTTAAAGTGGATGATGCCGTGACGAGAGCGGGCATCAAGTTCAGCAACGAGTATGGGGGGCATCCCAGCATCGCCAAATTAGTACAACAAGGCTACACCATCATCACACTGTGAGTAAGGAAAGGAGAAAAAGATGAAACACGTCAACTGGGGAAGAGCGGTTCTTGCCGGATTGGTCGGAACGGCAGTCATGACGATAGTCGCGATGATGGCCGGTCCGATGATGGGGATTGAAATGAACGTCCCCAAGATGTTGAGCGGGTTTATGAACGTTCCTATTGTTACGGGCTGGCTTGTTCATTTTATGATCGGGACGATTCTGGCACTCATCTATGCAGCGTTCGTCATAGACCTTCTGCCGGGAGCGCCGTGGCTGCGCGGGGCGCTTTATGGCCTCGCGCCGTTCCTCCTGGCGCAGATCGCAGTGATGCCCATGATGGGCATGGGTTTTTTCACCATCAACGCGCCGAACACCATTATGTTAGTCATGGGCAGTTTGATCGGGCATTTAGTGTACGGCGCTGTCGTTGGAGCGATCTACCAAGGATTGGCACGCGCGGCATCTCAAGTTGTTTGAACCTCCATCCCCCACGCTGTGAGGGCGGTCCGCCCGGAGCGGGGCCGCCCTCGCCCTTCCCCCTCTAGTACCGATACCCCTGTGCTTCGTCTTCAGTGAACTCCACGCCCAACCCTAACGCGACACGGTTGACGAAGTTAAAATAGCTCACAATGAGATTGACAGACAAAATCTCTGCGTCGCTGAAGCCAGCATAACGGAGCTGCTCGATGTCTTGCTGAGTGACGCGTGTAGGGCTGCGTGTGAGCTTGTGCGCGTAGTCGAGCATCGCGCGGCTTTTGGAATCTAACGGCACTGTGGTGTAGTCGCGCTGCACCTGCCCTATAAGAGCCTCGTCTTTGACATACGCTCGGAGCGCTTCGGCGTGATGGCGCACACAATACGCACACCCATTGAGTGCCGAGACAACAGTTGCCAACAGCTCGCGCTGCCGACGGCTCAAGCCCGATGGCCCGAACATGATCGTCTTATAGAAATTCAGATGGGCCATCATCGCATCAGGCTGGAGGCTGTGCACTCTCATAATATTGGCGACTTTGCCGCGGGCTTTCTTGATCTCTTCGTAGCATTCTTTAAGCCTGCCTTGGGCTTCCGCTTCATCTATGACGCGAATCCAAGCCATTGTCACTCACCCCACGAACGTGATCTTACAGCTTTGCTGAAGCTCTGGGCAAACGCTGTAAGCTCGCTTACAGTTTCTCGCACCCAGAGAGAGTAGAGTAAGACCGGAGGTAGATAGGCCATGCGCGAAATACTGGTAGGTTTAGCTGTAGCTGCGGTGCTCATCGTGGGCTTCGCTGTGATTTACGGAGGCGCGGGCAACAAGCTCAACGCTCGCGACCAAGTACTCCTCACCGAGTTCAAACAGTTCCGTGAATTTCTGAACGACAGCCCTATACAGCCGGCTATGCCTGACCATCTCATCAAGATCTTTTCAGACGGCACCGGGTTCTTCTTGCACTTTGACAAGCCCGTTGGCCAAGACCAGCAGATCTTATGGTTCGGCACGATGGTCCCCGGACGGTTCTGTAAATCCGACCAAGACCGAGTGCGGCAAACTTACGGCCCCGGCTTTGTGCACTTTCACCAGAAGTTTATCCCCGGGAGCGACCCCAACGCGGGACACGGTGGTCAAGGTGGCGAAGAGGGCTTCTGGTTCCGTCATATCGCTGCCACGACTATCCCCTATGGGGATATGATGGCCGGCACGGGGGTGCCGTGGGGGCCGATCAGCCCAGGAATTGACCTGAACTTCATGCCCACGCCCGCCCCGGAGTGCTGATGAGAAGCCTGTGGAGCCGTCGCGAGTTCTTGCGTAGTTTGGGAGTGCTCAGCGCCACAGCCCTGAGCGGCGCACTCGCGGGGTGCAAGCATACCGGAGGGGCGAAGCGCGCTGTGTCCGCGCGAATAATTCAGATCGGGGGAGCCAAGGGCGAGCCCATCTTTGTCCCTGATCGGCTCAAGATACGATCGGGCGAGACAGTCACGTGGGTCTTGCAATCAGGCGGGCACACCGTGACTGCGTATCACCCCAAAAATCACAGCGCGTATCGGAGTCGCATCCCCGCCGACGCCGAGCCGTGGGATTCTGGGCTGTTAACAGAGCAAGGCGTGATGTTTGAGTGGACGTTCCCACAGGAGGGGGTCTATAACTACTTCTGTCGCCCGCATGAAAGTGTAGGTATGGTCGGAGCGATCGTGGTGGGGAGAGCACTGGATGGCCCAGGGCTAGCGCCCCCGCAAGAAGACCTGCCCATCGCTGCTCGCAAGAAATTAGAAGAGCTGATAGCATGGGCTAAGAGTGAATCTGAGCGGTGATCGTCTGTAGTTTTTGAAGATCGGTGATGACCAGCCGTCCGCGCTGTCGCTGGAGAACCCCCGCTTGCCGGAGCTGGTTGAGCAGCAGTGTCGTGGTCTCGCGCGTGCTGCCGATCAGCTCCGCAATCTCTTGATGGGTGAGTTTCAATGCGATCTCGATCCCTGCAGGTGTCTGCTGCCCCTCTTCGCGTGCTAAGCGCTCCAAGAGCCGAACGAGCCGCGTTGGCACGTCCTTGAAGAGCAGTTCTTCGAGCTTCATTTGCAGCTCGCGCAGCTGTTGTCCGACCCATTTGGTTAAGCGCAGAGACAAGTGCGGGCGCTCTTGCGCAAATCTCACTAAGTCATCTTTGGGGATTAGGCACAGCTCAGAGTCTTCCAACGCCTGGGCGATGAAGCGATACGGCTCACGCCGTTCGCTAAGCACGAGCTCACCGAAGGGCTGCCCTGGACGACAGATCGCGAGAGTCAACTTGCGCCCACGCTCATCGAGATAGACGAGCTTCACTCGACCCGACTTGAGCAAATAGACTGTGGTGTTAGGGTCGCCGGCAAAATAGATCACCTCGCCGCGTTTGTATGCGCGAGTCTTAGCGTAGCGGCTCAGCTCAGCTAACTCTTGTGGGCTGAGGGCGTCGAAGATATTGACGCCCACCACGCACCAGAAGTTGCGCGATTGCAGTGCCACCCTCGCGGTCATGAGAAAGCTTTCAGCCATGCGGGCACTTCCCCGTGCACAGCTTGAGGTGGCTCTTGGGTGAAATCGAGCAGCGCGTAGTCTTGCGAGTTCATCGGCTCGTTGGTGAGCACGATGAGCTCAGCCTGCTCGCCGAATTTCTCTAAGATATCTTCGCGGCGTACCAAGTCTAATTTGATCCCGACGAGCGGGCGCCCGCTCGCTTCATAGAACATCTGATAGGACTGGCTCGCGGGCATGTGCATCTCTATCGTGCCGGCTTGGGTCACGCACGCGCGGGGAGCGGCTTGCGTCGCCCGCACGATCACCCCGTATGGGCCAGGCAAGCACCGCTCGAGCGCCCGACGCAATCGCGGCAAGACTGGCACAGTGTACAGCCGAAATTCTGTGATGCTGCTGATATAGAGCGCCAGCGGGCTTTGAGGCTCTGGGCTGAGGGCGCGGACGCGGTTCACCAACTGTTGGTTGAACGCATCGCCCCCAACAACGTAAGAGACCTCTGTGGGAAAGACAACCAAGCGCCCCTCAGTCACCATCGGAGCAATCTGCTCGAACGCCTCCTTAGGCAGACCTTTCCCTGTCTGGAATTCGATCAGTTGTGCTTTCATAGAACCTCTCACCGGGATGGGGAGCATGTGTGCTCAACCCTCCCTAGTTCTTATTTTGCTTGCTCTCAGCGGGTTTGTCAAGCCTTCATTAGGGCGCGGAGCTTGGCGCTGCGCGCGCGTGGGTTCTGCGCGCACTCCTCTGATGAGGGGCGAAGTGGCCCCCAGATCTGTTCGGCTCGGCCTGCTTTGAGCTGCGCTCGAAAGAATCTTTTCACTATGCGAT
>JBKBIX010000066.1:0-7543 GCA_046293845.1 Bipolaricaulia bacterium | reverse complement strand
ACCCTCTGTTAGCTATTCTTCTACTCGTGTGCTATCATCTTACAGAAGGTTTGATGTATGGGCAAGAACACACGGTATATGCACTTGATCGCTGACTGGGAAAAGACGATTAGAAACATCCAAAGGCAGATTGAGAAGCTCGAAAGGAGGTTACGCCGATGAAGACTCAAGAACAAGCAGTGAGTCTTACCCCAACAGAACGTGCCTTGCTCAACGAAGTCGTCGAGTGGGCTGGAAAGTTTCTTGTAGCGCACGCAGCGCTCTACGAAGCCGAGCGCACCGGCGATGAAGATGCTTTTGACACCGCTTGGGCGATGTCGCAACAGCTCTCTTCTTGCTCAAAGAGAAGGCTGCTCAAGCGCACGAGCTTTTGGATCAATAAACTACTTAGTCCCCTGCTTCGTCAATGGTCGTGCGCATCTGATGCAGCGTCTTTGCCATCTGATCGAGAAGATCCTCGATGCTCTCGCGATCCATCTCCTCCCAGGCTGTCTCCAAATCGTTGCGTTGCTCGGCCAAATCATCAAGGAGAGGGTTGAGCTTGTCAATGAGGTCCTTCTTCGAAACGTAAGCCATAGGATGATCACCTCTGGATTACGAATCTCGAAGAGTGCTTCTATTATCTCTCAAAGCGAGAGAAAATGCAAATCTCTCGGACAGCCCTAGACAAAGCGCGCAAAGATCGCTTCAACGTGTTTTAAGTGGTACTCATAGTCGAACAGCTCATCGAGCTCTCTAGAGCTCAGTAATTTTTTGATCTCCGGGTGTGCCAAGACGAGCGATTTGAAGTCCTTCTGCTCCGCAAGCGCTGTGGAGGCTAAATCGCCGATCAACTCGTGCGCCCGCGCCCGCGCCATCCCTTTGTCTATGAGCTTTAAGAGAAGAGCCTGTGAGAAGACTGTGCCGTAGCTGAGTTCTAAGTTCCGCCTCATGCGATCTGTGTTGACAATGAGCTGCTCGATCACGCCCGTCATCCTGACAAGCATATAGTGCAAAGCTATAAAACTATCGGGGTAGATGATGCGCTCGACAGACGAGCGCGTCAGGTCTTGCTCATGCCAGATCGTTTGGTTTTCTAGCGCAGCGAGGGCGTTCATGCGCACGATTCTAGCAAGCCCTGTCAGCGTCTCGCACGTTGACGGGTTTTGCTTGTGAGGCATCGAAGACGAGCCGTGCGGGCGACCCTCGCGGACTTCAGCGATCTCGGTGCGATGGAGATTTCTGATCTCGGTGGCGATCTTCTCTATAGTGCCGGCGCAGATCGCTAATGTCGTTAAGACGTGAGCGTGCAAGTCGCGCTGCACGATCTGATTGGAGATGGGCGCTGGAGTCAAGCCGAGCTTGGCGCAGACGCGCCGCTCAACCTCAGGGTCTACGTTCGCGTAGGTGCCTACCGAGCCCGAGATTTTTCCGACCGACATGAGCTTCTGCGCGTCTTTGAGACGTTGGATATTACGTTGCATCTCGTCGTACCATATTAAGAGCTTCAGCCCGAACGTAATGGGCTCAGCGTGCATCCCGTGGGTGCGCCCGACCATAAGAGTTCTCTTGTGCTCGAACGCACGACGCTTGAGGACTGCTGTGAGCTTGGTCGCATCGTCAATGAGAATCGCTAAGGCTTCTTTGAAAGCCAATCCCAAAGCCGTGTCTTCAATATCGTACGACGTCAGCCCACGGTGAATATAGCGCCCTTCCGGGCCGACGCTCTCTTCCAGAGAGCGCACAAACGCTAAGAGATCGTGCCCGATCTGGGATTCGATCTCCTTGGCTCTGGCGATATTAAGCCGTGCTCTCTCTTTGATCGCTTGGGCGGCTTCTTTAGGGATGTAGCCCAGCTCAGCTTGAACTTCGGTAACGGCAAGTTCGACCTGAAGCCAACGCTGATATTTGGCTTCTTCGGTCCAGAGCTCCTTCATCGGCGAGAGCGAATACCGCTCGATCATATCAAGCCCAATTCTTTGCCAACTTTCTTGAACGCTTCGAGCGCAAAGTCTAGATCTTCTTTGGTGTGCATTGCGGTCACGATAGTGCGCACGCGCGCCTTGTCTCGTGCGACCATGGGGAAGACGATCTCCTGCGCGAAAACGCCCTCTTCAAAGAGCCTCTTCGCTAATTGTTTGGCGTTGTGGCTGCTGCCGACGATCACTGGCGTGATCGGGGTCTCGCTGGCACCAGTGTTAAAGCCCAGCTTGTTCAGCTCGCTCTTGAAGTATCGCGCGTTCTCCCAGAGCTTGTTCACAAGCTGCTCACCTTCAGGGCTTTCTAAGATTTCTACAGCTGTGATCGCCGCGGCGACGACCGCTGGGGGATGCGCTGTCGAGAGCAGCCACGGGCGCGCTTTTTGAATGAGAAATTCTATGAGCTTCTTCGAGCCGGCGATGTACCCGCCCATCGCACCTAACGCTTTGCTGAGCGTGCCCATTTGAACGTCTACTCGTCCGTGTAGCCCGAAGTGATCGACCGAGCCGCGCCCGGCTCGCCCCAGCACGCCCGAGGCGTGCGCATCGTCCACCATAAAGATCAGATCGAACTCTTCGGCGACGTCAGCTAGCTCTTTGAGAGGGGCAATGTCGCCATCCATGCTGAAGACCGCGTCAGTGACTACGAGCGCACGGCGATACTTCTGACGAGTCTCTTTGCAAAGCTGTCTCAGGGCGTCTACGTCGCGATGGGGCCATTTAATAATCTCTGCGCCGCTTAAGCGACACCCATCGATGATCGAGCCGTGATTGAGCTCTTCGGAATAGATCGCATCGCCCTTGCCGACCAACGCTTGAATAGTCCCCAAGTTCGCAGCGAACCCGCTTTGAAAGACGAGCGTTGCTTCGACGCCCTTGAAGCGTGCGAGCTTCTCTTCTAACTGTTTGTGCAGGGTCATCGTGCCGGCGATGGGCCGGACGGCTCCGGCTCCAGCGCCGTACTGATCTATAGCTCTTTTTGCAGCTTCGCGCATCTTGGGGTGATTCGTCAATCCCAGATAGTTATTTGACGAGAGATTGACGACTTCCTTGCCGTCGAAGATGGCGCGGGCGCGCTGTTCACCCTGAAGTGTTCGGGGCTTCCAGACGAAGCCCTGCTCTTCTAAATTCTTCAGCTCTTGCTCTAAGAAGCCAAGACGATCTATCTTAATCGGAGTTGCCATGTTCTCCTCCCTCGCTCTATAATGTGCTACGGGCATTTTATACTACTGGGAGCGGAGCGTCAAAAGTTGGAAGGAGGAGAGTCATATGCGTCTGGTGAAGCTTTTAGTGCGGGTATGATAAGCACAAGCCCCAAGGAGGCTCTTTATGCCCAAGCGCGTCATCAAAACCGACAAAGCCCCAGCGGCCATAGGACCGTACTCTCAAGCGATCGTCGCCAACGGCTTCGTCTTCGTCTCCGGTCAGATCCCCCTTGACCCCACAACTGGTCAGATCGTCACCGGCGACATTCAGACTCAAGCCCGTCAGTGCTTAGAAAACTTAAAAGCGATCTTGGAAGCCTCCGGCAGCTCGATGGACAAGCTCGTCAAGGTGACCGTCTTCGCCAAAGACCTACAGAACTTTCAAGCGATCAATCAAGTCTACTCTGAATACTTTCAAGAAAACCCTCCAGCTCGATCGTTCGTCGAGGTCTCAAAACTCCCTCGAGATGCCGCGATCGAGATAGAGGGGATCGCGCTGCTGGACTAATCAGCGATCAGCTTTCAGTACTCAGCTTTGAGCCACTCTTCGGTTGTTGATAGCTAGAAGGCTAAAATACCCCGAACGCCTTCAGCGCAGCGAGTGCGCCAATAGCTACCCCCAACGCGCCGATCATCATGTTCGTTTGCAATTGATTCTCAGCAGCAGCCAAGCGCTTCTTCAGTGCCGCCGACTCCTCTTGCATCTTCTGGACTTGCGCTGCTTGCTCTTCAAGCTGCGCCTGTAAAGCCGCAACACCCTCTTCGGTCTTGAGCACTTTATTCGTCAGACCTGACACGACGTTGCCCAAGCCCTTCAGTTGCTCACGCAGCTCTGCGATCTTCGCCGTCAGCTCGTCGGCTTTTTGCGGGTCAATGGGCATCTTGATCTGCTTCTCTAACGTGCTCACGCGCTCCTGCAGCGCCATCACTTGATCGTTGAGACTCAAGACTTGACGGACACGGTCTTCCATCGTCTTCAGGCGAACGTTCAGTTGGTCAATCATGCCCTCACTCTGAAAGATTCTCGATGAGAGCAGATCGAACTTCTCTTTCGTCCCCTGGGCTAAGCCCGCGATGCTCGTCTCCAGATTGGCGATCTTGGGCTGGATCTCATTAGAAAGCTTCTTCTCCAAGCCCTGCAGATCGCGGAGCATACTCTCGGCTTGCTTCAGTTCGAATGAGATCTCTTTGACAATATCCCCCAGACCTCCGACTTGCTGCACCTGGAACGAGAGGTCCTTGAGCATCTGCTCCATGCGCTTGAAGCCTTGCTCCAATTTGAAGACCTTCTCGGCCAACTCGTCTTTGTCAGACTGTTGTGCCCACGCGGGCACGGCCAACGCGACCATCACGACCAGCAGCACGATACCAAGACGCTTCATCGTCGGTTCGTCCTCCTTCATAAATAAAGTACTCGTGTGCTTTAGTCTAATAGTAGCCCCGATCACGCCCAAGGAGCGATGTCAACGGGGGTGCGGACGTTGGGCACCGACCAAGGGGGCAACTTGCGCACGCCCACCCCCCCTCTGGTATAATACGAGGCCAGAGGGGGTGGCTATGAACAGGGTGAGGCAAATGCACAATTTGTCAGAACTGATCGAGTCTTTTATTGATTCCCTTGACGTCAATCCTGCATCAACGCGAACGTACCGTGAAGGGCTGAAAAATTTTCTCAATTGGCGCAACGGCAGACCTCCTGAAGCTCCTGTGACCCAGGGCGAGATCAAGCTCTACAAAGAATGGCTCCGCCAGTGCCGCGCCGCTAATACCGTCGCGACCTACCTCGTCGCGCTGCGCAGATTTTTTCAATACTGCGTCGCCGAAGGGTTCTATACTGAGAACCCCGTAGAGAACGTGAAGGGGATTCGGCGGCCGCGCGGGCACTTAAGACAAGATATCTCGCGCGAGGGCCTGCGCGCACTCTTCAACTCCGTCGATCGCACGACGCTCATGGGCAAGCGCGACTTCGCTATTATGAATCTGATGGCCCGTAACGGCCTGCGAGTCATCGAGATCGTGCGCGCGAACGTCGGCGACATCGAGAATCGCCGGGGGCGTCAGATTTTGCGAATCTGGGGGAAGGGCCGCGACGAGCGCGACGAATTTGTCGTCCTGTCCGAGCCGACAGTCCAAGCACTCGAAGATTGGCTCGCGGCCCGTGGCAGTGCCAAACCCAGTGATCCGTTATTTGTCGGGGTGCGGGCGCGCAACAAGGGCGGACGCCTCACCACCCGACAAGTCAACCGTATTATTAATAGGTATCTCATAAAGACCGGGCTGAAGAACGAGAAGATCTCCCCGCATAGCTTAAGACACAGCTTCGTGACATTAGCAATTCAAAGCGGCGCTTCTATTATCGAAGCCCAGATCGCCGCGAGACACCGGTCTATTGAGACAACGCGAGTCTACTTTCACGAGCACGACAGACTTGAGTCGCCCACGGAAGATAAGATTCTGATCTAGGTCCGTTAATTTGCGTTAGCAGACATCAGTATCCCACGCAACACGAGCGAAAAATAGAGTACAGATGGGCTTTTTTCGACAATGACCACATAAAATCGTCTCTAATGACTCCGCAGGGCCTGTAGCTATTTTCTCTATAGTTTAGGACACGCTTGCCAACAGAGACGATTTTACAAGCTTTTCAATAAAACCCCTTATGTGTAATAACTATCACGCTGGCAGCGTAGTAACCACCACCGTCTTAGTTCACGTAACGAGGGAATGGATGTCTACAGGCTGTGTAATAGCTGTCACTGTCTTAGAAAGATGGGTCACGTACAATCAAGCCAACGCTAAAGGGGGGATAGTCGAATGCAGAATCGCAAATGGCTCAGCAGGATTCTGACGCTCCTGCTCGTGGCGATGCTCTTGGCCGTCGGGACGGTTCCACTCGTATCGGCCCAGGACGACAAGAGCGTCAAGGATAAGGTGGCCCAGCTCGAGAAGCAGCTCAAAGAGCTGGAAGCCGTGGTCAAATCGCTCTCCATCGAGCTGCAGAAGCTCACCCAAGCCGGAACTGGCGAGATCGAGAACATCCGGCCGCGCCTCTTTGCTGTGGAGCAGCTGGCCAAAGATCTCTCGTTCGATCTCAAGAAACTCGGTGGACGGATCAGCAATCTCGAAGGGACGGTCGAGCAGCTTGCGCAGTTACCCCAACAAGTAATGGATCTCAAGTACAGCGTTGGGGAGCTGGCCAGCCGCATGAAGGCCAATGAACTTGCGATCGGGCAGTTGCGCGATCAGTTGGAGAAGCTCGCGGGCATGCAAGCCCTGGTCATTAACTTACAAGGGACCGTAGGCGTGCTCAGCAATCGCGTCGAGAGCGCCGAGAAGGGCCTAGCAGCCCTCACAGACCAAGTGGGCAAGCTCCAAGCACTGACGCCCTTAGTGAAGGGGCTGCAGGACACCACGGCGAACCTGAGCGTCCGCGTGGGACGGATTGAAGAGACGCTCGTGAAGCACAGCCAGCAGTTGGAGCAGCTGTCGAGCGTCCCCGGCGTAGTCGTGACGATTCAAAGCTCTGTAGGTGAGCTGGCCAGCCGCACCAGCAGTCTCGAGGGGAACTTCGCGCGACTGCACGATATCGTTGCGGCGTTGCAAGAGATGGTGAGCAAGCTCTCTGGGCGGCTCGACGCTGCTGAGGCCCGCGATGAAGAGACGGCCAAGAAGTTCAGCACGCTCATGGATGGGTTCAGCAAGCTCTTGATTGACGTTGAGTCCATCAAGATCAAGATCAACGAGTTGCAAGATCGTATCGCGAAGCTCGGTGCTCCGCAGCCGGCGCCGGAGATGCCGGACGTCAAAGCGCTGGTCCAGCAGACCGTCGCGGAGAAGACCAAGGACCTGCAGGCGCAGCTTGCGCAGGCCAAGAAAGAGGCGCAAGAAGCCAAAGCTGCTGTGGAAGGCGCGAACAGCTTAGCGTTGATCGCGCTGGTCGCGGGCTTGGCAGGAGTTCTGATCGGGTTCTTGTTCTAACACACAGACAATGAGCTAGGATCACCCCTTTGGCGGCAAGCGAGAGTGCCAGACTCTCGGGGGATCTTGGCAAGGCCGGGTCGAGCGGGAGCGCCTACGCTCCCCTCGACTCTTTTTTGTGGCGCTTCTCTTTGGGTATATAGACCGTGAGCTGCCAGGGCGTCTCGCCGTTGCTCCGTCTCACCGTGTCACCTCATTATACTCCAATGAAGTCTACTTGAGAAGTCCTGGCTCGACCTTAATCCCGCTTAAACTTTTTCTTAATCTAGCTTAAGTTCGACCTTAAGGAAGCCCAAGTTTTTTCTTAAGCTAGATTATGGTCAGGGATGGGGAGTCGTGCTAGAGTGAGGCTGCAGCGTGCGGTCTATGACAGAAGAGAGAAGCGAGGGCGGGGTGCCGAAG
>JBKBIX010000065.1:0-7656 GCA_046293845.1 Bipolaricaulia bacterium | reverse complement strand
CCCAGAAATCTTCCCAAGATCGGGCGGCCTTGCCTGTGCCGCCATAGACGATCAGGTTTGCCGGGTCTCCGGCGACTTCGGGGTCTAAATTATTCATTAACATTCGCATTGGGGCTTCAGTGAGCCAGCTTTTACACGTGAGCTGTGTGCCGCGTGGGGCACGAATCTCAGTCGCGACGGCCATAGGATCCTCCTCGCTTAGCATTATAAGCCAAGGAGAATCGTCTTGGCAAGAGAGGCTTTGAATCACGGAAAGCACGGAGGAGCACGGAGTACACGGAAGATCTTTTCCGTGCCTTCCGTGGCTTCTTCAGTGCCTTCCGTGATTCAAATAGACATCCCTTCCCCCTTTGTGCTAGAATAAGCCACCAAGCGATCATCACGTAAAGGGGGAGTTATGAAGTCTGTCAAGATAGGGTTCGTGTTCGTTCTCTTGTCGGCTCTTGCCCCACTGGTCACTCACGCGCAAGCGCCCGCCGTGCAGCTCACTATGGAGCTCTTCGGCCCGTGGGCCTTGTGCACGACAGAACTTGACGACGCTTTGGCCTGCACTATGCGCCTTGGCCAGACGCTCCAAATCTGGGTGCAAGCCCATAGTATCCCTTCATGGGTGCCTGTCAGATTGATCGCGAACTGGCTCCCGGATAACGCGTCATTTGAAGCGATCTGGCGTCAAGGAGAAGCCGTCCAAGTCTTCACCTTCACGCCCACGGAAGCACACGTCACCAAGCCCGAAGAACCGTTACTCGTCCGCTTCATCGCGCGCACGGACTTCGACAGCATCTCGCGAGAGCTGAGAATTCACGTGCGGGCCAACCAGCCCCCGCAAGCCGTCACCAACCCCGATCAGACTGTTACGCCGTATCAGATTGTGCTCCTGAGTGCGTTCGACAGCTCCGATCCCGACGGCGACGTCTTGCGCTATCGGTGGGATCAGATCTCTGGACCCCCAGTATTGCTCTTTGGCGCGGAGACACTCTATGCAATTTTCTTAGCGCCGGCAGAGCCGGCGACGCTCGTCTTTCGTCTGACCGTGAGCGATGGGGCGTTCAGCACATCGAAGGACGTCACCGTGACTGTAACGTCTGACTGTCCCTGTAAGGACCCTTAGAGTGAGCCGGTGACTTTATTGAGGCAGTTTCGTCTCATATATCCAGCAGCGTTAGTGTTTGGGGGACTGCTGGTCGCATGGGAATTCTCCGTGCGTCTGGCAGGAGTGCCGCCGTTTATTCTCCCTCCGCCCAGTCAGATCGCCCTCCGATTCTTCTCAGATTTTCCTTTGTTGGCTGAGCATTTTCTCGTCACGCTGGGCGAGATCGCGCTGGGGTTTGCGATCGCGCTGGTGAGCGCGTTCACGCTAGCACTGGCGATCTTCTACAGTAAAACGATCGAGCGCGTCTTCTACCCTATTATTATATTCTTGCAGAACATGCCGCTCTTTGCCATTGCGCCATTGTTAAAATTATGGATGGGTTTTACGATCTGGCCCAAAGTGACGGTCGCGGCGATCATCGCGTTCTTCCCGATAGTCGTCAACACTGTAGATGGGCTTCGCGCGACCGATCCCGATCTGATAGATCTTCTTAGAATTTTCGGGGCTTCGCAGCGTCAGATACTCCAAAAAGTTCAGCTTCCCTCGGCGCTGCCGTTTATATTTTCGGGAGCGCGGGTGGGGATCACGCTCAGTGTCGTCGGTGCAGTCATCGGCGAGTGGGTGGGGGCGCAAGCGGGCCTAGGCTACGTGATGTTGCGCGCCAACGCCACGCTCAAGACCGATTTAGTCTTCGCGGCGATCTTCGCGTTGGCTATTCTGGGCGTTGTGCTCTTTGGGCTGTTAACTCTCTTAGAGTGCTGGGCGCTGCCGTGGCGACGACCCTCACATGATTCTTATACTATAGCCAATGAACATCATCTCCCTCCGCCAAAGCCCGCAGGATAGAAGCGCTGGTCGGGGCAGAGCACTTGTGCATACGTTTGGTAGCACCAGGTCCCACAGCTTGTGCTGATCGAGTTCTCCTTCCCTAAGACGCTTGCTTGCGGTAGCTCTTCTACAGCGCCATAGAGCGCCACCATGAGAAAATGCTTCAAGAAATCCGTGACGATGATCTGACGGATTTTGCGCTCGAACTCCGGCTGGGACTGCCAGACGGCACAGCCGGGGAATTCCGAGATCGAGTTTTCCTCCAAGAGGGCTTCATCGTAGATGAGTATCCCATCCCCCATCCCATCACTTGAAGTTCCCTCACCCCGTAGGCGGTTACGACTCATCTGGGCGAACGCCTCAGGGATTTGGGGGTCCCGTCCGGGACGGCCTACCTGCAAAGCGCGCCAGACCCGCTCAAAACGGTTCTCTTCGAGGATCGCTTGGCCAATCATCACCGCTATGGCCAGCCCCTTCAGACGCGCGAAGGTGTTGCGACGCAGCACAGAAAGATCGGATCGCAAACGCACTAGAGCGTATCCTTTCTTCAGCAAGTTGAGGTCGAGCCCCCAACTGCCACCGTAGTCTTCCCAACGGTTGTCCTCGGCGATGAACTCCAGTCCGCCGTCAACACAGATGACACACTCGAAGTATCCTGCACCCTCACCTCGAAAAACGTTCTCTCGTAGCTGCACATCGGCATTCTTGAGCCACAGCATGCCGCTGCCCTTAACTGTAAAACCCTTTAGAGTGACGACGCTAGTGGTGATCAAGAGCCCAACATCTCGACGTTCCTCCCCTACTCGAACGGACTCGACCACTAGTTCAAGCGTCACTTGCCCCGCACCGGCTCCGATCAGTTGCAGGTCTTTCTCTCTGATCTCCAGATGCTCTTTGTAGGCGCCGGGCCCGACAGTGATCGTATCGCCGGGGAAGGCGTCGTTAATCGCTTGCTGAATGGAGCTATAGGGACAGTCCTGGGGGCAGACGGTGTAGCTCTGCCCCCAAGATAAGCCCACCGACATTAGCAGCGCGAACAGCAGCCCTGTTACGATTCGTCTCAGCAATATATTGCCCCCTCACTTCTTGAGCGATAGTAGCTCCTTTGGGCAGACGTTGCCCTCGCCGTCGCCGAGCGCTTTGGCTTCTGGGGGCAACTTCTTGCCGTTGCCCGAAATCTCATTCCCTGAGCCTGTGACTTGCGGTCGTAGCCCTAAATCTTCTTGCACACAAGGGGGAATAGTTTCTATCACTCCCCAATAGTCGTTATCCAAGATTTTGTTGCCTTGTAATAAGTACCTTCCAGCTATGCCGATCATGATCCCGTTCCCTTGGTTAAGGCGGATAAGGTTGTCCACCACCTCGAAATGGGCCTCCTCATCCTCTGATATGAGCAAGACTCCCCCTAAGAGGTTCCGCTCGATAGTGTTTCCCTCCACACGAACAAGCTGGGGAAATCCCCTTAAGAGCCAGAGGCCATAACCGCTATTGGTGATGATATTACGCCGCAGGAGAATCTCCGCGCTCGACTGATCTATGACGATCGCGCTCCCCCCATGTTGACTGATGAGATTGTCCTCCACTGTCAGAGGGCTCGCCGCTTTGATCGTCAGACCCTCTTCAAAGACCCCTGTTTCCTCTATACCCTTCCCCGTCCCAATAATCTGATTGCTGCGAAGGATCGTGGGAAGATCAGGGACAGAAAAGGAGAAGACTTTCACCTGCATGAAGCGATTCTCTTCCACCAGCGCCGCACCGTTGATTCGCAGGATCGTTCCTTTATTCTTGCGGATCTCTGCGTAACCGCCAATATCTACAGCGACCTCATCATCAAAGCGATTGTCGCGGATGAGCGCTCGGCTCCACACTTCTATATCCTTATCGTTGCCGGTAAATGTGCTCTCGAGAATTTGAGCAGGGGGTTGTTCTGCAGGGGGGCTCGTGACGATGACGCCGACATTGTTGTCTTGGAGTATGACACGTTTCAGGATGGCACCTGAGCCGACCACATAGATACCAGCGAAGTCGGCAAACTGGCCCCGACCTGCACCGCGTATCGTGAGGCCCTCTATGGTCACCCCAGCTGCTTGAACCTCAAGGGTGTGAAAGGGCTCAGCGGCCTCGAGCCTAACCGTTCGAGGATCCTCCCCACGCACTGCGATCCGATCTGTGAAAATGACAGGGTTTTCGCGATAGTTGCCCGCTCGTATGAGGATAGTATCCCCTGATTGAGCGGCGTTTAAAGCCGCCCGGATGCTCGCGAAATTACAAGTCGGTGGACCTGCTAAACATACTGTCCATGTTCTCCCTTGCCCAGCCCCGCTTGACACCGCAAGGCCCAACATCAAAACTATTAGCAAGCCCTTACTAGCCTTCAACCACACCTGAGACATGATCTCTCCTCCTTCCGTCTTAGGCGTGACATGTTAGAGCTTCGACCAATCTATGGGCTTAGGTTTGCATTCCCCCTTCTCCAGCTTCAGGTCGAAGAACTGACAAGCGACTCTTGCCGCACTCTCCTCGGTTATGCGCTCTGTGCTCGTGCATTTTTTGAACTCCCCGGCTTTAGCTGCTGTATCGAAACAAGCGAAGAAAACCTGCTTTTTGTTGTCCTTCCACGTGGGAAGGAGAGCGCCGATCTTGCCTTTTGTTTGTAGCTCGTCTTTGACAGCCTTCTCATCCCGCAGGGCCTTAACCCACGCAGTGAAGTTCTTCATCGCTTCGTTGGTGAAGAAGGTTCCTACTAAATTGAAAGCCCCTGCCGTCTTCACTAGAGGCACGCAGGGCACGCCACGCACACCTAGACAATGTAGCTGAGTCCCTGCCCGCTCCAGAGGCGTTAAGTATCGAGCGTCCCAGTCTTTACTGTGACCCTCCACATGCTTGAGAGCCGCAGGAATCCATCGGAGGGCTTGGTGGGAAGCCTCTGCCAGCGTGCCGTCGGCTTTGGTAACATCGGCGAGCTCTTTCACGTGCGCGAAGACAAAGGAGCGACGTAGCACAGGGCAATTGGCAGGGGGAGGGTTGGTACATGTGAACACTCTCGGTTCACACTGAAAGAAGCCATTGTTGATGATCTTGTTCTCTTTGAGAGTGATCGTCCGTCCTGGGCGGAGCTGACTTAGCACAATCCCACCGATCCCACTTTGGCGGTTCTCTATTCTTAGCTTTAAGAAGGGATCGGGCCTGATGTTGTCCTTAATCTCTACCCTTCTAATGAGCACGTCCCCTGTGGGGTCATCCACCCAGATGCCCGCGTGGAAGCCCTCTAGTTGCGTGATGACCACATCTTGGACTGTGGCCGAGACCCGGCGCAGGGCGATCCCCTCATTCCAGCCGACAGCAAACCCTTGGCGGATAGTCATGCCTGAGATCCCCACCGAAAAGCCCTCTCCTTCAGTGCGAATCGCGCCGATCAAGATGACCTTATCCCGATCCAGGCCCTGCAACGTCGCGCTATGGCGTATGGTGACGAGTTCTGTGTAAGTTCCGGGGGCGATGAGCACTTCGCTCAAGCCCGCGTCGAGGGCTTTTTGGATGGAAGCGTACGGGCAGCGGGGTGGACCTTCGGGGCAGACTTGGCCCCATGTTGCCACGCCCCAACTCCCTATCAAAACGATCAAGATCACGATGCCTTTGAGTGCTCGAGGAGTAAACTTAGCAGACATTTGATCCCTCCTTCCTTAGTTTTTATTATAGCACGGGGGTGTTACAAAGCTGTGAAGCGAGGGTTTTCTGCATCAGATCAGCACTATCTCGAATTTTCCCCCCGTTTTGTGCCCCAAAACCCGCTCTTGAGGCTTTTTTAAGGTTTCTCTAAAATTGCGCTTGCCATCGAGAAAAACAAAAACGCGCTGAACGTTTGTTCAAAAATATGGGCCACCTGGGAAGCTCGTCACCTTTGGAGGATTGCCCTGATGGGAAGAGCAATATCTCAAAATATGCGTACTATCTCTGCCCTGGCCCTTAAGGGAGGATTTCTGACTTTAAGGTTTCGCACGAAAGCCCTAATGCTATCTAGTAAATCTTACGATAAACCTCGCCTTGCGGCCCCGTCCGCCCTCCCGTCCCCCACGGAGCACTACAACTTTAAGCCGACAGAGCTCTTTGAGCGCAGCGTTGACTGTAGGCCGACTGTAGCCCGTCAGCTCACAGAGTTTTTCTGCTGTGATCGGCGCGTCTCTGCGAGCCAGTGCCAACGCGACCTCGCCGACCCGCTCCACATGACAGCGCCCTCCCAACGAACGGCTTTGCTTCACAGCAACCCAGCTCGTAGCAATGCTGCTGCTTGTCTGACGGTCTCTTCGCCAAAATCGAACTTCAGCCCCGCAGCTGAAAAGAGCTCCGGCAGCGGGCGCGAGCCCCCAAGCGCCAACGCCCGCTTGTATGCTGCGAGCGCCTCGCGATGGTCTCTCTTCGAGAGCATATAAAGCTGCAATGCGCCAAGCTGCGCGATCCCGTACTCAATATAATAGAACGGGTGCAGATAGAGATGGAGCTGGCGCTGCCAGAAATTTCTCTGGGCTTCTTCGTAGCCGGCCCAGCTCTCGATCCCGCCAAAGCGTTGCCGCAACTCCAGCCAATACGCCTCGCGCTCGGCCACTGTATGATTAGGATGAGTGTAGACCCAGTGCTGAAACGCATCAATCGTCGCGACCCAGGGCAATAGATTCACGATCCCCTCAAGGTGTTCGCGCGCAGATCGCTCGGCCTGATCGGGAGAGTAGAAGACCGTCAGATACGGCTTCGAGAGCAGCTCCATGCCCATCGAAGCGACTTCGGAGAACTCCGTGGGCGCGTGACGATAGCTGAGCAGGGATTCAGTGCGCGTGGCCATCGTGTGAAACGCATGGCCCGATTCGTGGAGCATTGTTCTCAAATCTGCGTTGCGTCCCACGGCGTTCATAAAAATAAACGGCAGCCGGCGCTCTGTTAGTGTCGCTTGATACCCCCCTGGCGCTTTGCCCTTGCGGCTCTCTAAGTCGAAGAGATTGAGCTGGGCCATGGTGCGAAACTGCGCCCCAAGCTCGCTATCGAGCTTATTGAAGATCTCTTGGCAGCCGGAGATGAGCTCTTGCGCAGTCTGAAATGGGCGCAGCGGCGGCCGTCCTTGCGGGTCAACGGCTAAATCCCAAGGGCGCAACTCCGCAAGCCCCAGCTCGCGCTGTCGCTTTCTCTGCAGCTCGTGCATCAGCGGGACGATGTGTCTTTCAACAGCTTCGTGATAGCGAAAACAATCTTGAGGAGTGTAATCAAAGCGCTCAAACGCCTTGAAGACATAGTCGCGATAGTTGGCAAATCCCGCGTTGTGTGCGATCTTCTGGCGCAGCGCGATCAACTGATCGTACAGCTCATTCAGAGCTTCACGATCTGTGAGGCGGCGCTCTTCGATCTTCTCGAAGGCGCTCTGGCGCGTCGAGCGATCTGGCTCTTCTAAGTATTTGACCATCTGTTGCAGCGTCTGTTCTCTTCCGTCGAAGTGCACTGTCTGCGCCCCAGAGATGACTTGGTATTTCTGGGCAAGCTTGATGCTCTCGGTGATTAACGGGATATTCTCTTCGCGGAAGATCTCGACTTGGGTGACCGTGCTGCGGTCGTAGACAAAATAGCGTTGTTGTGGCAAGCTTGTGCGCGCTTGGCTCTGCACGTACTTGACATTGAGCCGATGGCCGTACTCTCTGAGCTTCGGCTGAATGTTCTCGACAAAGTGAAAGAACGCGTTGCGGTACTCTTCG
>JBKBIX010000064.1:0-7732 GCA_046293845.1 Bipolaricaulia bacterium | reverse complement strand
CATCGGCGATGATTTTACAGGATCGAGCATCATGATCCCCGTAGGAGCCGACGATCTTCCTGACGTGAGCGCGGCGCTGCAGTCGCACCGATGAACGCTATATGATACAATACAAGCTATCATGACGGAAGGAGCTTCAACAGAATGGTGAGGCACGTCTCTGATAGCACGTTCGAGAAGGAAGTCTTGCAGGCCTCTTTGCCGGTCTTAGTAGACTTTTACGCGGATTGGTGCGGCCCTTGTCGGGCTATTGCCCCCATTGTCGAAGAGATCGCCCACGAGCTCACTAATAAACTCAAGGTCGTTAAGCTCGACGTGGACCAGAACCCAGAGACCGCGATGCAGTACGGGGTACAAAGCATCCCCACATTGCTGCTCTTTAAGAACGGGAAAGAGATCGAGCGTCTGATCGGCTACATGAGCAAGAGCAAGCTCCTCAGCAAGGTCGAGCCGCATCTGTGATCTTTCTATGGAGATCAAGCCCGGCGAGGTCGTCCATGACGTCACGCAGTTCGACGAGCACATCCGCTTGATCGTGCCGCGCTACGAAGAGCTGCATGAGGCGGTGCTGCGCAGCATCCCCCCAGATCTGCCAGAAAATCTCAAAATTTTAGAGCTGGGCTGCGGCACCGGGGAGCTGACAAAGAAGCTGTGCGGGCGCTACCCCAAGGCTCAGATCGTTGCGCTCGATTACTCGCCGCGGATGCTCGCCGTCTGCCGCGAGAAGCTCAAGGGCGTTGGGGATCGGGTGCGGCTCATCGAGGGGGATTTTTCCCAAACAGAATTTCCCCAGGGCTGCGACGTCGTCATCTCGACGTTGGCCATCCATCACTTGCCCGACCCGCAGAAACTCGAACTCTTTCAAAAGATCTATAGAGCGCTCAAGCGCGAGGGCTGGTTCGTCAACGGCGACGTCGTGCTCTTCGAGTCGAGCCGCCATGCGTTCTTACAAGACCAAGTGCGCAGCGAGCACGCCTCCGCCCAGGGCATAGACATCACCGCCCTTGACGCCGAGACGCACTCCGGCTCAGGAGATCATCTCTCGACGCTGAAGACCCAGCTCACCCTGTTAGAGATCGCGGGGTTTCACGCGATTGACGTGATCTGGAAGTATTATCAGTTTGTGGTCTACGGGGGCTTCAAGCACTGCCCCGACGACGATGACGAGAGAAAACGTCAGGCGACGTCGGCGTTGCCAGATTTCTAGCGGCTCTTCACCTCATCCCAGACGGCCTCATAGAGCGCGATGGCATCCCCAATATCTCTGAGCCATTCGAGCTTTTCTACGATATCTTCAGGGGGATAGATCGCGGGGTCGGTGGCGATCTCCGGCAGGATAAAATTCTGAGCGGCTTCGTTGGTGCTGGGGTAGCGCAAGAAGTTGACGATCTTAGCGTTGATCTGCGGGCGCAGGAGGAAATCTATAAATTTGTGGGCGAGCTCGATCTTCTTAGAACTCTTGGGGATCGCGAGGTTATCGGCCCAGATCACCCCGCCCTCTCTGGGGATGATATAGCGGATATTGGGGTTTTCTAAGCGCGCCTTGGCGAACTCCCCGCTCCAGCCGTGGGCGATGACCAGATCGCCCGTGAGCAGGAAGTCATCGTAAGTTTCGCTGTCGTAGCGTGCGAGATAGGGCTTCTGCGCCAGAAGGAGATTTTTGGCGGCTTCGAGGGCACGGGGGTCAGTGCTGTTGACCGAGTAGCCCAGATATTTTAAAGCTGCCCCAATAGCTTCGCGCGGGTCGTCGAGCATGCTCACGCGATTTCTGTATCTCTCCAAATGAGTGGGCTCGAAGAGGTCAGCCCAGCTTGTCGGGGGTGTTTCGAGCTTCTGCGCGTTGTACCCGATCCCCGTTGTGCCCCACAGGTAGGGGATGGAGTATCTATTGTGGGGATCGTAATAAAGCCCTCGGAATCTCTGAGAGATATGCTGAACGTTGGGGATCTTGGAGAGGTCGAGTTCGGCGAGCAGCCCTTGTTTGATGAGGGCTTCGACGGTGTAGTCTGAGGGGACGATGATGTCGTAGCCGGTGGCGCCGGCCTGGAGTTTGGTGCGCAGGGTCTCGTTGGAGTCGAAGTTCTCTTCGATGACTTTGACGCCGAACTCCTTCTCGAAGAGCTGATAGACTTCGGGGTCGATATAATTGGCCCAGATGAAGAGGTGGAGCTCCTGAGGGGCTTGCGTGCTTGTGCAAGCTCCCAAGCTTATGAGGCTGACCCCCGCAAAAGCCGTAAGGCTACAGAGGCGTGCGAACGTCATAGTTAGGCCCTCCTTGAGTATGCGTGGCGTTGGACGAGGATTGCTAGAGCGATCAAGAGTAAAGATGCGAAGAGCATCAACGTTGCGGCCGCGTTCATCTGCGGGGGGATGGCCGCCCGCCCCTGCAGAGCATATAAATAGAGCGGGAGCGTCTTGAAGCCGCTCCCCCCAGTGGTCGAAAAGTACGTGACGTAAAAATCGTCGAGCGAGAGCGTGAACGCTAACAATGCCCCGCTGAGAATCGCCGGGGCAAGCAAGGGCAACGTCACCCGACGCAGCACCTGCGCGGGCGTCGCCCCTAAATCGAAAGCTGCTTCTTCTAAAGCCCTATCGAGATCGCGCAGCCTCGCCCGCACCACCACCATCACATATGAGATGCTAAACGCGACATGCCCAGCGATCACCGCGGGCAGCGGGCTGATGCCCAACACGGGCCGCACCACCTGCGCAAAGAAGAGCAACAGCCCCACGGCCATCACGATCTCCGGGATCACAATGGGCAGATAGACGAACGCCTCAATGCCTCCTCTCCACCAAAGACGCCCCCGCTCGAGCGCCACCGCCAGCGCCGTTCCCAATACCGTCGCCATGGCCGTCGCACTCACGGCGACGACTATACTATTCACAAGCGCGGCAGCGATCTCTGGGTCGGTCAAAAGCTTTCTATACGCCTCCAGCGAGAACCCGCCCCACACCAGCGCATAGCGGCTCGCACTGAAACTGTATAATACTAAGACACCGATGGGCAGATAGAGAAAGATATACACGAGCAGCGTATCGAGCGCGATCGCCCATGTGATGATTCTATCAGAAAAGCGCGTTAGCCGACCCATCGCGACTCCTTCACCTGATGGAAGAATCTTGCTAAGACGAGCAAGACCAAGCCCATCAGAGTTATAGCCATGGCCGCGCCGACTGGCCAGTCGGGCACTCGCCCCAAGAACTTCTCTTCAATGAGCACGCCAAACATCGGGACCTTGCCCCCACCCAAGAGCTTGGGTGTGATAAATTCCCCCAACACGGGAATAAAGACTAAGACAGAGCCGGCGATCACCCCTGGGCGGCTCAACGGGAAGATGATTCTCCAAAAGCTCTGCCAGCGCGAGGCTCCCAAGTCATGCGCCGCCTCGACAAGCGAGAAATCTAAACGCTCCAGCGTCGCATACAGGGGCAAGATCATAAACGGCAGGTACCCATAGATCAAGCCGATCAGCACCCCCAGGGGCGACCCCAACAGTGCCAGATCAAGCCCGAGCGCGCGCAGCACCCACGCGATCCAGCCCTCCGGACGCAACAGGATAAACCACGCGTAGATGCGCACGAGGAAGTTCGTGAAGAACGGAAGTATGACGAGGAAGAGCAGGAAATTTTTCACTGGGCCGGAGCGCCGCGCTATAGAGTACGCCACGGGATACCCAAGCAGAAGAGAGATTATCGTCGTGAGCGCCGCCAGCACGAGCGAATTCCCCAATGGCCCTGTCCAATAGAGTGGATCAAGCAATCGCAAATAATTGTCAAGGCTGAACCCCCACTGGATCATGCCATCGGGAGTGCGCTGGGCTAGGCTGATCAGCAGGATGATCCCCAGGGGAGCAGCAAAGAAGGCCAGCAGCCACACGAGTCCCGGCCAGAGCAGGGCGCGCACGTTCATGCCGAGTGCTCTTCGATGGGACGGAGACTCTGGGGGTCCCACGTCAGGCCAACGCGCTCCCCAACGGTGATACCGTTAGCAGCGGGGCTGCTGACTGTCAGTATGATCTCTGGGGAGACGCGCACACGATACTGGATCTCTTTCCCAGCGTAGAGGAGCTCTTCAACCAGCCCTGTCCACGTGCCGTTGCCCTCGTCAGGGAAGCAGAGCTGAATTCGTTCCGGGCGCAGCGCCAGCGTGACGCGTTGATTGACCTGCAATGGAGAGTCAGTGAAAACATTCGTCCGGAGTGTACCGATTTGTACGAGGGCACGCGTGCCGGCGGTATGGACGACTCGGCCCTCGAAGAAGTTGCTCTCCCCAATAAAATCAGCGACGAAGCGCGTCGCGGGGCGCTCGTAGATCTCTTGGGGTGTGCCGACCTGGAGCACGCGCCCGCAGTGCATGACCGCCACGCGATCGGACATTTTGAGAGCTTCTTCTTGGTCGTGGGTCACATACAGAAAGGTGATCTTCAGCTCGCGCTGGAGTCTCTTGAGAAAGAGCTGCATCTCCTGGCGGAGCTTCAGATCGAGCGCGCCTAGGGGCTCGTCTAAGAGCAAGACCGACGGCTCAGTCACAATAGCGCGCGCTAAGGCCACGCGCTGCTGCTGTCCGCCGGAGAGCTGGTGGGGCCATCGCGCACCTAGTCCGCTTAAGCGCACACGCTCTAACGCCCTGCCGACGCGCTCCCGAATAAGAGCGCGTGGGAGCCTTTGCATCTCCAAGCCGAACGCGACGTTCTGCTCCACTGTCAGATGGGGGAAGAGCGCGTAGTTTTGGAAGACTATATTGAGATCGCGCCCTTGTGGGGGAGCGTTGGTAACGTGCTGGCCATTGATGAAAAGTTCGCCGGAGTCAGGGCGCTCAAACCCCGCGATGATCCGCAGGGTGGTCGTCTTTCCGCAGCCGCTAGGCCCCAGCAGTGAAAAGAACTCGCCTTTGTAGATCTGCAGGGTCACCCGATCTACCGCGAGCGTCTGGCCGAAGCGCTTCGAGATCCCTCTGAGCTCTATAGAGACTTCGTCCATCTCACCTTGTCGCCTTGATTATAGAAGATTATTGGAGAAAGTCAATAGTCCCTAGCGCCGCACTGCGAGCTTGCCCACGGAGCTGTGGACTTCTATGCCCTCAGCCGTCCGGGTGAAGAAGAGATACAGATAGACCCCGTTGGCGACAGGACGGCCATCATCGCGCTGCAGATACCATTTATATGTGGCTCCCGGCACGGGCCCGCTCGAAAAGACCCTTCTTCCCGAAAGATCGAAGACTTCTAGCTGTACACTCGCTATAGCTGTGAGCGGGCAGCTCGCAGCTTCCAAGCTGAGAGAGTAAGGCTGAACGCTGATCGCCAGGCTAATGCCCAGACATGCCCATAGGTGCATTCTGCCTCCCCAGAGGAGGAATGCTGCTGAACTGCTTGACCAGCAACCGCCCGATCTCAACGCGGCGTGCGCCTTGCTTGGTTATGCCCACTAATCTATACCCGTACGTCCCCGTGACGAGCGCGCCGTTGGTCGTCAGCTCAAGAACGGGGCCAAGCTCTTCACTTCTGAAGACGAGCGCCCCGCTCGTCAGATCATACAGTTCCAAGCGCAGGAGCATCACGCCGGCCCATTGGATCAGCAGCGGCCGTCTGGTGGAGTACGCACCGTTGACCAGCTCGTCTCCATTGTAGAAGCGCGCCGCGCTCTCCTGCGCACGCTGCACTATCGCCCGCGCGCATGCCATAAGCTCCTCCCCAAAAGCCATAAACGCATTGAACAATTCGACGGCGACTTGGTATTGTGAGCGCCCTTGTGCACCCTTCAATAAGTCGCGCAGCTCTTTGGCCAGCGCGATCACTCTATCGAATTGGGCGACAGCTGCCTGCATCGGGGCAAAGCTTGTCCCCTCAAGGGTCTTCTGGGAGAGCTCGATGAGCCTCTGGCGCAGCAGATATGCGTTCTCAAGGACGGCATCGAAGTTGCCAATGCTGAGCATCACGGCAATACGCTCGAACGACTCGGCTATGGCCTCGAAGAGGGTGACCATCGCTTCGGCGTCTTTGTAGAGGGCATCGTGAGCAAAGGCGGGAGGCACGAGTTGGCGCACCAGGGGCAACTCTAGAGAGACATCGCGCAGGGCTGCTGCTGCGGTATTGATCGCCCGCACGGCGTTATCCAGCGAGGTGAAGACGCTATCGGTCAGCTGGAAATGCAACGCTGCTCCGGCAGCGCCCAGCGCGCGCCCAAAGAGCTTGACTACATCTAAGCTGAACGAGCGCACGCCCGCCACGGGCGAGACCGTAAACTGCAGCGAGAGCTTGTTATTGGACTCGCTGGACTCCCGAATCCTGCTGAAGGGCGCGTCCACGGAGACCGTCAGCGTATGAGCCCCTAGTGCAGCGTGCCAAGGGATTTGGATCTCGCTGGATTTGTCTTTTCTGAGCCCAAAGAGCGAGCGCGTCGTCAGCTCCTGCCCATCGAGTTCGAAGACGACATCGAACGCATCCACGGCATCGCCCTGACCCTGATTGACGATAATCGCCCGGATGAGAGCCGCTTGCCCCTCTTCGAGATCGCTTGGCGAGATCTTCACGAGCTTGACGGTGAGATCTGGCAGCCCTGACTGCCCCACAACCCCCATACCCGCGAGAAGGATCCCCATCAAAACGACTGCCCCCAGACGCATAATATACAGCCTCCTCTTTTTCGAGTGCTCTATAAATATAAACGCCAGCCCCGGCCTTGTCAATACAAAGAAGGTGAATTTTTGGTTCAAGCCCCTTTCAGTCGCTTCAGCTCAGCGATCAACGCGGGGACGATCTGATGGAGATCGCCGATGACGCCGTAGTCAGCGCGCTGGAAGATCGGCGCTTCGGGGTCTTTGTTGATCGCCAGAATTTTCTTAGAATTCTTGCAGCCGACCATGTGCTGGATCGCCCCGGAGATCCCGCACGCGATATAGAGATCTGGGGCGATCTGGGCACCCGTCTGGCCGATCTGATCCGAGTGTGGCCGCCAATTGTTATTGGTAGCGACGCGCGTCGCACCGACGGCCGCGTTGCCGAGCAGCCCCGCGAGCTCTTCCAGCATCTTGAACGCCTCGGCGCTGCCCATGCCCCGCCCACCGCCAATAACTATCTTCGCTTCAGTGAGCGAGATGCCCCTCTTCTCAGTGGGGATAAGCTCCTTCACGCGCACGCGAAACTCCTTCTCGCTCAGCGTCACCGAGAGCGTCTCGATGGTGGGTGCAGAGCCGTTGGCGCTCTGAGCAGGGATCGCATGGGGCGCAAGCGTCAACAGCATGGGGCTGCTGAGAATCTCGAGTTCTTCTAATAAGCTGCCGCCCCAGTTGAGGCGCGTCACCCTCTTGAGAAGACCGTTTTCCACGGAAAACTCCGTACAGTTTGTGGCTAGCCCAAGAGTGAGCCGCGCCGCGACGCGCGCCATCAGATCGTTCCCCGACTCTGTTCCCGGAGCTAAGACGATCTTCGGAGACTTTTGCATGATCGCGTCAGAAACGATTCTCGCAAACGCCTCGGGAACGTAGCTGTCGAGCCGTGGGTCTTCTGCGACGAGCGCCGTCTGAACGCCTGTGAGGGTGGGCGCGAGCGCCTGCACCCCCTTCCCAATCAAGAGAGCCGTCACAGAGTCGTTGGTCTTCTGCGCTATATCGCGTGCTGCTGTTAGGGTCTCTAAAGACGCTTCCGAGAGAGCTTGCTTGACTGTTTCGAGGATCGCTAAGATCATACTCAGATCGCCCCCACTTCCCGAAGCTTTTCTATGATCTTGGGCA
>JBKBIX010000063.1:0-7998 GCA_046293845.1 Bipolaricaulia bacterium | reverse complement strand
AAGATCGAAGCCGAGATGAAGAAGATCGTCAAAGAAAATTATAAGTTCGAGAGGCTCGAGGTCTCCAAGGACGAGGCGCGACAGTTGGTCAAGGACGAGCCGTACAAGCTCGAACTGCTGGACGAAATCCCCGACGAGCGAGTCTCGTTCTATCGCGACGGGGATTTTCTAGATTTATGCCGTGGCCCGCACATGCTGAGCACCGGACAAGTGAAGCACTTTAAGCTCTTGAGCGTCGCGGGAGCGTACTGGCGCGGCGACGAGAGAAATAAGATGCTCCAGCGCATCTACGGGACGGCGTTCGCTACCAAAGAAGCATTAGAAAAGCATCTGCAGATGCTCGAAGAAGCGAAGAAGCGCGATCACAGAAAGCTCGGTAAGGAGCTCGAGATCTTCTTCTTCGATGACGAGGTGGGGCCAGGGCTGCCCCTGTGGCTGCCCAAGGGCGCGATCATCATCGAAGAGTTAGAGAAATTAGCTAAAGAGACCGAAGCGAAGGCGGGGTATCTCAGAGTCCGCACGCCGCATATCTGCAAAGAATCAATGTATCTGCGCAGCGGGCATCTGCCGTACTATCAAGAGTCCATGTACCCGCCCATGGAGCTAGAGGGCGTCAAGTACTATCTCAAACCCATGAACTGCCCGCACCATCATAAGATCTTCGCAGCACTCCCCAGAAGTTATCGCGATCTCCCGTTACGGCTTGCTGAATACGGCACGTGCTATCGCTACGAAAAGTCGGGCGAGTTGTTTGGGCTGATGCGCGTGCGCTCGATGCAGATGAATGACGCCCATATCTATTGTTCGCTTGAGCAGTTCGAAAGCGAGTTTTTGGCCGTCTGCCAGATGTATCTGAATTACTTCAAGCTCTTTGGGATCGAAAAATATCTGATGCGTTTCAGCACGCATGATCCCAAGGAGCTGGGCAAAAAGTACGTCAACGAACCTGAACTGTGGAAGCAAACGGAAGAGATGGTGCGTCGGGCGCTCAAGAACGGTGGCATTAATTATGTCGAAGTCGCTGGTGAGGCAGCGTTCTATGGCCCCAAGATCGACGTGCAGGTCTGGAGTGCCATCGGGCGCGAGTTTACCCTAGCGACCAACCAAGTCGACTTCGCCGTGCCGCGGCGCTTCGGGTTGGTCTATAAGAACGCACAGGGGCAAGATGAGACGCCCATCTGTATCCATCGCGCTCCGCTGGGCACTCACGAGCGCTTGATCGGCTTCCTGATCGAGCATTATGCTGGGGCGTTTCCGGTGTGGCTGGCACCGGTGCAGGCTGTGGTCCTGCCCATCACCGATCGCCAGCACGAGTACGCTCAAAAAGCCTTACAGAGACTAAGAGATGCCAACATCCGTGCGGAGCTTGACGGCAGCAGCCATACGCTGAATTATCGTATTCGGCACCATCAGTCTCAGAAGGTCCCGTACATGCTGATCGTGGGCGAGCGCGAAGCGCAGAACGAACAAGTCGCGGTGCGCTTGAGAACGGGGCAGGACTTAGGGGCAAAGCCCCTCGCTGAGGTCATTCAGAAAATTTTAGAGAAGATCGCTACGCGCTCGGTGGAACTGTGAGCAAGCCAAACAAAAAAGGAGGGCCCGGCAGGGGAGGCCCCTGCCGGGCGGGCCTGCACCCCACGATTGGAGCCTATCGAAGGGTCAACTGGATTATTGAGATAAACGCAGCGAGCGCGGTAAAGACTGTCAAGAGTGCGGTGCTGGCGAGCGCGACCTGCCGAGATCGTGAGAGCGTCTTCATCGCTATTCCCTCCTTGGTCCTCTAACTGAACTGAGTATAGCCGATGAAGGGTGCAGAGTCTGTGCTGAGAAGGTGAAAATTTCGTGAAAAGAAAAAGCCCCTCTCCCGTAGCTAAGCTACGGGAGAGGGGGTGGGGTGAGGGCCATTTAGCGCACCAGCACGAACTTGCTCAACAGTCGGGTCTGCTGCCCATCGGGTCTGGTAATGATGAGCACGTACCAATAGAGCCCATTAGCTGGGGTGCGTGCCCACTGGAGCGTGAGGATCGGCCCGGCGCTCTCTTGGGTTGTGATCTGGCGCCCATCTAAGCCGTATACAGTCACTTTCAGGGAGCACCCGTGACAGTTCTGCACGCTCCAGCGCAGCTCTGTGGGCGCGAAGCGCACACTCTGTTCTCGAGCTTTCAGCTCGATGAACTCTTGGGGTTTGACGAGCCGGAAGCGATTGCGTCGTATGGCGAGCTTCAGCGCGGCGCGCATCTGTGAGGAGATCTTATCAATGTGCGTGATAGCCCCATTGAGCAGGGCGCGCCACTGCGCAAACGCTGTTAGAAGCTTATCGCGGGCGCTGCGGATCAGCTCTGCGGGCGACATCGCCTCGATGGGGCTTGGCTCCACGGCCAGTGAGCTCAATCCCGAGAGGCTGGCTTCGGCTTCTGCTAACAGTTCAAGCGCATCGGTGATGAGAGTTTCGATCTCATCGAGTTGGTCCCCGGAGTTCTCGGTGAACTCGATGAGCGCATCAATTGTCTTATGAATGCGATTGGCACGCTCGGTGCTGATCGTATTGGTCTCGACAAAAGCGTCGACTTGGAAGCGCACCCCTTCGGCCCGCCCCGCTAAAGATTCCATCAAGAAGCGGGTATCAGCGAGGGAGACGAGCAGCTCATTCACAGTCTCTTGGGTCTGACTGATGAGCTGGCGAACCCGTTCGTGTGCGCCGAAGCTGTTGATCAAATTGAGAGCCAATCGCAGGTCTTCAAGGGGCTGAGAGAGACTTAATGTGCGCCCGTGCTCGATGACATCGCGTTTCATCGCGCCGAGCTCATCGCGGCCTCCAGGGGTGAGCTTCTTCGCCGTGACAGATACAGTGCACGAGGCGCTTGCGCCCTCGGGGTCTTTAACAGTTAATCTGACGGAGTACGCGCCTTCTTTGTCAACTTTGAACGACGTGACGGCAGCTGTGGGGTCTGCGATTGTCGCTTGGCTGTCGGTGGGCTTGGTGATGAACGCCCACAGATACGTTAAAGTTTTGCCTTCAGGATCAGACGAGCCAGAGCCGTCGAGTTGGACAGTTTGGCCGACGAGGACTTCTGCTGGGACGGTGCCACACTGAGCTGTGGGCGGCTGATTGGGCGGTGGGGGCGGTGGAGCTTGCGTTACGGTGATCGTCTGTTGGGCTGTCGCTGTCGTTCCTGCGCTGTCGGTGACGGTGAGCTTGATCGTGACGCTCCCCGGCGTTGTGGGACAGGTAAAGCTGACCTTGGGCCCTGTGGCATCGGGCTTGCCGTCGCCGTTGAAATCCCACTCGTATGTTTTGATCTGCCCATCGGGATCGAATGAGCCGGAGCCATCGAGCGTAATCGTCTGGCCGGTGTTGCACTTGTACGGTTCGGTATCAGGTTTGCCATCGGGGATTGGGCCGGGGTCAGCCACCGGGGGCTCGTTGATTGCAGCGACCAGCTTCTGTCTAAGTGCGTTCTCCAAATCCGCGAAGGTCTTGACGATGATCACGAAGCCGTTCTGGTGACCAGGTGGGAAGGGCGGAGCAATCTTGCCCGGTTGCGGCCAAACTAATTGCAGTAGAAAGTCTTTAAATTCGGGCTCTTGCTCCACAGTGCCGATGCCCTCAGCATCGAGCTGATCAAGCCCGGCTTTTACAGCTTCATCGCGGGCTTCGAGTGTTTGTTTTACAGCTTCTGAGGGGGGAGATGGGAGATTGGGCTGACCGTCAGAGATGACGTTGAAGACCTGGCGCGCTCCAGGGCGGGCTTTGTTGCCCGTAATGAGCGTAGCAGCAAGACGAATTCCAGAGACCATCGGCGTGAAGCCGCCGCCTTTTATAATGGCTTTCACGTTGGTTGTAATCTCACCAATACTTTGCGCCGTGATGACCGTCATGGGGACCTCGACACGCGCACCGGGTATCCTTGTCGTTTGGTCTGTCACATTGCCGCTAAACTGCACCAGACCGAACTCAACTGTGCCGTTCTGGGGCACGATGGCAGGGTCAGAGATAGCGTTGGCGATCCCGTTGATCATGGTAAGAAAGTCTGCGTTCGAGATGCTCCCTGAGCCATCCATGATGATTACAAGCTGAACTGTGACGTTATTTTGGGCGTGGGGCGTGGTCACAAAGAGACTCAGCAACCCTATACTCACGAGAAGTATCTTCGCGCTTGTGCGCCTCATACGACAGCCTCCTTCACTGATCTCGCTCTGAGAGCATTATAGCACACAGAACCCGGCGAGCAATGTAATTGGTATCACGCTGGGGTTAGCAGCCCGCAGCTTTGCGCAACGCTTCGGCCTTGTCGGTGCGCTCCCACGGGAGATCGAGATCGCTCCGGCCAAAGTGCCCATACGCCGCCAACGGCGCATAGATAGGTCGACGCAGATTTAATCTCTCGATGATTGCAGCGGGGCGGAAGTCAAAATGCTCTTGGATGAGCTCGGCAAGCTCGCCGTTGGAGAGCTTACCACTCCCGAATGTGTCGATCGTGATAGCGAGAGGGCGGGCTTGCCCAATAGCATAGGCGACTTGGACTTCGCACTCGGTTGCTAGTCCCGCAGCGACGATGTTTTTCGCGACGTAGCGCGCGTAGTAGCTCGCTGAACGGTCTACTTTCGTTGGGTCTTTCCCAGAAAACGCGCCGCCGCCGTGGCTGCCGTAGCCCCCGTAGGTATCGACTTCGATCTTGCGCCCGGTCATGCCCGTATCGCCGCAGGGGCCGCCCACCTCAAACCGCCCCGACGGGTTCACGAGAATAACAGTCTTCGCATCGAGCCATTTCCCTAGGACAGGGCGGATGATATGTTCAATCAAGTCGCGGCGGATCTGGTCTTGCGAGACATCTGGGTCATGCTGCGCCGAGAGCACGACCGTGTGCGCCCGCACCGGATGGCCCTTCTCATCGTACTCGATGGTCACTTGGGATTTGCCATCGGGACGCAGATACGAGAGCTTCTTGCTGCGGCGCAGCTCGGCGAGCCTGCGCACCAACGCGTGAGCAAGAATAATCGGGAGCGGCATCAGCTCTGGAGTCTCTCGACACGCATAGCCGTACATGATCCCTTGGTCGCCCGCGCCGATGGCGTCATAGGGGTCTTCGGAAGATTTTTTGATGACAGCTTGGGCGATGTCGGGCGACTGCTCATGAATAGAGACGAGCACCCCGCAGTGATCGGCGTCGAAGCCGTAGTCGGGCTTGTCGTAGCCGATCCTTCTGATAGTGTCACGAGTGATCTTGGCGTAGTCGACGCGCGCCGTCGTGGTGATCTCCCCGGCGACTAGGACCAGCCCGTTGGTGGCGAACGTCTCGCAGGCCACGCGGGCTTGGGGGTCTTGGGCGAGCACGGCATCCACGATCGCATCCGAGATGGCATCGCACATCTTATCGGGGTGGCCTTCGGCTACGGATTCCGATGTAAAGAGATAGCTGCTCATGAATACCTCCCCCTCACCCCATGCTGAGGTGAGGGTAAGAATTCCAGAGTCTTCTTGTCTGCATTATAGCACGTCGCTTGAGCGCAGGCTAGTCTCTGGGTAAGATGAGCGATGCTGCCGTTTCTTCTCTTAGGGTTGTTGCAAGGGCTGACGGAGTTTCTGCCCATCAGCAGCTCGGGGCACTTGGCGCTGGCCGAACAGCTTTTTCACGTGCAAAAGCCGGGGATCGTCTTCGATATCTTCGTGCACTTTGGCACGGTGCTCTCGGTGTTGTGGGTCTTTCGCTACAGAATCGCTCGGTTGGTGCTCGCGCCATTTCGCAGGGGAGAAGATCTCAGACTCGTGGGGATGCTGATTGTTGGTTCGATCCCGACGGGGATTTTAGGGCTTGCACTTGATTCTGTCGCTGAAGCGGCGTTTGTGCGCAGCTGGGCGGTGGGGCTGGGGCTGCTCGTCACCGCAGGTGCGCTCTTCTTCGTCGAGCGTCGTGGGAGCGCGAGCGCAAAGTCACTAGAGCAGCTCAGCTGGCGTGAGGCGCTCTGGGTAGGGCTGGCGCAGGGGATTGCTGTGCTTCCGGGCATTTCGCGGAGTGGGAGCACGATCGCAATGGGGCTCTTCTTGGGGCTGCGCCGCACTGACGCGGCGGAGTTCTCGTTCTTGCTCTTCATCCCCGCGATTCTCGGCGCGACGCTCTTGAAGCTCGGCGAGGCGCTCTCCGATCCTGGGGCGCATAGCGCTCTGTGGGGCAGCTATCTGGCTGGAACGATAGTCGCGTTTCTTTCTGGAGTTGTTGCGATTCGCTTTCTGATGAAATTCCTGCGCGAGCGGCGCTTGACGCCCTTTGCGCTCTATTGTCTTATTCTGGGGATGCTCGCTCTAGTGTGGCAGGTTGTCAGACTCTGAGCCAAAGGTGCTATAATAAGTGTCAGCTCGTGGGGGAGGGCGCTGTCATGGCGGAGGGTCTGGCTGCTCAACTGCGGCTGCGGCTGCTGGGGCCGCTGGAGATCTCTGACGTGGCCTCAGGTGAGAGCTTCTATTTATATAGCTCCAAGGCGAAGGAACTGCTCGCGCTCTTGGCTAGCACGCGCGGGCGGTCTTTCTCTAGAGATGAGCTTATAGAGCACCTGTGGGCTGAAGACTTGGAATCCCGCAGGACAACCCTTGAGCGTGCTCAAGCCAACTTACGAAGGCGCATCGCCGAGCTGCGCCAGCTCCATCCCGTGCTAGCGCAGTGTATCCGCACGGAAGCACACGGCTATTGCTTCATCCAAGACCCTGCTGCTTGGATAGACATAGAAGAGTTTGCGAAGCAGTGTGAGCGTGGGCGCGCGCTCGCCCAGCAGGGGCGCTGCGCCGAAGCGAGAGCCGTGCTCGAGCGAGCAGTCCAGCTCTATCGCGGAGACTTTCTTGCAGAAGAGCCTTACGCCGAATGGGCCATCGCGCCCCGAGAGCGATGGCGCGAGCGCTATCGCCAAGCGTGCGCCCTGCTTACGGAGTGTGACAAGCGTCTCTTAAAGATCCCCAAGCGCCGACGCCACAAGCCCCAGTTATTGGGGCCGCTGCCCTGGGTGGGGCGGGAGCGCGAGCTGGCTATTCTGCACTCTCATTTTGTGCGGGCTTGCGCCGGGTACAGTACGGGCGTGCTGATCGCGGGCGAGTCAGGGGTGGGGAAGACGCGTCTCGTCCAGGAGTTTCTCGCTTCGGTAAGAGACTTTTCAAGGCTGACTGTGCTCTTGGGCAGAGCAGACGAGACAGCTCGCACCGTCGCGTACTCTCCGGTGCGGCGCGCTCTAGAGCTGAAACTGCCAGAGCTTTCCCGCACTCGGCTGCGCACGCTCTCATCTACAGCGCTTGTTTCTGTTGCTGAGATCGTGCCGGAGCTGCGCGCCCTCCGGCCGGAGCTGCCCCATCTGCCGGAGCTGCCTCCCCAGCAAGTCCGCCTGCGCCTTTGGGAGGGGTTGGCGCAGCTCTTCGGGGCGCTTGCCTCATCGAAGCCTCTCGTGCTCTTCCTCGATGACCTGCACTGGGCCGATCCCTCAACCCTGGAGTTTCTGGGCTATCTGCTCACCCGAAGGGCTCACGCGAAGATGCTCTTCGTGGGCTGCTATCGCGCCGAAGAAATCTCGCCGGAGCTGGCCGCGCTGCACGAGCGCGCCCGCTCCGTCGGAGCGATTCTTCCCCTAGAGCGCCTCTCGCTCTCCGAAGTTGAGCGCCTGCTCCATCAAGCCCGCATCACAGCTTCTCACCTTGCCCACCGGCTCTATCGCGAAACCCAAGGGAACCCGTTCTTCATCGCGACCGTGCTCACAAATCTCATCCACTCGGGCGTCTTGCAATATCACCACGACCGCTGGGTGCTCACGGTGCGCGAGCTGAGCGCCGATTATAGCAAGCTCTTCATCCCCTCGGACGTGCACCAGGCGATCCGCCATCGGCTCGCCACGCTTGACGGCCAAGAGCGCCGGTGCTTAGAGCTCGCAGCAGTCTTGGGGCAAGAGTTCGACTACGCGCTGCTGGAGCGGGCGTGGTCGGGCGACGGCTCGCTCTCGGAAGTAGTCGCGCATCTCTTGCAC
>JBKBIX010000062.1:0-8088 GCA_046293845.1 Bipolaricaulia bacterium | reverse complement strand
TCGCTTCTTTAGTCGGGCTGAGACAGATCAGTCGTTTTGAGGGGCAATCAGCTATGGAGCTCGAGTTCGCGAGGGACGGGGTCGAGACGAACGAGAGCTATGAGTTTGCTCTCTCGCAAGAGACGCTTAACTGGGGGCCGATGCTTTTAAATATTATAAGCGACGTGCACCTTGGTATTTCAATAGATAAGATATCAGCGAAGTTCCATAATACTCTAGTCGAGATGATCGTTGCCGTGGCGCGACACGTCGGAGAAGAGCGAGTTGTGCTGACTGGGGGGTGCTTTCAGAACAAATATCTGACGGAGCGGGCGATCGCGCGGCTGCGTGAGGAGGGCTTTCGCGTCTATTGGCACCAGAGAATTCCGCCCAACGACGGTGGGATCGCGCTGGGCCAGATCGTCGCCGCGTCACACGTTAAGGAGTGAGAGCAATGTGCCTTGCCGTCCCAGGAAAGCTCATAAGTATCACCGAGAGCGACAACCCGATCCTCCGCACGGGGAAGGTCAGCTTTGGGGGCATTGTGAAAGAAGTCAATCTCGCCTATGTTCCCGAAGCACAAGTCGGGGATTACGTCATCGTGCATGTCGGCTTTGCTATCAGCAAGCTCGACGAGGCCGAAGCCCAGAAGGTCTTCGAGTATCTCAAGGAGATCGGCGAGCTTGGGGAACTCGAATCGTAAAGCTCCTCCTACTCGCTGCGGGCGATCTGATAAGCTTCGAAGCCGCACCCATCTTCCTTGATTTATATCAGTTTTTTAACTGTCACTGATCATAGGAAAGGCCGGCACGTGCCGGTATTATACTTTTGAGAAGGAGACGAGATGAGATCCAAGCTTCGACGGCGGGATTTTCTCAAGCTCGCAGCGGCCGGCGGTGCTGCGGTCCTCACTGTGCGCGGGCTCTTGGGAAGTAAGGGCCAACCTGCCATTCCGGCTCCAGCTCCCGTAAAAGAGCGCTGGGTGAAGAGCGTCTGTCTGCAATGCCCCGCGGGCTGCGGGATCATGGTGAGGGTCGTCCAAGACGGCTTGGGTGAGCGCGCTGTCAAGATCGAGGGCAACCCACACCATCCCATCAACCAAGGGGGGCTCTGTCCCAAAGGGCATATTGGGTTACAGATCCTATACGATCCGGATCGGCTGCAGGGCCCCTTGCGCCGCGTCGGCAAGCGAGGCGAGGGCAAGTGGGAGCCGATCAACTGGGATGAGGCTCTGCAGATCGTAGCCGAGCGCTTGAAGAAGCTGCGCAACCAGGGCGAGCCCCACAAGCTCGTCATTATGTCGGGCCGCAACCGTGGTCAAATGGGGGCGCTTCTTGATAGATTCTTAGCGGCCTTCGGCTCCCCCAATCACGTCAATCACTCCAGCATCTGCTCCGATGGGGCGAAGATCGCCCACTATCTCACGCAGGGCTTCAAGCACTACGCCGCCTACGACTGGGACAACTGTAATTATCTGCTCAGCTTTGGCGCGGGCTTTGTTGAAGCCTGGCGGCCTACGGTCAGACTGCTCAGAGCCTTCGGGCACATGAGAAGAGGCCGGCCGGTACGCGCCAAGATCGTCCAGATCGAGACCCGTTTCTCGGTGACGGCTGCCAAGGCCGACGAGTGGATTCCCATCAACCCCGGCACCGACGGCGCTCTCGCTCTAGCCATTGCCCACGTCATCGTCAACGAGGGGCTGTATAATAAAGAGTTTATAGAGGAGCACACCTTCGGGTTTGACGATTGGGTAGACAAGGACGGCATCCCGCATCGAGGCTTCAAGACGCTGATAGCACGGTACACCCCAGCGTGGGCTTCCCAGATCACAGGCGTTCCCGAAGAGACGATTGTGCGAATTGCGCGGGAGTTTGCCACCACGCCGCCGCAGATCGCCGCGGGCCAGCGCGGAGCTATGATGCAGACCAACGGAATCTATGCCTATATGGCGATCCATGCGCTCAACGCCTTGGTGGGCAGCCTCGACGTCCCCGGTGGAGTTTTAGTCCAGATCGACCCGCCGCTCACGCCGTGGCCCCAGGTCGTCCTCGATGAGATCGCTCAAGAGGGCCTGAAAAAGACACGCATTGACCACGCGGGCACAGAAGAATTCCCTCTGGCGGCCAACGTCTACGCCGCGCTGCCCGATTTCATCGTAAACGAGGACCCCTACGCGATTGACACATTGATGCTCTATTACACCAACCCGGCCTTCTCCAGCCCCGACGCTCTCAAGTACTATAAAGCTTTCGAGAAGATCCCGTTCATCGTGAGCTTCTCGCCCTTCCTCGATGATAGCTCAATGTTTGCCGACTTAATTCTGCCTGATCACGTCTATCTGGAGCGCTGGCACGACGACGTGATCTACCCCAGCTTGGGGTATCCGGTAGTCAGCATTCGCCAGCCGGTGGTCCCACCGCTCTACGACACCAAAAACGCAGGCGATCTCCTCATCGAACTCGCCCATCGGATCGGGGGCACGGTGAAAGAGTCCTTCCCGTGGGAGAGCTTTGTGGATGTGATTCAGTTTCGGGTGCGGGGGCTGTTTGAGTCGGGGCGGGGCAATATCCAAGCGAGGAGTTTTGAGGAGTTCTGGCAGAAGTTTTTAGAAATGGGCTTTTGGGCCGACCCGCCCTATCCGTTCGGGCAGTGGGAGCGCGTTTTCAAGACCCCCAGCAAGAGATTTGAGTTCTACTCCCAGACGCTGGCCCACAAGCTGGAAGAGCTTGCAAAGAAGAAAGCCGAAAGGGAGGGCATCACGGAAGAAGAGGCGTTGGAGAAGGTTTTAGAGGGTTTGAAGATCGAGGCGCGCGGGGACGAAGTCTACATGCCGCACTACGAGGAACCACGTTTTGTAGGTGACCCCACCAAGTACCCGTTATATCTGAACACGTATAAGTTGATGGCTCACGCTGAGGGACGCGGAGCTAACTCCCCGTGGGTTCAAGAGATCCTGGGCACACACGTAGGCCGCCGCTGGGAGAGCTGGGTAGAGATCAATCCCAAGACGGCGAAGAAGCTAGGGATCGCTGAGGGCGATTGGGTCTGGGTGGAGTCGCCTCTGGGAAGGGTGAAGGTGCGGGCCAAGCTCCATCCGGGAGCCAAGCCCGATGTTGTGAATCTGCCCTTTGAGCGAGGGCACAAGTCTTACGGGCGCTGGGCTGTGGGGTACGGGGCCAATCATAACGAGATCCTGGCGCGCGAGTACGACCATCTTGGGGGCAACGCGGCGTTCTTCTCTACGCGCGTTAGGGTCTACAAAGCCACAGAAAGCGAGTGAGTGATGAGCTATGCCGCGCTGGGGCATGGTCATCGATTTAGACAAGTGCACGGCCTGTCAGGCCTGCGTGGTAGCTTGCCGGGCGGAGAACACTGTGCCTTTCGCTGGGCCGGAGGAATCTGAGAAGAACCGACCCATCTTCTGGATGCAGCTGCTCTCCCTCATTGAGGGCGAGTACCCGCGAGTGTGGGGGCAGTTCATCCCCAGACCGTGTATGCATTGCGATAATCCCCCGTGCGTGCAGGTCTGTCCCGTGGGCGCCACCTGGAAAGCCGAAGATGGGCTCGTCGTCCAAGACTATGATCGCTGCATCGGTTGTCGCTATTGCATGGTAGCGTGTCCGTATGGGGCGCGCTTCTTCAACTGGTATCGTCCCAGCTGGCCCACGCCCTTGGAACGTCAGCACAATCCCGATAAGAGCCCCCGTCGGCCACCCACCGGCGGGCGTCAGGGGCCGGAGGTCCGGCCCATCGGGGTAGTCGAGAAGTGCACCTTTTGTATCCACCGATTGGAGAAAGCCAAACAGAAAGCGCGGGCCGAGGGGCGCGAGGTGCGCGACGGTGACTACATCACTGCCTGTGCCCAAACTTGCCCGGCCAAAGCGATCTACTTTGGTGATCTTGACGATCCGACCAGTCACGTCTATAAACTCTCGCACTCGCGACGCGCTTTTCGACTATTAGAGGAGCTGGGTACGGAGCCGCGAGTCTACTATCTGTCAGGGGGGTAAGCCATGCGACGCATCCGACAGCTAGAAGAGCACCTAAGACCCTTAGTGCGCATCGGGCCTGGTTATCTTCTTGGGGTCTCGGCCCTGCTAGCGCTCATCGTCTGGGCAGTCTATGTCTACGTCTCCCAGCAGCTCCGCTACGGGCTGGGGGTCACAGGGATGAACACCCCCACTTACTGGGGGCTCTATATTGTGAACTTCGTCTTCTTCGTGGGCTTGAGTGCCGGTGGGGTCATCGTCGCTTCGCTCGTGCACGCCTTCAATATCGAGAAGTTTAGGTCTGTCGCGCGCATCGCGGAGCTTTTGGCGATCAGCTGTCTATTGTTAGCGGTTCTCTTTATCACACTTGATCTAGGGCGCCCCGACAGAATATTCAATCTCTTACGGTATGGCCGGCTCAACTCCCCGCTCTTGTGGGACGTGATCGTCATCAGCGCCTATCTGATAGCGAGCATGGCCTACGGGTACTTTGGGACTCGCTTGGACTTAGTGAAGTGCATGAAGCTCTTTCCCAAGCGGCGCTGGCTCTATCGCGTGCTGGCGTTGGGGTACACAGATGACTCGCCCCAGGCGGTAGCGCGGGATCACAAGATTTTAAAGACCCTAGCAGTCATCGCGTTGCCGCTGGCGGTGGCGTTGCACTCGGTGACCGCGTGGATATTGGGGCTGGTGAAGGCCAAGCCGGGCTGGCACAGTGCCCTGCTTGGCCCTCTTTTTGTGGTCTCGGCGACGGTCTCAGGGCTGGCGCTGGTCATCTTAACCGTAGCGTTCGTCAAGAGGATTCTCAAGCTGCCTATCAAAGAGGAGCTGCTCGAAGACTTAGGAAAGCTCTTGGCGCTGGCCATTCCCGTGTTGGGGTACTTTCTCTTTGCGGAGCTTCTGACGGTGACGTTCGCCGCCGAGCCGACCAAGATCGCGATCTTCGAGGAGATGATCGTGGGCAAGTGGGCCCCGATCTTCTGGTTCAATTTGGTCATCGGCTTGATAGTCCCGCTGGTGATTCTGCTCAAGCCCTCGGCGCGCCTGATCGTGGCTGGCGGGGCCGTCGCGGCTCTTCTGGTGATACCGATTTCCTCGCTCGTGCCCTTGCCGTCTCTGCTGGGGCGCTTCTTCCCCGTCATAGCTCTTGTCCCTAGCTGGGTGGAGTACTCCTTGGTGTGGATGACACTGCTCGTGATCGCTCTGGTGATTTTGGCCCATCCTCGGTGGGCGGCGAGCACGCGCGTGGGCATAGCGGCCTTCTTGGTTGTGCTGGGCGTCCTAGCGGAGCGCTTCAACATCGTCATCCCGCCCGAGCTGCACCCGCTCTTGCCGTACCCTCATGGGGTGTACAGTCCCACCTGGGTTGAGTACGCTATAGTCGGGGGGGTGTACGCAGTCGGGGTGCTCTTCTTTGTGGTGTGCTCCAAGCTCTTCCCGTTAGTAGAACTGGAGGAGCACAAGGATGGCTGAGATGGCCTCATCTGTGAGTCGTCGGGAGTTTCTTAGAGCCCCATGGAAATCTCTAGTAGAGGGTGAGGGCACGATCACTGTTGACCCACAGCGATGCACACTGTGTGGGGCCTGTGTGGATCGCTGTCCTGAGGGGGCGCTCGCGCTTGCGGGGGCTCCTGAGTGTCTGCAGCTCGTCTTCGATGCGACGCGGTGTACTGGGTGCGAAACGTGCTTGATCTGTCCAGAGAAAGCTCTGCACCTTGAGAAGATCATCGAGCCGGAGCGTCAGCTCCCAACCCTAGTGATCTTGGTAGAAGACCAGATGCTCCGTTGTAGCCGGTGTGGGCAAGAGCTAGGGCCGGCGCGCTTAGTGGCCAAGATTTTGAAGTCGCCGCAAGAGCTGCTCTGTCCCACGTGCCGGTTGGTTAAGGGCATTCCTCTCCCTTATAGCGCCCCTAACGGGCATAGCCAGCCTCATCTAGCATCTTCAGGAGCTGCTCGCGCTGCCCTCGGTGCTCCTCACGAAAGAGCGGCCGACACTGCTCGATCCTCACTGACTCGTTGACGAGCTTAGTGGCAAACGCCATGCACGTGGGCTCGCCGCATTCGCGACAGTTGGTCTTGGGCAAGAGCTTATAAATCGTGATAACAGTCAATTTGGCGCGGCTCTTGTAGCTCGGCTCGATCTCGCCCCGGCGCTCATACGTCCTGTTAATCAGATCCTTCAGGCGTTCGAGAACTTTCTCGGCTTCTTCTTGGTTCTCCAAGCGCGTGACGATCACTTTTTTAGGGTGGAGGGTGACCCCGCGCCCGCCCAGTTTAAAATTCAGGGTCTGATGCGTCTGGTCGTAGATCGTGCCCTTGAGAATAGCGTTCAGATAGGGGAAGGCGGGGCTGATGTCGTCGCTCAGCTCTGCTGTAGCGGTCACGGTCTCGATCTCGCCGGGGTGACACGGCGGGAAGAACGTCTCAATTTTTAGAAATTCTTTGAGCAGCATCGCTCACTATCTTAGTCTATCACTACTCCCGCTTCAAAGGGGAGAGCAAGCCTTTCAGTTCTTCTTCCGAAGGCACATGCCCGCTGATCTTTACCTCGCCGTCAATGGCTACAGCGGGAGTGAACATCACCCGGCGGCGCGCGATCTCCATCATATCGTAAACGTGCACGATTTCAGCCTGCACCCCCAGTTCTTGAACAACTTTTTGTACCCTGCGCTCGGTCTCGAAGCACTTGGGACAACCGCTGCCTAAGATCTCGATCTTCATCGCTGCTTCCTCCTTTCTTAGAAGATAAAATTCCCTGCAAGCCAGCCGACTACCGTCCCTAAGATAATAATCGTCACGACGTAAACGATAGCTTTCTTCACGCCGAAGACCCGTGCAATTGCTAGCCAGTTCGGGAGACTCAACCCCGGCCCTGTCAATAAAAGCGCTAACGCCGGCCCCGGCCCCATCCCCAACTTCATCAGCGTGTCCACAAACGGCGCCTCGGTCATGGTCGCAAAGTAGCTGACGCTCCCAATAAGCGTCGCTAAAAACGACGCGCCCAAGCTCGACCCGCCCAGCGCCGACCGCACCCACTCTTCCGGCAAAAGCTTCCCGATCACACCGACGACGAAGACCCCAACTAACAAGAGCGGGAAGATCAAGCGTACAAACCACCACGTCTCGCCCATCCAACGTTTCAATTCCGCTGTGGGCTTGGCCCAGAACGCATAGCCAAAGACAATAAGAGTCGCAATCCCCCAGACAAGCACCTTGGCCCAGTACGGCCCCTTCTGCACCAGATAATTGGGCGCAAGCAGCGAGATCACCAGCAATAGTAATAAGATCACATCGGAGCGTCCCATCAGATGCGTTGGTGCCGCCGCGTGCCCCGGATTGCTGAGCACAGATACGGGCTGCACGCGTGTCTGCTCTTCACGCCGAAAGACCACAGTCATTACCCAGCCAACTATAAACGCCATCACGAGTGCTGCAATAATTCGTGTGAGCACCATTGTGCCCCCCAAGATCGCACCGGTATACGTCAACGCTAAGATATTGGCCGCCGGAGCGACCCATAGCACTATAAACGCTGCGCCTATAGCCGCGCCAGCGTAATAGAGCCCGCTGCTGACGGGGATCACCGTACAAGAACACGCTGCGACGAAGAAGCTTCCCCCAGCAGCAAGCGCGAAGGCTTTGAGTTTCTGCGCCGCTGCGCCTAAGTAATAGATAATCGTCTCTTTCGAGACGAACGTGACCATCGCGCCGGCTAAGAGAAACGCCGGGATTAAGCACGTCAGGACGTGCAAAGCGATATAATCTTGCAGGGCGAGCAGCCCCGCTTGGATGAGTTCCCAAAGCATAAAAAAGTCAGCCTCCTTGGGCCAGGACCGTTACGTGCTCTCGCACTTGATCAGCGATCAGACTTTGAACCAACTCGCGGATTCTCCGAATGCGACGGTCGCTCAGCTCATAGATCACTCGGACGCCCTCGCGGCGGGCCTGCACTAACCCGGCTTTTTTCAGCGCGATCAAGTGTCGCGAGATCGTGGATTGATCGAGCGGAAATTCCGGCTCGATCTCGCAGGCGCAGCGCGGCCCCTCAGCTAAAAAATCCAAGAGCTGCAACCGCACCGGATGGGCCAGCGCTTGGAAGATCTCCGCTTCAGCTCTATAT
>JBKBIX010000061.1:0-8178 GCA_046293845.1 Bipolaricaulia bacterium | reverse complement strand
GGTCGCCGTGGGGCCGGGTCTTGCGTGCGATCCGTGAGGATGAAACGGCTGCGAGTGCGTTCGGCAAGAACGTCTTCGCGTTTAAGCTTCAAGCATTCATTTTAGGGGCATGTGTGATGGGGATCGGGGGTGCCCTGTTCACAGCATCGGTGAGCACCATTGATTTTGGGCTGTTTCACCCGATGAGCTATACGTTCATGGTCTGGGTGATGCTGATGGCAGGCGGTTCGGGCAATCACAAGGGCGCGGTCTTTGGGGCATTTGCGATGTGGGCCATCTGGATGGGCACGACGTTCTTGAGTGACGCTGTAGTGCCCTTTCAGTTTAAGACTCAAGTCTTCTATGTGCGCTATCTATTAGTTGGGGTTTTGCTCTTGGCGATCTTGCTCTTCCGGCCCCAGGGGATTCTCCCAGAAGAGAAGGGGCAGCGATAAACGAGGGGTAAGGAAAAGGCCCTCATCCCGCCCGTGCGGGCACCCCTCTCCCGTAGGTCACTACGGGAGAGGGGTCAGGGGTGAGGGCCCAGAATTTAGGGAAGATCACTCTGGTGGAATCTGCTTGACCAGGGTGATCGTCTTGATGCCGCCCGGGGCGTCTTTATTGTACTGCCAGATCTCGATGGGCGAGACCACGTCGCCAGCGGCATCGAAGTCCAGCGCGCTGCCTGCGCCCTCGTAGTTAATATCTTGCTTCCCTTTGAGCGCAGTGAGAGCTGCAACAAACTCTGCAACTCCGACAGCTGTGCCCGGCGGATTGCTCACGGGGCGTAGGTTATCCCGCACAACTGTACCGGTGATCTCTTTGACGCCCTCAGCTATGGCCTTAGCTGCAGCTAAGCCCAGGGCTGCTACGGCATCATAGGTCGTATCAATGTACGGGATCGGTGGGATATCCCCGTAGACCTTCTTGAACTCCTCTTCGAACTTCTTAGCACTGGGGTTCTCCGGGTCGGCGGCCGCCACCGTCCCATAGAAGCCGTGCAAGATGTCAAAGCCGAGGGCCTTGATCATGTCCACGGACTTCGTGCCGTCCACGAACAAGAAGCTCTTGTACTTGAAAACCTCGACGGCTTCTTTGAGATAGACGTTGGCATGGCCGGGGTAGCTGATCGCGACAAGCACATCGGGCTTGCCCTCCAATGCCTTGCGCAACTCGGCAGTGTAGCTAGGAGCAACCTCCTCAGCATGGGGCACTTGGGCTAAGACCTTGCCGCCGCGCTTCTCAAATGACTTGGCAAAGCGATCGCTCAAGCCCTGCCCGTAGGGGTTGTTGATGTACATCGTCGCTGCCGTCTTGTATTTGACTGGCGCTTCTTTGATCTCGCCCGCCGCGAGCATAGCGAGAACGACCCCTTGCAGTGCATCGGACGCCGTCGAGCGGAAGAGAAAGTCATCATCGGGCTCGACCGTCAGCAAGGGTGAAGTCGAAGCTGGCGAGATCTGCGGGACTTTGAAGGGCTTAGAGACCTCGCGGGCAATCGCGAGCGAGGCGCTGCTGGCCAGGCCCCCAACTAAGCCGACAGCTTTATCTACCGTGACGAGCTTCTTGGCGCGATCCACCACTTGGGCGAAGTTGGGGAATCCGGGGTCCTCGTGGACGAGCCTGACAATAGGGCCACCGAGGACTGCTTGAGCGGCTTCGTTCAGGTGCTTCGCAGCTAAGTCAGCGCCCTTGCGCTCCGCCGGGCCGAATTCAGCCAACGGCCCTGTTGAGTCCAAGAGCGTCCCAATTGTCACTACCGGGGGCGGCTGCGCGAAGATCGGCCCGCGCAGGACACCGCTCAGCGTGGCTGTGCCGACGGCTACGCCAACCCCCTTCAAGAACGTGCGGCGTTTGATAGCTTTCATAGTGTGAAAAGCACCTCCCTAAAGTTTTGGCGTTGTACGCCGTCGAGCGCCGCAACAAAGAACTACACCAGGAATCCCCCATTATGCTCCGTGTGGATCACCTCCTAGCACACAGTTTTGGCGAACTTACTCTCTTAACAGCGCTCGACGGCCTGTCGTTAGGGCGAATTATAGCGTTGAGGCCCTCTGCAAGTCAAGACCCTCGCGTTTTTGATTATTTTGAGAGCATTCCCAGAAGAACCGTCTGAATTGTGCTGGTGGGCCTAGCAATTTGCTTGGCGCATCTGCCCCGTGTTATGCTTACTACTGGGTGATTATGTGAGAAGAGACAACGAGCTTACAGAGTCCGTTCGTCGGCTGCTTGCCCATATCGGCGAAGACCCCGACCGTGAGGGTCTCATCGAGACTCCACGACGCTTCCTCGAGATGATCGCGTCGCTTACGGAAGGGTATCGTCAAGACCCCAAAGAACTGATCGCTGAAGCGATCTTCCCCGTGAAATACGACCAGATGATCGTCGTGAAAGATATTCTGTTTTACAGTTTATGCGAGCATCATATCCTGCCCTTTTTTGGCAAGGCCCACGTCGGCTACATCCCCAACGGCAAGGTGATCGGCATGAGCAAGATCCCCCAGATCGTCGAGCATTTTTCGAAGAAGCTGCAACTCCAAGAGCGCATGAGCGAAGAGATTGCTGATTTCTTGATGGGCGCGCTCGCACCCAAAGGGGTGGGCGTCGTCGTCGAGGGCTTTCACTTATGTATGGCCATGCGAGAACTTCAGAAAGACGCCTGGTTAGTAACCAGCGCCGTGAAGGGTATTTTCAGACGCGATCCGCGCACGCGGGCTGAGTTTATGCAATTGATCGGGCGACGGTAGGAGTCTGCTTATGAGACGCCATCGTGACTGGCTGCGGCAAGCCAAGCGCAAGCTCGAGTCGGCTCAGTGGGCCATCCAGGGGCAGTTTTATGAGGACGCCTGCTTCGCTGCCCAACAGGCAGCAGAACTCGCTGCGAAAGCTTTGCTGGAGAGCCAAGGGCGCGTTGAGCTGGGCCATTCCGTGCTCCAATTGCTCAAAGCCGCAGGGGTGCGTCAGCGGAAGATTCTCGCGGCAGCTCGTCTTCTGGATCGGTATTATATACCAACGCGATATCCCAATGGCTTTGCTCAAGGAGCCCCGATGGATTATTATGATAAGCCTACAGCCCAGGAGGCGGTGCGCCGTGCGCACGATATCGTGGACTTCGTGGAAGCGCAGATTGCCGGGATATAAGCACGTGGCAGCACTAGAGAGTTTCCTACGGCGTGTTGAAGATCAGTTGCACCCGGTGGCTTTGATCCTCTTCGGCTCGCTCGCCAAGGGCGATTATCACCAACACAGCGACGCCGATGTCTGCGTTATCTTAGATACACCCCATGTGGATTTCTTCGCGGGCTATGAGCGCGTAGCGCACTTAGATGCAGCGGGCATCGTCCAGCCTATTGTCTTCGGTGCGGAGCAATTTCTCAAGCAGATAGCTCATGCGAACACGCTCGCGTTGGAGATCTGCCATGATGGCATCGTCTTAAGGGGACGCGACGACTTTCTCTATCAAGTCGCCCTGCGCTTCGCCCGCATTCAACAACGCTACGCCAAGACCGCCACGGGATGGATCAGAATCCATCGTGAGAGCCAGCGCTCGTCTTCAGAGTGTAGGAGACTGTGAACTCCACGAAAACCCCGCTGAAATCCTTGGGCGGCCCGGAGATTCTCTCAGAGAAGTGTTCCCATGCCCCAGACCAGGGAGACCAAATATACCCAAGCGACGCGCGCAGCGTGATCACGTCCGTCAGCACGAACTCGATCCCTATACGGGGTATCGCAGAGAAAAAGATTCTGCGCAAGAGCGTGTCGTGTGTCGCCTGCAAGACGGATTCAAAGTTCTCTTCGGTCACGGCGCGTTGGCCTAACAGGAGCGTTGCTGTGCCTACCCCAACACCGCCGCTCACAAAGCCGCGCAGGAAGGGCGCAGCTTGGGAAAGGGGCCAGCGCCTATCGAGAAAAACGCTGAAATAGAAGAGCGTCAGCTGCACGCGTCGCGAGCCGCGCTCTGTACCAACAGAACCTTCCGCGAGCGAAAGCCCTAACGGGAGCCATTCAGCTGTGCGCACTCGCGTCCAGCTGCCCGTCATCATAACGGGCACAGAGATTTTGGGGAAGTCGCTCCTCTCCAAAAGCTCGTTGAGATCGCTCACATTGGGGTAGAACATCCCCGAGACCGGCTCAAAGATGGGCGCTGAGGGCTCCTGTGCGAGCGCCGCTCCGGCCCACAACGCGACTCCTAAGAGACAAATCAGATTTTTCATGGAGGCCTCCTTCGAGAGGCCCTCACCTCGCCTACGGCACCCTGCCCCTCACCCCTTCCCCTCTCCCTCGGAGGGGAGAGGGGACAGAGGGGTGAGGGTGAGAGGGGCTGGGGGTGAGGGCCTTGATTAATGCTCATACCCTTTATCGGGTAAAACGATGCTCTCTGAGCCAAGCTGCATGGTAATGCCCTCTTTCACAGAAACGACCCTCCCAATCACGGTGAACTCACAGAGCCGACGTGCCTCGAAAAGCCTCTTTTGAGGGAGCGTAAAGAGCAGCTCAAAGTCTTCTCCGAAAAAGAGCCCCATCTCGAAGAGCTCGTCTTGAGTGCGAGCTAATTCTTCGACCTCAAGCGCGAACGGGATCGCTGTCGCGTCGATCTTAAAACCAACTTGACTGGCTTCTCCCAGCTGATAGAGCGAGCGCACCAGTCCGTCGGAGATGTCTATCATGCTGCTGGCTAACGGCGCAAGGGCTTGGCCTTCCCTCAGCCTTGGCGTAAACCGCAAGAGCGCATTAGCTTGCTCGCAATCTTTTGCTTTGAGCAGCTCGAGGGCTGCAGCTGTTCGCCCTAGATCGCCCGTCACGCAGACGAGCTCTTCTTGGCGCGCGCCGGAGCGCAAGACGGGCTTTTGCGCCTCACCCAGAGCCGTCGTCACTATCGTCAGCTCAGCGTGGCGGTCGATGTCTCCGCCGATCAGTTTTGTCTCGCACACATCACAGCACGCCAAAGCCCCAGCTAAAAGCTCTTCTAAAAAGTCTTTCTCAAACTGTGGGGCTCCCAGCGCGATCACGACCCCCAGGGGCTTTCCGCCCATCGCGGCGATGTCGCTGAGCGACACAGCAACGGCGCGCCACCCCATCGTGTACGGCGTCATCCCTTCTGGGAAATCCGTCTGCTGATGAAGCATATCGGTCGTGAGCAAGAGATTTGTCTTTTTTAAAGAGATAATGGCGCAGTCGTCGCCGATGGGGAGCTTTGCGCTTAAAAACTTTATGACGTCGCGCTCGCGCATGACTTTAACTATAGCACAGAGAGCTGCGCTCGCCAAGGGGAAAGGGAACTTTATTGGATTTTGACGGCGGCTCTACTGACTTTTGAAGCTCCTTGAGCTACACTGTTACTATCTCAAGATAGAAAATAGAAAGGAGACGACGTTATGCACAGAGTTGGGGTGCTTATAGGAGTTGCGGTTTTGGTAGGGCTTTTGGTGGGTGCGGGCGTCGACTTAGCAAGCGTTCATCACAATGAACCCATGACGTTGGTGCGCGTGAGCGAGGCTGAGGCACGGAACGCTGTGTGCAACGACGGGACACCCGCGACTTATTACTTTCGGCGCGGCCAGGGCACGGGCATCCGTCGCTGGGTGATCCATCTGCAAGGGGGCGGCATGTGCTATAGCATAGCAACGTGCCAGCAGCGGTCCGTGAATATGCCGCGCTTGATGACCTCTAAGGGCCTGCCGCCGACGAGAATAGGCAGCGGCGTGCAGTCCCCCTCAGCTTATGATAACCCTGACTTTTTCAATGCCAATCACGTATACGTGCATTACTGTAGTTCCGATCTGTGGAGCGGTGACCGGCAGGCAACTGCTGAGAGCGGCGGCTGGCACTTTCGTGGGGCACGCATCGTCCGCGCAGTCATTGACGATCTCATGAACCCAGCGATCACGCCCTCGCCCAATTTAGCCGATGCGACAGAAGTCCTCTTCTCTGGCGGCTCAGCAGGCGGTGCTGGCGTGATGGCCAATCTTGATTGGGTGACCGAGCGGCTCCCTCACGCGACCGTGCGCGGCCTCAATGATGCCGGCTGGGCCGTAGATATCAGACCCTATGAGAGCTCGATCCCCTCGTTCCTTGACCAAACGCAACAGGGATATGCGTTGTGGCAGGGCGTGGTTGACACCTCCTGCGCTGCGGCCAATCCCGGCACTGAAGGCCGTTGCTATACGGAGTACGCGTATCCCCATATCTCCACGCCTCTCTTTGTCCAGCAAGCTCAATTTGACGGGGCCATTCTCAGGTTGCTGGGGGTTGTGCCGCCCTTTGATGACAAGGAGCGCGCCTATATGCTCGAATTCGCGGCTGCCGTGCGCAGGTCGCTTGAACCTGTTTTGGCAGCCTTTAGCCCAGCAACTGCCACCCACTCTATTGTGACCAACGAGCAGTTCTGGAACTTGCGCATCGCGGGGTACTCGCTCCGCGATGTCGTGGGCAATTGGTTCTTCGGTCGGCCTGGGCCGATCAAGCTGATCGAACAGAAGTCGCCTTGAGCCTCAGGTGTCGTCGCCGCGCAGAATAGAAGCAATCTGTCTTTCTAGTTTGGGATAATGCGTGCCGCGCCAGTAGGGTTTGCGACAGTTCGAGCAGAGAAAATACTCATGGTGTTCCGCGGCGACCTTGGGAGGAAGCTGGGGGAGGATCTCTTGCTTCTCTACTGGTACAAGCAGGCCGTTACAGACTAAGCAGCGTCGGAACGGGTCGATGAGGGTCTCCAGATTGAAGCGCCGCACGACCTCGCGGGCTTGCTTAATGGGATCGGTCGAGCGCAGCCAATAGCCGTGCGTGACCGCGGTGTGCTTGAGCAGCCCGCGGTCGCGGGTGAGCACGATGCGCCCCTCGCGTGCTGCGATGGCGACAAGCTCGCTGTCGTGATACTCATTAGAATGCAGCGTGTCGAACCCCAGCAGCCGTAACAGCCGCGCGAGCTTCCCTAAATGCACATCGGCGATGAACGCGATGCGTCGTAAGGGCTTCTCTCGGAGTTGCACGATGGGCGCGATGTCTAAACTCTCGAAGACGGGATAGACCGCGACCCTGTCACCGTCGCGCACGCGATACGAGAACCCCACAGATTGCCCGTTGACGACGATAAGATCGACTTCGGTGTGGGGCACCCCTAGCGCTTCGATGGCGTCCTTGACCGCGGGGGTGTTCTGAAAGCTGTATTCGATATCACACTGACGGTGCTTGGGCGGTAAAAAGTCGTTCAGCTCGCCGTAGAATCGAAAGACTGCTGTGCTCATAGTCCGAGTCTCTATTGTACCAGCTCACGGAAGCTTTGGCATAAGGATCTCACTATGACGAGATTTTTAAAGGGCTTCTATAGCATTTTTATCTGATTCTTTGCTACAGTCAAGCTACAGTGAATCATAAGGTTCCTATGAACGCGTTGATGCGATTTGTCTGTCTAGCTGGGCTTGTGTTACTGGGGGGCTGCTCTCCGGTGGCGAGCGGCCTGAAAGTTGAAGGGCTGGGAGCGACGGACGCCCTCGCTGATCCCGTCTTGCTCTTTGGGATCGGGATGCACATCGAGCCGCTGGGCCGAACTGCCCAGGGGTATGGCAGCGGTGGAGCCGATTATCGCCAAGGGCCGGTGTTCGAGCGCCATGTGCAAGATATTCTGACCGTGACACAGATGATCGAGCGGCACGGTGGGCGCATGACCGTTCAAGCCCAAAGCCCCTTCACCCAAGTGGCTATCAAGAGGGGCAACACGATCTTGAAGGACTTAGAATCTCGCGGCCACGAGATCGCCCTGCACTTTCACGAAGACGCCCATCTGGGGAGAGACTCAGCGAGGCTCCCCGTCCAGACCTGGTGCGCCGTGATGAAAGAAGAGATCTCATATATTCAGAGATCGGGCGCGCAGAAGAAGATGCGCTACTGGAGCGGCGGCAATCTTTATAACGGGCTCTTAGACGCAGCGTCGTGTGCGGGGCTGGACGTGATGAGCGACTGGAAGAATCCGAGGACTCAAAGCACAGATCGCTTGCTCTTGGGAGTCAACCCGTGGCGTCCGGCGGGCGGCCCCAGCGAAACCGATCTATCAAGATTCGCCACGCACGACCCCAACGGGAAGATCGTCTTTCTCCCCGAAGGCGCGTATGACCCAGAGAAGTTCGCGCGCAAGCGCGAGATCATCGCTCAAGGGGGAGATCAGGCGTGGTTCGACGTGCTGCGCGAGGCCCTGGAGCGTTCGCT
>JBKBIX010000060.1:0-8196 GCA_046293845.1 Bipolaricaulia bacterium | reverse complement strand
ACGCCCGCGCGCGCGGGGGGTATATCTATGCGGAGTTAGCCAGTATCGGGATGAGCGCCGATGCGGGGCACATTACAGCGCCGGACGAGCAGGGTGAGGGCGCGCGCAAAGCGATGTTGATGGCGCTGGAGCGTGCGGGCGTTCGCCCTGAAGAAGTAGATTATATTAACGCGCACGGGACAGCGACCCCCTTGGGGGACCTCAGCGAGACGCGCGCCATTAAGCGACTCTTTGGTGCGCACGCGTATAGATTAGCCGTGAGTTCGACGAAGTCGCAGATCGGGCATCTATTGGGAGGAGCCGGAGCCGTTGAAGCGATTGCGACGTTGATGGCCCTGGATCGGGGGCTTCTCCCGCCGACGATCAATTTAGACAACTCTGATCCCGAATGTGATCTGGATTACGTTCCCCACAAGGCACGCCCGGCGACGGTGAGAGTCGCGCTCTCAAATTCGTTCGGGTTTGGCGGGCACAACTCAGCAATCGTGCTGCGAAAGATTTGATAACGCTCCACAGTCTTTCAGGATACAATGGGAGGATCAGCTATGGCTTTGAAATACGATGTGCTGAGAGAGGCACAAGAAGAGCTGGAGGCGCTGATAGGCTTAGGGATCTACAAATTGGAAAGCGAGACCCTCAAGGATTATCTCCGTGAGCTCCAAGCTCGTTATAAAGAGTCTGGTAACCTTCGCAAGCTGCGCCGCCGACTAGACCAAGCCTTGGGAAACCAAGAGCTGAGCGCCCTAGTACGAGAGATGCGAGAAGAAGAGATGCATTAGCCGTATGCCTACCTTCTATCTGGACACTTCGGCGCTACTGAAGCGGTACAAAACGGAGGAGGGTACGCCCGTCATTGATCATCTCTTTAAGGTGCTGGAAAGACCCAAGAACAAAGCGGTGATCTCTTTCTTAACCGTGCTTGAAGTCTTCGCCGCAGGCAAACGATTGCTCCAAGGTGGTGTGTTGCAAGAGCTTGAATTCTCCATGCTTCTGAGAAATTTTCTTGCAGACACCACCCGATACTTTGTGCTGCGAGGCTTGGATGCAAAGCTCTTTGTCCGTGCTATAGAGCTGACGTTAGCACACGGGCTGCGTACCGCTGATGCTCTCCAACTCGCGACAGCACTGGAGTTAAAAGGTTTATTAGCTCGCTCACAAGAAAAGCTGATTTTTGTTGTAGATGACCACGAGTTGTACAATGCTGCTCGGCAGGAGAGCCTGGAGGTCATCAATCCTCGTGCAGAGGACGCCCGCAAACGACTAGAACAATTGGCTAAGAATTGCTGATGTCCACCCAGATGCAATCCGGGCTATATTGAAAGTGCGCGTGGCGCTCTCGAACTCGTTCGGGTTTGGCGGGCACAACTCAGCAATCGTGCTACGAAAGATTTGAGATACGCTATTGTCTTCGGCTATAATCTTTAGCATGACCAAAACAAACTCTGCTCGCAGTGTTGCATTGCTTAGCCAGCTCTCAGAGGCATTTGGTGTCTCCGGCTTTGAGGACGACGTCCGCCACGTGATCTCCAAGCTCGTTCAGCCCCTCGTCGACGACGTGCGCGTTGACCCCTTGGGCAATCTCATCGTGACTCGTCGGGGCAAGCCAGATTTCACGCTGATGCTCGACGCGCACATGGACGAAGTCGGGCTTATTATCAGTTACATTGAAGAGAAGGGCTTTCTGCGCTTTGCGACCCTTGGCGGCTGGGATATAAGGATCTTACCCGCCCAAGTCGTCAAGATCCGCACGCGCCAAGGGAAATTGATCACCGGGGTCATCGGGAGCGTCCCGCCGCATGTGCTCAAGCCCGAAGACCGAGAGAAGCCGTTCAAGCTCGAAGATCTCTTCATTGACGTGGGCGCTTCTTCTATAGAAGAAGTCCAGAAGATGGGGATTCGTGTCGGCGACCCCGCTGTGCCCTATTATCCCTTCGAGCAGTTGAGCGATAATCTCGTGGGGGGCAAGGCGTTCGATGATCGCGCCGGGTGTGCCGTTGCGATTCGCGTGCTGCAAGAGCTTCAGAAAGAGAATTTAGCTCTGACTTTAGTCTGTAATTTCGCTATTGGGGAGGAGACGGGCTTGCGTGGTGCGCGGGCCGCTGCATATAGTATTAATCCCAACGTCGCGCTTGCTTTGGAAGGGACGATTGGCGCAGATGTCCCCGGCGTTGTTCCGGCACGCCAGCCCACGGCCTTGGGCAAAGGCCCAGCGATCACGATTGCGGATAGCTCGCTCGTCACGAGCCGCCGCGTCGTGGAAGCATTAGAAAAAATCGCAGAGAAGCTCAAGATCGCGTATCAGTACAAGCTGCCCGTCTATGGCGGCACCGACGCCGGAGCGATCCATACGACACGGGGGGGTATTCTCTGTGGGGTGCTCTCCGTGCCTTGTCGGTATATTCACTCGCAGTTCAGCTTATTAAGACTCGACGACTTCGAGAACACAGTGCAGCTGACAGTGGGCTTTGTGCGTGAGGGTAGGGAACTACTGAGCTAAGCAAAGAGCTTCTGCGCCGTCTTGAGCGCGTCCACGAGCGCGTCCACGTCGTCCTCGGAGTTATATATATAAAAGCTCGCGCGGGCGGTGTTCTCCATGCCCAGTCTTCTCATGAGCGGCTGTGCGCAGTGGTGCCCGCTGCGCACCGCGATCCCCACTTCGTCTAAAACCCCGGCGACGTCATGAGGATGCACGCCCTTGAGATTAAACGAGATCACCGCGAGACGATCCTTCGTATCTTTTGGCCCGTAAATCTCCAGCCCATTGATCTGTAAAAGCTTCTCCAGCGCGTACGCTAAAATTTTTTGTTCATGAGCGTAGACGTTTTCTAGCCTCAGCGCTGACAGATACTCAATGGCCGCGCCAAGCCCAATGCCCCCAGCAATATTGGGCGTGCCCGCTTCGAACTTCCACGGCAGCTCGTTGAACGTCACACTCTCGGTTGTGACTGTTGAGATCATATCTCCGCCGTGCAAGAACGGGTGCATCGATTCTAACAATTCTTTGCGCCCGTAGAGAAAGCCGATCCCCGTGGGGCCGAGCATCTTATGTCCAGAGACAGCCAAAAAGTCACAATCGAGTGCTTGCACGTCGAGAGGAATATGTGGGGCCGCCTGAGCAGCATCTATCACTGTCACTGCGCCGACCCTCTTGGCTTCTGTAACGATCTCCCTCACTGGATTGATCGTCCCCAAGACGTTGCTCGCGTAGATGACCCCGACGAGCTTAGTGCGTTTAGTCAGGAGTTTGGGCAGCTCGTCGAGCTTGAGCCGCCCCTCATTGGTGACGTCTAAGAATTTAAGCTGAATTTTTTTGAGTTCTCGCAGCATCTGCCACGGCACGATGTCCGAGTGATGCTCCATGATAGTCACCAGCACTTCGTCCCCTGGCTGTAAGTTGTGCAGCCCCCACGCGTATGCGACTAAATTGATCGCTTCGGTAGCGTTTCTGGTGAAGACGATCTCGCGCCACGAGCGCGCATTAATAAACTGGGCTGCTCTCTTATGAGCGTCTTCGTAAGCCACGGATGCTTCGTGCGAGAGCGTGTGCACCGCACGATGAACATTAGCGTTGTATCGTTGATAGTAATCCGTCACGGCGTCGATGACGGCTTGAGGGCGCTGGGTCGTGGCGGCGTTGTCCAGATAAATTAAGGGCTTGCCGTGAACAGTGCGGGCGAAGATGGGGAAGTCGCGCTTGATGATCTTGGGATCGAGAGCCTTACATGCATCGGGCCGAGCAGCCATGCTGTCACCTTCTTATTCTAAGATGATGAAGACATCGTTACCTTCGATAGATACAGGGTACGTCTGCACGCCGACGTAAGCCGGCAGACGTATCACAGCCCCTGTGCGCACGTCAAACTGCGCGCCATGCCGAGGACACTCGATAATATAGCCCTGCAAAGTCCCGCCCGTCAAGATGCCCCCATCGTGCGTGCACACGTCTTTGAGGGCGTAGAACCTCCCGTCAATGTTAAAAAGCGCGATGCGCTCGCCTTCGACCTCAATGCTCGTGTACTGTCCGGGGGCAAGTTCACTCACTCTTGCTAGCTTGATCTTCTTGCTCATTCTTCTTCCCAGTTCTTAATCCCGTACACTCCAGCTTTAATGACCTTGAGCGCCAGCAGCGCGCACTTGATGCGCATCGCGCTCACTTCGATCCCCAACAGATCGAGCATCTTCTGCTTATCGAACCGTTTGACCTCGTCGAGCGTCTTGCCCTTGATCTCTTCGGTCAGTATCGAAGCCGCTGCTTGCGAGATCGCGCAGCCCTTGCCACTGAAGCGCACATCCGTAATCTTGTTATCATCGATCTTCAGCTCGATGCGGATCTGATCCCCGCAGCTGGGGTTGCCCTCCTCATGCACAATATCGGGGTTCTCTAAGTGTCCGAAGTTCTGCGGGTTCTTATAGTGCTCGATGATAAAGTCCAAATCAGCCGAGACAGCCATACCTACTCATTCCATTTCTGCTCGACGAACGCGTGAAAGCGTTCGCGCACCCCAGCTATAGGGATCTGTTCGAGCGTGGGTGTTAGAAAGCCCTCGACGATAGTGCGCTTGGCCCGCTCGCGCTCTAAACCCCGACTCTGCAGATAGAAGATCTGCTCTTCATCAATTGGCCCGATAGAGGCGCCGTGGGTGGCGCGCACGTCGTTGGCTTCGATCTCCAACCCCGGGATGGCGTCGCAGTGCGCGCCGTCGTTCAGCAAAAGCCCTTGAGCGAGCTGATACGAGTTCGACTGCTGGGCGACGGGATCGACTTTAATAAACCCATACATCACGGCACGCGATTGGTCTTTCATGACGCCCTTCATGTGAATCTCCCCCTTCACATGCGGGGCCATGTTGCGCAGCGAACTGGTCAGATCGAAGTGCTGCTTATGGCGCCCAAAGAGCACTTGGATGTCCTCCATCTCTGCACCGGGTCCTACAAGCCTACTCTCGACATAGCTCATTGTCAACTTCCCGCCGAGCCAGCCCACCGTCCACTGGAGCTTGGCATCTCGGCCGACATGCGCACGCCGCCGCACAAAGCTGTATGTCTCTTCGTTCCAATTTTGCAAAGCCCCAAACTGCACCTGCGCCCCATCCCCCACATAGACTTCAGAGATCGCAGCGTGCAAGTGCGTCCCTATCGCCGTCGCATGCTTGGCATACGCCTCTTCGAGAACCGTGACACGACTGCCGGATTCGACGACGATCACCTGATGCGCCAGCGCCGCTACCCATGGCTCATCGAGCAAGTAGACCAATCGTAACGGCTCAGCGAGCACGGTCTCTTTGGGGATATAGATAAAAATCCCGTTTTGCGCCAGCGCGCCCACGAGCGCCGTCAGCTTATCTTCGTGTGGCAAGACCGCCTGAAAGAGATATTTTTTCACGAGATCAGGGTACTCGCGCACTGCGGTCTTCATGTCGCAGAAGATAATCCCCTTGGCACGCAGCGGCTCCGGCACCTGCGTCGTGAGGACTCTTGCGTCAAGCTGAATATGAACGGCCTCGCGCTCGGTGGCGAACTCGCTCACGCGGGCGCCGTTGGCGTTCTGTTTGGCGAAATCAAAAGCGTTCAGATCGAGCCCGCGAATCTTCGTATAGCGCGACTCTGGCAAGGGCAGCTTCTGCAGAGACTCAAACGCCTCCAGGCGCTTCTGAATGAGCCAATGGGGTTCCCCATGCTGGGCCGCTCGATCTTTAATGACTGCAACAGAGAGTGTTTTCATAATGCGCTCGCTTGTTGGGGCCCCTCAAAACACCCCCCTCTCCAGGGCGGAGGAGGGGGGTTGGGCATTTAAGGAGGGGAGAGGGGTCAAGAGTATTTTACCCAACCGAGCCCTCCATTTCAAGTTGGATGAGACGATTGAATTCAACAGCATATTCCATGGGGAGCGTCTTGGTGAACGGCTCCATAAAGCCCAACACGATCATGGAGAGGGCTTCCGACTCTGAGAGTCCCCGCGATTGCAGATAGAAGATCTGGTCGTCGCCGACCTTGCCCACGGTTGCTTCGTGCCCGATAGTGACTTGGTCCTCGTCAATTTCGATATATGGGTACGTATCGGAACGTGAGCGTTCGTCGAGGATGAGGGCATCGCAGCGCACGTTGGACTTGGCGTGATGCGCACCCTTGGCTACGACGAGCTGGCCGCGATAGGTCGCGCGCCCGCCGTCCTTGCTCACGGACTTCGACACGATAGTGGACGTCGTGTAGGGGGCGGCGTGAATCGCTTTGCCGCCGGTGTCTTGGTGCTGGCCCTTGCCTGCAAATGCGACGGAGAGAATATCAGCGCGCGCGCCCTTACCCAGCATATAGACCGCCGGGTACTTCATAGTCACACGAGAGTTGTGAACAATCAAACCGTTGGCGATGAAGTTATGCGCGCCCTCAACCTCAATATCATAAACTGGTTCCTCTCCCAACGGTTCTATTGAGAGCACTCTGACGAACTCTACGGAAGGCTGCACAGCAGCTTTGGCGCGAAGGGTCTCAAGATCACTGAAGGGCAAATTGAGGTAGTACGTTGTGTAAGTGCCCCGGTACTGTCCCAGGAGCGCACGCTCCCTGGAGTAGCTTGAAATCCTGAGTGGGTTCAGCCCACATGAGATCATTAAATACTTGAGATCTTGAAGCAGCTCGCGGTTGCAACTGACGAATGTTAGCTGCCCATGGAGCTTGCCGTCTTTCCCTTTATGCCGACGGATATGGCCACCAGCATCGAGATAGCCCTCGATGAAGGCGAGCTTTTGGCGCAGCGGCAGCCCAAAGACCCATCGCGGGATGCGCTTCTCTTTGGCAGTACCTGTTAAACCTAAAGACAGCAAGAAATCTGCCAAAATAGCCGAGTTGACCGTCACGCTGATCCCCTTGGGCTTCCACTCCACGCCAAAGAGCTTTAGCAAGAGATCAACGAGCTTAGGGCGAGCCGGGTCACTCTCCGGTACAGCAAAGTAGACCCGTCGTGGGACGTTGTTAGGCCCGCGCTCGATGAACCCATCTCCCAGATAGAGCCCCAACAGCCACATCAGCTCCTCCGTAGTCTCATGGGGAAGATGCGGCTTGACTTTAATGCGTTTCAGGTGGGGGTGATACTCGATGCGATGAGACTTGCCCTCATGCGGCAGCCCTTGGCTCACCGCGATATACTCTCCGGCTTGGAGGTGCTCCAACGGCTTCCAGACCAACTGCCAATGCTTCCCAACGCGGTGGAGCGCCAAGAACGGATGATTTGCTGTGGCCTTGATCTCTCGATGGTTCTCTGTCGTGAGCTTGAAGACGGGTTTGACCCCTGTACAGACGACGCCCTGCACGGGGCGCTTAACGATCTCCATCGCGTTGAGATCAAGCGCGTAGATCCAATCGTTGGGCTTGACCTCCGTGATGTTGACTGCTCCGCGCGGGTTGAGAAAGACTTTTGTGTCTGCCGTCAGACACCCAATATTTGCGTCCACCCATTCTACTGTGGCGTCTTCGTAGGCCACCGCGCGCTTGGTGACCAAATTATAGACGTCGTTGGACCAATTTTGCAGGGTCGTATATCGCAGATGCGCGCCGCGCTTGGCGATCAGCTCGACCACGGCAGAGTGTAGAGACTCTCTCGAATAGATGGGCGCGGTGCAGTTATGCACGGCAAAGCCGCGTACCAAGTACGAGTTGCGTCCTTCAACGTCGAGATTGAAGACGAATCCATCGTAGGGCGCCCGCTCAATCTCTTTGATGGGAACTAAGAAATGCTCTTCAGTCTGACGGATCTCGCTCCAGCGTTTGTCAGCCGTGTAGACAATGATGTACTGATCTTGGCGATGGATCGTGCGCCCGTGGATCGTATCTTCTCCACCGCGCCGGACTTGGATGCTCGCGTAGATGCCCTGCCGCGCCAGCAATTCCTGAAGTTGCTGCGCCAAGGTCTCCGAAGCCGTCTTGTCGCAGATGTTGCCGCCGCCACGGAAGTACGCATCGAGCAACGGCTTGATCTGCTCCGCAGGAAGTGTCATGAGCTCTGCGCTCAGGCGCTTTGTCGCCGCACCCTTCCCGCACGCTTTCACACAAAGATCCAGCAACTCTTGCGAGTAGACGATCACATTGACCGCGTGCTTCTCGGGGATCTCCGTGACGCACGGCTTCTTGCCCGCTACTCTCTCGATCAGTTCACAGACTTCGGCAATCACCTCGCGCTCGTGCGCTCCAAACGAGAAGCTC
>JBKBIX010000005.1:0-33663 GCA_046293845.1 Bipolaricaulia bacterium | reverse complement strand
GTACGGGATTCACCTGCGAGAGAAGCAGAAAGCCAAGAGAATCTACGGTCTGCGCGAGGAGCAGTTTCGGCGTTATGTCGAGCGTGCCAAGCGCGTGAAGGGTGTGACCGGGGATTTCTTGCTGGAGCTGCTAGAACGACGTCTGGATAATGTCGTCTACCGTGCGGGCTTGGCGACCTCGCGGGATCAGGCGCGCCAGCTCGTGACGCATGGGCATTTTGCCGTGAATGACCGCAGCGTCAATATGCCGTCGTTCTTGGTCCGGCCTGGGGATATTATCGCGCTTAAGCCCAACGCCGTCCAGAAGCCTGGGATTAAAGCGCTGCTGGAGGCGAAAGGGCGCGCGTCCATCCCAGCGTGGCTCGAGCGCGCTGATGGCCGCATTCACGTTGTAGATCGCCCCAAAGTGGACCAACTTGAGCATAAGCTCCAGATGCACCTGATCGTCGAGTTCTACTCACGCTAAAGATTGTGCTTTGGGCATAGAAGCAAGAAAGAGTACGAGGGAGAATATGCGAGCAGACCTGGTGAAGCCGAAGATCAAAGTGGAAGAACTGACTCCCACCCGCGGGGTCTTCGTGGTGGAGCCGCTGGAACGCGGCTATGGCACAACGATTGGGAATGCGCTGCGACGGGTTCTGCTCTCGTCCATCCCGGGGGCTGCGGTCACGCGGGTGCGCTTCGACGGGAAATATCACGAGTACGATACGATCGAGGGCGTCAAAGAGAGCGTGTTAGAGATCATTCTCAATGTGAAGGAGATCGCGTTCCGCTTGACTGATGGCGAACCCAAGCACGTCTACATTCAGCACGAGGGTGCAGGCGTGATCCGAGCGGGCGATATCGAACTGCCCCGCGGATTAGAAGTGATGAACCCGGATCACGTCATCGCTACGGTGGACCAGAAGGGCAAACTGGTGCTCGACATGGAAGTGGAGCCGGGGGTTGGATATCGTCCGGCGGAGCGCAACAAGAAGGGCGATATGCCCTTGGGGATTATCGCGGTGGATTCGGATTTCTCCCCGGTCAAGCGCGTCAATTTCAAAGTGGAGCCGACGCGCGTGGGCGAGCGCACCGATTACGACCGGCTTGTTCTCGAAGTAGAAACCAACGGTGGTGTCCGACCGGAGGAGGCCCTCCAGCAAGCGTCGCAGATACTTATCGGGCACTTTGAGCTCTTTGCGCTGCCGATTGGTGCAGCCGAACCGGTGCAGAGCGAGCCGGAGGAGCTTAGCAAGCGCCTAGAGGAGCTGGACTTCGACAAGCGCGCTTGTAATTTACTCGAAACCAAAGGAGTCATCACCCTCAAAGACCTGTTGCAGAAATCTCGAGAAGAGCTCAAGGATATTCACGGCTTTGGCGACAAGACTTTACAGAAAGTGATCGAGCGTGTGGAGGAGCTGGGGTATCAGCTCAAAAGCTCGGTCAAACGGAGTTGAGGCTCTATGTGGCACAGGAAGAAATTTCGCAAGCTCAATCGCGATCCGGAGCATCGGAAAGCCCTCGTAGCTAATGTGGTGAAGGAGCTCATTGATCACGGGAAGGTGGACACGACGGTGGCGCGGGCCAAGGAGAGCGCGCGGCTGGCAGAGCGCTTAGTGACATGGGCCAAGCGCAATGATCTGCGTGCGCGACGCTTGGCGTTTGCCGTGCTCCAAGACCCTGATCTGACGGATAAGCTCTTTAGCGAAATCGGCCCGAAGTTTGCAGGCCGCACCGGAGGCTACACGCGCGTGTTGAAACTCCCCCCGCGCCAAGGTGACGGGGCAGATTTAGCAAGACTTATGTGGGTGAGCTAGAAACGAATTCGCTGATGCTCTCGAGAATCGCTTGGGCGAGGCGTCTTTGATACGCAAGAGAGCTTAATTTTCGCGCTTCTTCGGGGTTTGTTATAAATCCCAAGTTGAGCTGCACAGCGGGCGCGCTCAGCCGTCTGAGCCATAAAGGAGCTGTCTTGGTCTCCCACGCGAGCCCCTTCGTCACGGTGATGATGCGTCGGCATAACACGTCAGCCAGGGCTTTGGTAGGGGTGGTGGCATTCGTTGGCACGAGTGCTCTGATCCCTCGTATCCACGGGTCGTATGAGAAATCCAGATGCAGACTGATAAAAAAGTGAGCACCTTGAGCGCGGGCGATGCGATCAACAGGGGAGAGATAGCGATCATTATTTCTTGTGAGAATAATTTTTATATGTGGGAAGCTGGACGCTTCCAGCGCGATCAGGTGGGCGATTTGTAGCACTATGTCTTTCTCCATGAGGTTATCTACCCCAATCCCACCGGTATCGTCGCCCCCATGCCCGGCATCTATGGCGACGACCCACAAGGCAGCTTGGCCTTCTCCCCATGTGCCGAGCAAACCCATTATGAGAAGCCCCAGATACAAGACGCGCATCGCTCTTGACAGATCACCACCTAGTGTTTATTATACAGGGATACCGAGTGCCAAAGGAAATCGCTCATATTCTTTTTATCGCACACACACTCTGAGGTGAGGAGAGCATGCATACTATTCGCAGGCTTGTTGAAAGATACGGGAAGTACGTGATCTGGGCTGTGGTCATCAGTTTCGTGATCGGGGCGTTGGTGATCTTTTCGCCGGTGGCGCTCAACCCCGGTGGGAGCAACACCACCAAAACCAAAGAAGAAGACGTCGTCCTCGTGGTCAACGGGGAGAAGATCGACAAGGCCAAGTACGACCAAGCGTATTTAGAGATCTTAAACGAGCAGCGCCAGTTCATTCCGGACATCGAAAAAGCCCTGCAAGGGCCAGATGGCGCGTATAGACAGCTCCAATGGCGTGCACAAGCGATTGACCGCCTCATCGAGAAAGCCATTAAAGACAAAGAAGCGAAAAAGCGACTCATTAGTGTTCCGGCAAAGAAGATAGACGAGCGCTATAAGAAAGAGTACGAGAATTTCTTAATAATGCTGCGTCAGCGCTATGGCATTGACGAGAAGGAATTGGCGCGGTTGCTCAAGGAGCGCGGGAGCTCTTTACCGGCCTATCAGCGCCAGATGCGCGACCAAGTTGCAGCCCAACTCAAAGAAGAAGCCCTTGAAGAAGCTGTCGTTGGCCAGATTGACGTCACCGATGCTCAACTGATAGAATTCATCGAGCAGAACAAGACGCGCTATATCAACGATATTTTAGGATACATCCAGCCTACGACCGCTGAACTGCAAGCCTACTTCGACGCCAATCGTGAGAAGTACGCGACCCCCGAAGTCAAGGCGCGGCATATCTTAGTGAGCGTCGCCCAAGATGCGTCGGAAGAGCAGGTCGCCGAAGCTCGCAAGAAGATCGAGGATATCAAAGCGCAGCTCGACAAGGGCGCCGATTTCGCTGAGCTTGCTAAGCAATACTCTGACGACAAGAGCAACTCAGAGAACGGCGGCGATTTAGGGTGGTTTGGCAAGGGCGTCATGGTGAAAGAATTCGAAGACGCTGCGTTCGCGCTCGATATCGGGAAAGTCAGCGCACCGGTGCGCACGCGCTTTGGGTTCCATCTCATCAAGGTCGAAGACAAGCGGGTGCGCACGTTCGAGCAAGCGCAATCTGATGTCCGTCGCGACTTGGTGCGCGAGAGGGAAGACGCCCTGATGAACCAATGGCTGGACGCAGCCAAGCAGGGCAATTTCTTAGAGCGCGTTCGGCTCAGTCGCATCTTTGTGCCCATCGCCCCTGATGCCCCCGAAGACGAGCTGATCGCAACCCGCAAGCGCCTTCAGGAAGCCAAAGATAAGCTCAAAGTCGAGGGTGCCAATTTCTCCCAGATCGTCCAAGAGTACTCCCAAGACCCTGACTTCAAAGACCGCACCGGCGACATGGGCTACGTCACCGTGAGCGATCTGCCAAAAGAGCTGCAAGACGGCATAGCCCACCTTCAAGTCGGCCAAGTGAGCGATCTCATCCAGACAGCCCAAGGGCTCTGGCTCGTTCGTCTTGAAGACCGCAAGAGCTTCAGCTCTGTCAAAGAGAGCATCGCTACAGATTACAAAGCGCGCCAGCGCGTCGAGAGATTTGAGCAATGGCTCAAGAACGCGAAAGCTTCAGCTCAGATCGAGCTGAGATTGCCGTTGATCGCCGCGTACCAGCTCGAACAGCAAGAGAAGATTGACGAAGCCATCGCAGCTTATGAGAGGCTCTTACAAGAGGGCACGCTCTCCAACGATGAGCTTGGGAAGTATCTCGATTACTATATCGCACGGCTCTATCAGGTCAAGCTGAGACAAGCTGAGCAAGAGAAGGCCGACTTAGAAAAACAAGAGAACGTCGAGAATAAAGACGCAAAACTCAAAGAGCTCGAGCAGAAGATCAAAGAGTACTCTCAGAAAGCCGTGCAGCATCTCTTGGAGACGGCGAAGTCTGCTGGGGGGGATCGGAGCTTCTATGACCAGTTGATCGCGCTCGATCCCGACAACCCCCAAGCGTACTATCAGTATGGGCTCTTCCTCTTCACCGAGGGCGATCAGCAGAGCGTGCAAGACGCGATCAAGATGACCAAACGCGCCACGGAGCTGGCTCCGACTGACCCCGGTCCGCTGCGGCTCTACGGGCACTTGATGATGTCCATCAAGAATTACACGCTGGCTCTTGAATACTATCAGAAGGCTTTGGAAAATCTTGACCCTGCCAAAGACAAAGATGCCATCCGGACAGTGAAGCAGAAGATGGCTGAAGCGTACTTTGGCCTTGAAGAATGGGACAAGGCTGAGGCGCTCTACACTGAGCTGCGCGAGCAAGAGCGCACTGAACGCGGCTACGACGACCCGCGCTTGGTAACAGCCCTTGCGGACATCGCAACGAAGAAGAACGATTACGAACGCGCAGTCAGTCTCTATCTCGAATCGCTCAAGTTACAGAATAACCCCAATGTGCGCTTGAAACTCGGCCGCGCCTATGAGGGGCTGAATAATCTCGATGAGGCTCTCAAACAGTATACCCAAGTGATCAAGGAGTCGCCCTATTTGGCTGAGGCGTACCTCGCTCTGGGGGACGTGCAGCGCCAACAGGGCCAGATTGAAGAGGCCCTGAAGAACTATCGCGAGGGGTTCAAGCGCACCGCAGCTATGGAGCTGCGCGAACAGCTGGGCGAGCGCATCGTCGAGCTTGATCCCAAAGACATCGAGACGCGCTTCCAATTAGCAAAGCAATATCAGAAGCAGCATATTTTCGAGTCCGCTGTGCGACACTACACGGCGATCTTAGAGCAAGGACCGACTCCTGAGCAGGCCCTCAACGCGTACATTGGGCTGGGTGACGTCGCCGTAGGCCGCGCAGAGTACGAACAAGCGAAGAATCACTATAAATCTGGGCTAGCTGTAGCGACGACCGACGACCAAAAGAAGAATCTCTATGAGAAGATTTTAGAAGCCGAGAGATCGCTCGTGGGAAAGGAGGGCAAGCTCGGCGAAGACGGCTTAGAAGCGATGTATCAGCTCGCGGTCATCGCGCGGAATCACCAGAAGCTCGCGGACATGCGCGAGCAGCTCGAAAAGCTCAAGCAAGAGAATCCAAGCTATAAAGCTGCCGAAGTCGCTCAGATGCTCTACGAAGTCACAGGCAAGTGGAGCGACGACAAGCCGGGCATGCCCGTAGCCCTTCAAGAGTCTCAGCCGATCTCAGCGGGGCAGGAGCATGAACCGTATGCTTCTACGCCGCCCACATCGGGCCCGTATATCGAGCAAGAGGTTCAGTTTGGCGTACACAAAGAGCAGCTCGTTGAAGAGCTGCAAGTGCGGGCGCTCCGCGGGAGCGCCGTGCTCATTCAATATGGGCCGGAGACCGACGCGACGACCATCACGCAACTCGAAAATCTCTTCAAACGCTTGCAGAACGAGAACGCCGAAAAATACTGTCGGTTGATCGTCGCGCCGTATAATAAGCTCGAACCAAAGCAGATCGCGCTCACGGCATGGGGTCGGATAGATAAGCTCTCGTCGTTCGACGAGAGCCGTATTCAGAGTTTCATTGACGAGTGGATCGGCAAGGGGCCAGAGCAGATCCCATGCTCGGTGAGCAAATAAATAAAGAATTATGGAGCGCTCGGGGCTGGAGTTGCGTTCATTAGTAGAGTTAGTAGCGCACCTGCGCTCCGAGCGCGGCTGTCCCTGGGATCGCGCCCAGACCCACGAGTCGCTCAAGCATCTTCTTATTGAAGAAGCTTATGAAACTGTCGCGGCCATCGAATCGCAGAGTGCAGCCGAGCTGAAAGACGAACTCGGCGATCTCTTGCTGCACGTAGCGTTTCACGTGCAGATCGCTCAAGAGCAGAAAGCCTTCACGCTCCAAGACGTGCTTCGGGGTATTTATGAGAAGGTTGTGCGGCGGCACCCGCACGTCTTCGGCTCTGAATCCACGCAAGATATAGAAAAGATCAAAGGGCGCTGGGAGGAGATCAAGCGTCGCGAGGGCAAGAGTTTTGCAGTCAAGACGGCCCTGCCCGCGCTCATCGAGGCCCGCAAACTCCAAGAGCGCGCTGCACAGACAGATAAAACCCTTACGATCCGCCCTTCAGAATCTGTGGCAGCGTTGCTCAAGGAGCCGAGCGAAGAGCGTCTGGGAGAGCTGCTCTTTGAGATCGTCGCTGCAGCGCGTGAGCTTCAGCTTGACCCAGAATTGGCGCTCAAGCGGGTCAACGCCCGATTTGCCCATGAGCTCGAAAGCAAACTCCCCAAGAACTATGCTCGATCTGAGTGATCTGCCTCCGCCAGCCTCTGAAGCGATGGTGCTCTATGTCGAACTGAACGAGAAAGACGTGCACTTCTTCGATAGCGCCTTAAAAGCTTTTCCTAATATGGTCAATCCCCGACGTGATGTGAAGCTCATCAATGGGAAGCTCTATTATAAGAATTTTGTCTCCCCGGACTTTTGGCCAGACGTCCAAAAGATTCTCGAAACACTGCGAGAGTACATTCCCATCGGCGATATCGTGATAGAACCGTGAAACGTGTGCTGAACTCTCTCCGTCCTGATGCAATCTCTTCTTCAGTAGAAGAGATTGACTATGAAGGTCTCTGGCGCGCAGGCTTCCGAGCGCTGATCTTCGATGTAGATAACACTCTTGGGGAGTGGGGCTGCGATGTCATCCCAGAGCGTTTCCACGCCCTCTTACGGCGATTAGATGCCCGCGGCTTTGCTTTAGGGTTTCTCAGCAATGACAGTGGGAGGAATCGCCCTGTGTTAAAAGAGCAGCTGAGTTGTTGGCCTGTCGTTTGGCGGGCTAAGAAACCGCGCACCCGCGGCTATAAGAATATTCTTGATCTGTTGCGAAGTGTAAACGCGCGCACAGTAATGATTGGGGACCAATTATTGACAGATATTTGGGGAGCCAAGCGTGCTGGGCTCTATGCGATTTTAGTGGCTCCGGTCAACCCAGCGTCGGATTCGCTGTGGGCGAAGCTCCGTCGCCCGCTTGAACGAGTTCTTCTGCGCCTACTCGCCCGAAAAGATACGGCCGACAAAGATCCCTATAAGCGTTAGAAAGAATATAGTCAGAGCGCCCCACCACACAGAGCGCAAGATCAGCTCTGGTGCTGTCGCGGTGATCTCAATGTTCGGGAGGTAGATTGCTAAAAAGAGCGTGATCGTGCCGATGACTGTGACAAAGATACTTGTCAAAAGCCCCTCTTGTACTCCCTTGACGAGTAACCCCACACTGAACCCGATGAGCAAGATCAGCGCATACGCGATATTACTGTGCACGGGTGAGAATTCGAGGAACTCCCCGGCTTGGAGAGCTGAGCTCGCTCCCGCGGCCATCCCCGCTATGAGAATGAGAACGAGCAGGCGTGCAAGATTCTGAAGGCCCTTCACAATCCATCGCCTTCCTTAGGGAGCGTGAAGATGCCTACAGCGGGGAGCTTCTTGCGCACTTCCCCCTGGGGCGCCCGAAACATCACGCGCGCGGTCCCTTGGAAGAGCAAGGCCACTTCGGAAGATTGTTCGCGTAATCTTTGAAGCTTCTCGAAATTCGGCCCCTCGACAACAGCTTCGAGCGGGATCTCCCTGCCCGATGCCAGCGCGATCTGAATCTCGCTCGTTGTATAAAATCCCAGATAGACACTCTCGTCAGCGCTGTACAGTTTCCAGTCTAAAAGCTCCAGCCAGCTGGGAACTTTCAGGGTGGGCGCGGTCACGGTAGCGATCCAGCGCAGCCGCACCTGCTGCGGCCCAATCTGCTCAACCCCCGTCAGGCGTATCTCAAACTGAATATTTCTGAGGGTCTCGCGAAACGCCCCATAGCTTCTCTCAGTCAAGAAGAGCAAGACCAGCGAGATACACAAGCTCACCGCGAGCAGGCTGATGCCGGCGAGCTGGCGCCATGATCTGTTCTCAGATTTCATAGCACGCGACGAAGTGGCTGCTGCCCTTGTCTTCCAGAGGGGGATGGTCTTCGCGGGCGCACCGGTCTGTCGCGATGGGGCACCGATCATAGAAGCGGCAGCGCGGCGCGGGATCTATAGGCTTGCTCACGCCGCCCTTGATCTCGATGGGCTGGCGCTCCACAGCTGGGTCAGGGATAGGCACGGCAGAGATCAGCGCGCGGGTATAGGGATGCAACGGGCGTTGGATCACTTCTTCGGTTGGGCCAAGCTCAACGATCTTGCCCAAATACATCACGGCGATGCGGTCGCACATATAGCGCGCGACGGCCAAGTCGTGTGTGATATAGAGATAGCTGATCCCAAACTCTTCACGCAGATCTAACATCAGATTCATGACGCCGGTGCGGATGGAGACATCGAGCATCGAAGTCGGCTCGTCGGCGACAATGAAGCTGGGGTTTAAGATCATAGCGCGGGCGATAGCGACACGCTGGCGTTGCCCACCGGACAGCTCATGGGGATAGCGAAAGAGAAAGCTTTCTGGGGGCGTTAAGCCCACTAAGCTCAAGAGTTCTGCGACGCGCTCCTCGCGCTCGTAGACGTTGCCGATCCCGTGGATGCCCAACGGCTCAGCGACGATGTCGAAGATCGTCATGCGTGGGTTGAGCGATTCATAAGGGTCTTGGAAGATCATCTGGGCGTTGCGGCGAAATTCTTTGAGCGCTTGCCCTTCAAGCGTCGCGATGTCCACGTACTGCTCCCCTTGTGAGTTCGTCTCAGGGTGAGATGGGACGCGCATATAGATATGCCCTGAGGTGGGGTCGAGCAATCTCACGAGCAACGACCCTGTAGTTGTCTTGCCGCAGCCGGATTCGCCGATCAGCCCAAAGATCTCGCCACGATTGATCTCGAAGCTCACGTCGTCAACAGCGTGGATGAAGCTACGCGCTCGCGCGAAGACCCCCGTGCGCACGGGGAAGAGCTTACGCAACCGCTCTACGCGTACGAGCGTCTCTGTTCGCGTCTGTGTTTGTATTGCCACGGTGATCACCTTTATAAGCTTAATCAACTCAAGGGGTTCCAGCAAGCGGCGTGCTGGCCGGGCTTGTGCTCGCGAAATTCGGGGACTTCGCGTTCACAGACCTCTGTCGCAAAGGGGCAGCGCGGGTGGAACCGGCAGCCCGACGGAGGATTGATCAAGTCTGGGGGCTCCCCAGGCAAGGCCGCAAGTTTCACCTTCTCGCCCTTGATAGACGGAAACGCCGACATCAGGGCTTTGGTATAGGGATGAATCGGGTTCTTAAAGATCGCCTCAGACGGCCCGAACTCGACCAAGCTCCCGCCGTACATCACCCCGACTTTGTCTGCGACTTCGGCGATGACCGCGATGTCGTGTGAGATATAGATCATGCTCATATTGAGCTTCTTCTGGATCTGGCGCATCTCGCGCAAGATCTTATCTTGGACGATTACGTCAAGAGCAGTCGTGGGCTCGTCAGCGATAATGATATCGGGGTCGCACGCGAGGGCCATAGCGATGACAGCGCGCTGCTTCATGCCCCCAGAGTATTCGTGAGGGTAGCGGTCCATCAGCTGACGATCCAGTCCGACGAGCTGGAAGAGCTCAGTAACCCGCTCGCGAGCCTCGGGGATGGAGATGGGCATATGCGTCTGTAACGCTTCAATGATCTGATCGCCGACTTTGTAGACGGGGTTCAGTGAGTTCATCGCTGCTTGGAAGATCATCGAGATGCCCTTCCAGCGGATGGGGCGCATCTCGTCATCGCTGAGGGCTGTCAGATCGACCCCGATGCGGGCGACGTCTGGGCGATTCACGCGAAGCTGCTCCCCCCGCCCGTTGACGCGCGCATCGAGCACCAGTTGCGATTTATTAACGTCCAAGAGTCGCCCTTGGTGCTCGTGCCCGTCTAAGAGAATCTTCACGGGTTTTCCTAGAGCGCGGCGCGCGTGGGCTTCGTCTGCGCCGTCGCGGAAGAAATAGACGTGGCCCCCCAGAAAGCGCGCGTTCTCTGGGAGTAAGCGCAACAGTGTCAACGCGACGGAGGTCTTGCCGCAACCGGACTCCCCCACCAATCCTAACGCCTCGCCCTTATCGAGAGAAAAACTCACGTTCTCGACGGCTTTCACTTCCCCCTTGCGGGTGGTATAGTGCATCGTCAGATTTTCGACGTGCAGAACGGGATAGGTTTTCGTCAATACAGTCATTCTCTCACCTCTTGCGCAGGCGCGGATTGACCACTTCGTCCAGGCCGCGGCCTACAAGATAGAACGCCGAACAGAGCAGGGTTATGGCGACACCGGGCGGCACCCACAGCCACCAGTTCTGGAAGGACCGTCCGCCGAGAATATAGCCGTCGCTATGCGCAGCATCGATCATAATGCCCCAACTGATCTTAATCCCCGGCAGCAGCCCAAAGAACGACAAGGCCGCCTCAGAGAAGATCGCCCCTGTGACATTGAACATCATATACAGAAATGCCAAAGGCAGTAAGTTGGGGATAATATGCCGAAAGATCACGTGGAAGTGTCCACCGCCGGCGACTTTGGCCGCTTCGATATAGGGCTTGACCTTTACTGCGAGGGCTTGGGATTTCAAGATCACCGTGATCTGCCCAAAGCCGTAGAGAATCCCTAAGACGAATGCAAGCTTAAACAATGTCAGCTCGATCATCGAGCCGAGCACAATCAAGAACGAGACCAAGGGGAAGAGGATGAACACGTCGGCCAAACGCATGAAGAACGTATCTACCAAGCCTCCATAGTATGCTGTGATCGCGCCGATGAGCGTGCCGATCACGACGGTGATGAGCGCTGCCAACACGCCAAGCATGAATTCTGAGCCTGTACTGGCCATCAGTTGGGCTAAGATGTCACGCCCGTACTGATTCGTCCCCAGAGGATGGCGGCGCGATGGGGGGCTGGGATTCTCTATCCCAGAGATAAGTGGGTCATACCCGACTACCGGATGGTAGACTTGGTTAATGTTGCTGATGGCCCCATAAGGGGCGTTGCGGGCAGCCTCAAGCTCTTCGGGCGTCCAGGCAATATGTTCCATCAGCCACGGATATGCCGGCCATAACGCCCCAAAGAGCGCAAAGAACAGAATGATCCCTAAGCCCGTCAGGCCGATCTTGCTCTCGGCGAACATGGCCCAACTGCCTTTCAGCCCGCGCCAAAAGAGATGGAGCCGCACGCGCCAGAGCGCTTCAACGGGCTTAAATGTTGACGCAGCTTGCATAGAACCTGTCTCCCTTCTCACTCTTAATCATAGCGAATGCGTGGGTCGAGAAACGCATAGAGAATGTCAGCGATCACGTGCGCGACCAGCGCGAAGATCCCGGTGAAGACCAGCGACCCGATAGCTACGGGGTAATCTTGCTCCAGGGCGCTTAACAAGAGGAGCTGGCCCATCCCCGGCCAGGAGAAGATCGTCTCGGTGAACACCCCGCCGTCTACCGAGAACGCGATAGCGAAGATTAAGCTTGTGACCACAGGGAGGAGGGCGTTGCGCGCGGCGTGCTTGTCGCGCACGACATGATCGGGCAGGCCCTTCGCTTTCGCAGCTATCACGTAGTCCTCGCGCATCGTCTCCAGCATCGTGTTTCTCATTAACAACATTGTGCCGGCAAACGAGATCAGCGTGAGCGTCAGAATGGGCAGGACCATGTGTTGCACGAAGTCGAGTGCTAAGGGGAAGAGCGGGATCGTCCCTGCAGAGAATTCAAGGTCCCATACGAAGAACTCGAACTTCGTATCGCGTGCCAATACGACGCGATCTACTTCACCGAGCCAGCCGCCCCCAAAGAACAGTCCTGCCAAAATCAAGCCTAGAGCAATAGCTCCCCAGCGCGCCGCATTTCTCTGCCACGCATAGGGGAAACGCCGGCTCCACAGATAGACAATACCCCAAAAGAGCGTCAGCCCGCCCAGCCATAAGAGCATATGATTGAAGACGATATTCGAGCAACTGATCCCGATGCTGCAGTCAGTGGCTCCGATCTGACGAATGTTGGTCCAGCTATCAGGATTGATAAACCCTCCAATGGGGACGACGCCCAAATTGACGGCAAAGAGCCAGACCAATAAGAGAGCGAACCACGGCGTAAAGACCGTAAAGAGCACGACGCCCACAACGGTCGAAAAGTATTCGATGATCGCGCCGCGCCGCCAGGCGATCAGTTTTCCTAAGAAGAACCCAATATAGAACGAAACAATTGTATACGTCAAGAAGAGCACGATAGTTCTGGGTAAGCGTTCTTTGATCAAATCCCAGGTAGGGCGCTGCTCGCGACAGACGGGGTCGGGGGTGGCGCTGATGTTGCCCCACTTGAACGAGCATCCGAGGTGCCCCGTCACGAAATTCTTCAGATAATCGAGATATCGCTCGAAGATCGGTTTATTCAAGCCAAGCTGTTTGACGATGGCCTCGCGCGCTTCTGGCGTGATCTTAGGATTCCCCACGTAGATATCTGTAATATCTCCTGGCTGGGCCTCCAAGATAACGAAGACCAACGTCATATACAGATAGAGCACGAGCAGGATCTGCAGAAGGCGCACGATAATAAATTTGCCCATGCCACTGGTGAGGGCGTGCCAGATCCGTTTCATAGAGAGATCCTTTCCCGACACAGCACGTGAGAGAGCCCCTGGGGATGAGGGCATAGAGCCCTCACCCCCAGGAGAGAAACGCACTACTTGAGCTGGACGTAGCTCATGAGGCCGTTCGTGCCCTGGATGCCGTCGAAGACCTTCTCATAGGGCATGTGATCGCCCACGAAGGCATCGGCGCGGAACGCCTCAAAGAGCGGGGCGTTGAAGAGCGGCACATACGGCAGCTCTTCTGAGAGTATCTCCTGCATCTTGAACGCCAGCTCCTTCAGTTTGGCCTGTTCGCAGGCCGCGCGGAACTCATCAGCGATCTTGTCGAACTCTGGGTTATTGTATCCCTGAGGGTTCTGGCCGCCCAGACCAGAGTTCTCGCTGTGGAAGAAGCTGACTAAGTAGCTTGGGAACTTGCCGCCCAAGCCCCATCCCAAGATCCACGCATCGAACTTCTGCTCGTCGAAGACGCGGCTGGCGATCGTGTTGAAGCCCGTCAAGTTGACTTTGACGGGGATGCCGATCTTGTTGAGCCGCTCCTCGATGTGCAGAGCGAACGTGGCCCGCAGGGGGTCATAGCCTTGGTGTGGAGCCAACAGCTCGAAGGGCTGAACGGCCTTGCCCTTGTACTTGAGGCCGCGCCCTGGAGTGACCTTGTTGTTGGGGATGTCCACCTTGGGCTCAACATCCCAGCTGAAGCCCGCTTGCTTGAGGAGCTTGATGGCCATATCGGCCTTCTCAGCTTCTTTCAAGCCCTTGCCGTAGGTCTTGACGTTGGGGTTGTACCACCCGGTGTTGGCCAACGGTACAATAGAATATGTCGGGATGGCCAGGCCCGCCAAGAGCTGCTGCGTCACGAACTCGCGGTCAATCATAATAGAAGCTGCTTGGCGGAACTCCTTCACATTGAACGGCTCGCGGCGCAGGTTGAAGCTCATATAGTACAAGCCGTTGCCTGCGTTCTCGGCGATGCCCACGCCCTTGGTCTCCTTGAGCTGCTTGCGGAAGCCCGCAGCGACGCCCAAGGGGTTGAGCATGAAGTGCACGTCGCCCTTGATGAGCGCTGCGACAGCAGTCGCTTGATCCCCGTAGATGCGCCACTGTGTTGCGTTCACAAACGGGCCGCTGGTCAGCTCTAGGCGCACCGTGGGCTTATCCTTGTCGAGGATGGCCGTGCCCTGGTCGCCATCATACGCGAAGCCCACTTTGGTCGTGTGGGTGTACTTATAGACGCCGGGCTTCTCTTCAGTATAGCCGCCGGAGTAGGGCCGGACGCTCTTGGCCCCAGCGAAATAGTGATTCTTATTCGCTGTAGACTCAGCAAAGGCCCCCGGCTCCCACTTCTGGAAGAGCCATGCTCCCGCTACGGGTTCGTCGTCACCCTTGTTCTCATAGAGGGCTTTGACGGGGTCTTGGGCCTTGGCAGCGGCTTCGAACTTCGGCTCCCAGTACGCTTTGCTGAAGACAGGCGCAAAGAGCAGGCCCTCGTCCCAGCCGTCGTAGCTGCACTGGGCTTTCAGATAGAACTTCACGGTGTACTTATCTACGACCTCAGCGTGATCGAAGAAGTCGGGGTTGATAATGCCTGGCCAGTTGCCGCCGAGCTTCACTGGGTCAATGCCCTTATAAGCAGCCTCGCCCTTGACGTTCTTCCCCATGATCGCGTTGAAGCTGAATGCCACGTCTTCGGCAGTCAGCTCGCCGATCTCCTTGCCGGTCTTGGGGTCGAACCACTTGATGCCCTTCTTGATCTTGATCGTCGCCGTCTTGTCCGCACCGATGGTCTTCATCTTATTCGCTTCTTCCTCGGTGCTGGCATCGGCGATTCCGGGAATATAGTCATCGAACTTGTCCGAGAACCCAAAGAGAGACGGCCCCCACCCGTTAAGCCGGACGTAGAAGTTCCAGACCGTCGACTTGGGGCCGAGCGTCGCTAAGGTGTTCAAGCTTGTCAAGTCTTCGAAGATCGCGAGCTTATAGATCTTCTGGGCTTGGGCCTGCACGACCGAATTGGACTGGCTGGAGAGCACAGCCCCGACAAAGAGAGCAAGTAAGACGACAACGGCGATATATTTCACATGTTTGAACATTCGTTTCACAACCTCCCTTTCTGTGCAGTTTATGTTGCTCTAGAGAGTAGCGCTAGGCGGCATCCCCCATTCTGTCTATCACCTCCCTTTCTCAAAATCTCCCCGGTTGACGATAAACCATGAGAATAGACCCTTTAGACGCACTCTCCCAGGGGCCAGGGGGGCTTGGAGGCCATAGCCAGAGCGCAATAATCACGGCAGCTGCAGCGGCGCCCGCCAATGTCCCCAGCGCGAAGCGTCGGCGCCAGCTCCACTCTTCTTTAAGCGGTTGCTGGCGAGCTGAGCTAAGGAGTTGCCAGCGGCTCGCCCGCAAACGCTCGACCTGTTTCTGACAGATCGTGCACGTCAAAATGTGCATCGAGACGTCAGAGCGCGTCCACCGAGAGAGACGCCCGTGCAAAAACTGCCCGAATGCTTGTTCATCGCGGAAGGTCGTCCCAACACGCCCTGCCCCAGGGCCTTCTGGGAGTCTATGAGCTATATAAGCCCGCAAAGTCTCTTCGCTTGGGTGGTTTTGATACTCAATGCGCTCTAAATCCCTTAAGAGATCGGCAAACTCTGCAAGGTTCTCTCGGTTGAGCTCGTTTTCTGAATACTCAGTGTTCATAGGAGACCTCCGTGTGGGCAGTGGCGGGGGCCGCAGCCGAAGCGTATAACTGTGTATAGAGCTCTTTGATCTTCTCTTTCTCGCGGGTGGGGTTGAACTGACGGCCGACCAATCGAAAGATATGCTCCCAACTGAGACGGGTTCCGGCTAGACGTTCTATAGTTAACTCGCGCATACGCACACGCCCTGCATTGATCTCCCGGACAAGCTGCTCGCGCTTGCGCGGGTCGAACTCTGCGCTCGTATAGTGACTGAAGAGATAGACCAACAGCCCTCGCACGATGTTAGGGTCAAAGCGTCGCTTCGCCTCCGCAAAGACAAACCATTTGCGCGCCTTCTCGAGTTCGCCGTCCAGAGAGAGCAAGTCTTCGACCATCTCTGGCGGCTCGTTGGTGCACCGCAAGATATTCTCGGCGTATGCCAGGCGCGCCAACTCGATCCGGATCTCCATATTATGATACTCTCTCCCACCCTGATCCTGACACTGAGAAGGGGGTGGTTTTACGAAAATTCAGATTGTATCAGTATTTTATGGTCTTGACTTGTCTTTTTTCCCATCTCCTAGCGGCGCTCGTTCATCAAGACTGAAATAGTGCCATCTCCTTGATTAGCGACGACCAGATCGGGATCGCCGTCGCCGTCGAGATCCCCAGAAGCTAACGCAACGGGCAGCGAGCCCACCGGAACGGCGATCGCTTTGTTTGGCTGCACCGGTTTCCCTCGCGGGGGGTCAATCAAAATTATAGAACCAAAACCGCCAAAACCGTCGTTCAGCTGAACCGTGACGAGATTGCTCGACGAGTTCACGGCTGCCAGATCGAGCCAACCGTCTTGGTTGAAATCGTCAGCAACTACAGCGCGTGGATCGAGTGCCTGTGTCGGCCAGGCCCGTGGCTGCTCGTCGAATCTCCCTGCACCGTCCCCGGCAAAGACGAGCAGCCAGTCGCTCTCGGGGTTGGCTGTCACCAGGTCGCCAAAAGTATCATTGTTTATGTCAGCGATCTCGATCCACGCCGGCGAATCCCCTGAATAGAGCCCGACTGCCAAGCGCTGCACGATACGAAAGTTCCCTGTGCCATCTCCAAGGAGCACCGCTGCTCGCCCGATGCTGCTCACAACGACATCCCTTGTGCCGTCGCGATTGAGGTCGTTGATCGCAAGAGATTGCACGCTGCCCCCGACAGACGTCTCTTTCATGCTCCACCGATCGATCTGTTCGATCTTGTTGTTGACGAAAACATAGACGCTTCCTTGTAAATTCGTGCAGACGATATCGAGCTGGCCGTCGCGAGTGAAGTCGGCCAAGGCGACTGCGCTGACGTCACGCAGGCCGCGCGGGAGATCGCGGCTTGAAGCCGGGCGGAACACGCCCTCTTTGTCCCCCCAGAAGACCCAAAAATTGCCCCCTGTGGGATAGGCGAGCACGGCGTCAAGAAGGCCATCGTTGTTGAGATCGCCCAGTGCGAGCACTTTGCCGCGCGGGATTTTGACGTCGTCGTCCAGTTTCACAGAGTTGAACTCGATCAGCCGCGGTGCGAGAAATTTACTTCCATAATCTCCCAAAACCACCGTCAAGTTCAAACTCTTGATGCCCTTTTCTTCGTCGGTTACTATGGCGGTTGAGCTGACGATATCTAAGAGGCCGTCATGATTGATCTCCCCAAGAGCGACAGTTGTCGTCCCAGAACCAGTCTGTATATGTTGGCTCAGTTGGAAGGTTACGACAGGGGTGCCCCAAGCTATGACGCTCAGGAGCAGAACAGAACACAACACAAATCTCAGTGTTCGTGTGTCGCTATATCTGTGCACCATTGCACAAATTGTAACATTTCCCCGTGTAGATTTCAATGGTCTCCTGAAGGGGAAGGGGAGCTCCAGGGCTGCTCCTTGACAAATATTGCCCTTTCGTGCTAATCTTTAGGAAGCAGCGTGCGAGGTGCTCTCACCTTATCAGCTCTCAGTGAGGAGGTGATGGCGGCAGAGAAGTCAACGCTACTCGGTCAAGTATAGGTGCGGGGGACGATAGCGTAGGTCGCATATACACATCTTCAAAGGAGGTTGCGTGACGATGTTCCAAAAATACAGACTCGTAGGTGTAGTGGCATGTCTGCTCATGATGCTCAGCATTGGATTCCTTCCCAGTACGGCAGGACCGCTTGGCGGCCTGCGGCCTTCAGCGACCCTCGATCTTGGCGGTTCAAAGGTGAACGGCTTTGTATCGACGAGCGATGGTCAGTATGTTTTTGTATCTTTGAGTGTGGGGAGAGAGAGCTCGGTCTTCATCGCAGCAGCAAACTCCACTACTATGGAGTTTGCTGGTAAGAAGATCCGCGGCTGCCCCATTGCCGGTGAAATCTGTCTAGTCCAGATCCGCGGGAATATCAACCCGCAAGATTTAGAGTACAACGAGGCGAAGAGAGTATTGTTCGTACCTGGCTATGACGACGACACGCTCTATATCTCCCAGGTCGATTTTGATAAGGGTAAGCCTACTGGAGCGAAGGCTGCTAAGAAAGTTGCTGTGGGTGCAGGCCCGCGGGCTGTCGCTGTCAATGCCGATGGCACGCGCGCTTTCACAGTGAACGAGCGGGAGCACACCGTCAGCGTGGTAGATATTCTGTACAAGAACAATGCCCCAGACAAGGGCGAAGTGATCGCGACGATCAATCTCGACCCTAACGAAGAGACCCCTACATATCCTAGCCCGGCTGACATCATTCTTAAGGGCGATAAGGCATATGTCGTCAACACGGACACGTGGAAGGTCTGCGAGATTAAGAACATCAATGCCGACAGCGAGAAAGTCAAGAAAGGCGAAGAGAAGATTGAACTCGGTGCTTGCGCAGAGACAGGGGCGTACCCGCGAGCCATAGCGACGATAGGGGACACGGCTTACGTCATTAACAGCACCGGTGACAGCGTGAGCCAGCTATCGCTTGACCCACTCAAGAGTGAGGTAGAGGTAGAGGTAGGCGATGCTCCGCGCGGGATTACTACCGATAATAAGTGTTGGGTCGTAGTGACCAATACTGGGGTAGATCGCGGTGGCGCGAGCGTTACCCTCCTGAGCAAGGACCTAAAGTGGTGGATCACGATGGCCCTTGAGGCTGCCATCCCGGGCGACCCCATCGTGCCTACCCAAGTGCAGCTTGTCCCACAGGGGGACGCTATGGCCCTATGGGTCTTGAACATCGGAGCACGTGGACAGATTAACGTCTACGCACAATTCATTGGTGCATGTCGTCCGTAGGGTAGATATGTGAGAAAGCGGCCTCGGAGGGGTTTCCGGGGCCGCTTCTCTTTCGTATCGCAAGTTGACGATCCCAGCCCCTCTGGAGTATAGTAAATAAGAGCGGCGGGCCCGTAGCTCAGGGGTCAGAGCGGCCGGCTCATAACCGGTTGGTCGCAGGTTCGAATCCTGCCGGGCCCACAAGACAGTCTTTCAGTTTATGGAGAAGCTCTTTGTGAACGTAGACGGCGCGGCCCAGGGCAACCCCGGAGAAGCCGCCATTGGCATCGTGATCGCTGACGATCAGGGCGACGTCATTAAAGAGATCTCTGAGCATATCGGCCGGACGACCAATAACGTCGCGGAGTACCGCGCCCTTATCGAAGCGATCAAGGCGGTCTTGCCCTACAGCCCGCAGCGCGTTATCTTTTTCACCGATAGCCAGCTCTTGGCCAATCAAGTGAACGGCCTCTATCGCATTCGCCGGCCGCATCTGGAGCCGCTCAACCGCCAAGTCCACGAATTATTAAAGAAGCTGCCCAACTGGCAAGTGAACTACGTGGAACGCGACGCCAACTGGAAGGCGCACCGTCTCGCGCAAAAAGCGCTCTTAGAAAAAGTCGCCAAAGAGGCCGAAGCAGGGCTTCCTGAGCGCATTCGCAGAAAAGTCGAGCTGTTAGACGAGCTTGACCAGAGACGGGTGCTCGAATTTGTGACTCGGCTCTACGAGGAGTCGCAGAAGGACAAATAGCTACCGGTGGCTCAAGCCACCGGCTCAGCAGGTGCAAGCGTGCTGAAGCACGCTCTGTCATTAAGTGTAAAGGGGGACTTTCTATGCACCAGCGCGTTCTCGAAGGGGTTCTTGCGTGCGGGGTTCTTTTATTCGTTGTGACGGGCTGCTGGCCCATGCCCAACAGAATCAGCGTCGGCCCCGACGGGCTCTTTGCTCTCACTATGCCCGATAAGACCGATGGTTCCTATGAAGCCCTCCCGCAATCGGGACGCATCTGGCTTATAGACTCTTTGACAGGGCGCGTGCAGACCGTGCTCACCGAGGGCGCAAATCTCTCGTGGGCGACGTTCTCCCCCGACGGAAACACGCTGCTCTACGTTGATAGCCCAAGCTTCGCGCTTCAGCAGATTTTGAGCGGAAGACTCTCGCACCCCTGGCGGCTGATGCTCTTCGATCGTCGGAGCAACACCCAGACCGCGCTCTTCTCAGGGGATCACGGTTTTATCTGGGCCCCGACGTTCTCCCCTGATGCGAGAAAGATCGCGTACTATCGAGGAGACGGAGAAAGCCAGCTGGGATTATATATCTTCGACCGCGACGCGGGCACAGAGAAGCTTTTGAAACTCGTGCAAGATAGTGCAGGTCTTTCGTATGCCCCCTATGGGCCAGGGCCGCTGTGGTCTCCCGATGGGCAAGGGGTATTCGCCTTTCACATCGAGAAGATCCTTCCTGAGGAGACTCTGCCCGCCCCGCAGGAAATCACTGAAAAGACGGTGCGGGTCTTCGCGGGGCGTCTTGCCCTGATGAGCATCGAGTGCGGCTGCGAACAAACTCTCTTCAAGGGGTTCTTCCCGCTCTTGCCCGTTCCGCTCTTTTTGATAGCCTCTCCCAATGGAAAACTCTATGTGAACGGCTACGATCAGACGTTCTCAGTTGATGCTAGGGAGCGCGTCAATCTTTACGAGATCACTGTTGAAACGGGCGAGCAAGCGGTGCTCTACGATGGGGGCGGGATCGCGCTCGCCCCGGCGCTCTCCCCCGATGGAGAGCGCCTGCTCTTCACGGTCATCATGCCTGAAGAGCCTGTGAAGGCCGATCTGTATCTGCTCGATCTCACGTCGGCGGCACCCGCGCGGAAGTTGACCGATGACGGGCGATCGGGCTTTGGGTTTTGGCTCTCCCATGACGAGCTGGGGTTTTTAAAGCTCAAAGAGAGCGAGGCCCTCCGTGGGGAGATCTGGGCGAGGAATCTGAGCACTGGTGCAGAGCGCAATTTCAGCGCGCTCGTGGCGGTGCAAAGCTCCGTGCCCCAGCTCATCAGCGAAACGAGAGCGTATCAACAGAGCTTGGAGCGTGTGGAGAGCCAGCTTCAGTCGCTCTCACAAGTTCTGACAGATCTATCCCGCAAGCTCGATGCCGTGCAGACCCAGAGCCTCGAGTTCAATGATCATATCAGTCAAAGATTGGATGAGTTGGGGCAGCAAATCGGCGCGCTGCTCGCCGACATGAGTGCAGTGAAGACGCAGATCTCCAAGATAGACAAGATAGGGACGGAAGTGGAGGCTGCAAGTATGCGCCCAACGCTGTCGGTGGGACAGTTGGTGGTCGTGCTGGCCATTGCGCTGCTGATCACGGTGATCGCGATCGTTGTGCTGATCCGGCGTGCGTTGCACACGTTAGCTCAGCAGATAGCCTTCCCACCCCAGTAGAGCGTGGCGATCCCCAATGTGAGATCACGATACCCCACAGGGCGAAAGCCCGCTTCATAAAGCTCTTCGAGAATCTGGGTGCGCTCGGGAAAGCTCAGGATCGAGTCGCGCAGGTACTCATAGGGCGCACGCGACCCCGACACCAGCCCTCCCACTGCAGGCAGAATATATCGCAAATACGGGAGATACACCAAACGCGCAAGAAAACCTTGAGGGACAGAGAACTCTAAGATAAACGCGCGCCCCCCACAAGTCAGCACTCGATGGATCTCTCTCAGCCCCCGGGCGCGATCGGGAAGGTTGCGCAACCCAAACGCTATCGTCACCATCTCAAAAGAGTTCTCAGCAAAGGGGAGCTCGAGTGCATTCCCCGGCACAAACTGCACACGCTGATCTAGACCAAGCCGAGCGCACTTCTCGCGCGCGACGCGCAGCATCTCTTCTGAAAGATCAAGCCCAATGATCTGCACATCCGTGCACGCTTGCGCGAACTCGATGGCGACGTCGCCCGTGCCGGTGCACAGATCGAGCAGTCTTTCGCTGGGTTTGGGGGCCGCTTGCTGCACTAATTCTTTCCGCCATGCCCGGTCGCGATTGAAGCTCAGAATGTGATTGGCCAGATCATAGCGGCGCGCGATCTTGGAGAACATCCGGGCGACCTCATGAGGGCGCATCGCTCACTCTTTGACAATCCCGGTGATCTCGATGAGGACGTCATCGATCTCGAGTCCCGCCAGTTCGCGCACCCGCGCTTTGACTTCCTTGATCGCTTTTTGGGCGGCCTCTTGGATGCGCGTCCCATAGACAGCAAAGAGCGTCATCTTCACGATCAAGCGCCCGTCTTCTCTCAGAACCTCGATGCCGTCGCCCTTGACGGCTTGTGTGATCGTGCTTAGAAGACTAGAGCCTTCGCGGGCCTGGCGCGGCGTGCGCAGCCCCTCCTGCTCGCTGATCACTTTGGCGCAGAGCTGGACAATCGCCCGCTCCGAGATATAGATGTCCCCAAGCTCACTGCTGATCTTTCTCAGTTCTGCCATACTCTTATCTTATCAAACTCCGTCCCGTCATCTCTTTCGGTTGTTTTAATCTCAGCAATGCTAGCAATGTCGGCGCGATGTCGCAGAGGGCCCCGCCATCAGAGAGCATGATCTTCCGCGGCCCAACGTAGATGAGCGGGCCAGGGCTGTGCGTGTGCGCCGTGTGCGGGCGCCCCTGCGCGTCCCTCATTATATCGGCGTTGCCATGATCAGCAGTAATGAAGAGTTCTCCGCCAACGGAGCGCGTCGCTTCCACAATGCGCCCTAGACATTCGTCAACAGCTTCGACGGCTCTGACGGCAGCTTCAAAGACCCCGGTGTGCCCCACCATATCGGGGTTGGCGTAGTTTATCAGGACGAAATCATAGCGACGACTCGTGATTCTTTGCACGGCTTCGTCGGTGACTTCGTAGGCGGACATCTCTGGTTTCAGGTCATACGTCGCGACTTTGGGAGAGGGGATGAGCTTTCGCTCTTCGCCGGGGAAGGGCGTTTCGCGCCCGTTATTGAAAAAGTACGTGACGTGCGCGTATTTTTCAGTTTCTGCCAGACGAAACTGCGTCAGCCCCGCAGTGCTTAGCACCTCCCCGAAGATATTGGTGAGCGCTTCATCGCTGGGGAAGGCCGCGGGGACAGTGAAACTCTGATCGTACTGGGTGAGCGTGACGAACTCGATCTGTGGGCATGGCCCGCGATCAAACTGGGCGAAGTTTTTCTCAGTGAACGCTCGGGTGAGCTGGCGAGCGCGGTCGGGACGGAAGTTAAAGAAGATCACGGCGTCGCCATCGCGAATAGCCCCGTCGGGGTCGAGCACGATGGGTTTGATAAACTCGTCGGTCTCGCCGCGCTCATAGGCGCGCTCAACAGCAGTTTCGGGAACGCTGTCATCTCTCAGCCCTTCGGCGAAGCGCAAGGCGCGATAGGCTCTTTCGGTGCGCTCCCAGCGGTTGTCGCGATCCATCGCCCAGTAGCGCCCCATGATTGTCGCGATCTGCCCAAAGCCCTGCTGTGCGCAGAACTCGCGCACGCGTTTTATATAATGAGCTCCCGACGTCGGCGGGGTGTCGCGGCCATCTAGAAACGCGTGAATATAGAGATTATAAACGTGTTCGCGCCCGGCAAGCTCGATGAGCGCACAGAGATGCTCGAGCAAGCTGTGCACGCCGCCGTCGCTGACAAGCCCCATTAGATGGAGTCGGCTGTTACGCGCTTGCACGTGCGCGATGGCACGCAACAAAGCTCTATTTTTGAAGAAGCTTCCGTCGGCGATCGCGTCAGAGATGCGCGTCGAAGCCTGCACGACAATGCGCCCTGCGCCCAGATTTTGGTGTCCGACTTCAGAATTGCCAAATTGTCCGTCAGGCAGCCCAACGAAGCGTCCATCGGTGCGCACCAGCGTATGGGGATAGTTTTCCCAATAGCGATCGAAATTGGGGGTCTTCGCTGCCGCGATAGCGTTCCAATCTTTTTCTTCGCGCATCCCCCAGCCGTCTAGAATGACAAGCACATACGGGCACTTGGGCATGGCTTATTATACACTGTGCGTGCACACGGTTGCTAATAGAAGTCTGAGCAATTACAATGAGCCTACTATGCGTCTTGTACTCCAGCGCGTTAGAGAAGCTTCTGTGGAGATTGACGGGGAGATCGTGGGCCGGATCGGCCCGGGGCTTTTGGTCTTTGTAGGCGTAGGCAAGGGCGACTCCGAGCACGACGCGATCTTCCTCGCAGACCGAGTTCTTGGGCTGAGAATCTTTGAAGACGCTGCAGGCAAGATGAACTTCTCCGTCAAAGATATACAGGGCGAGATTCTAGTGATCTCGCAGTTCACGCTCTATGGGAACACCCAGAAGGGGCGGCGGCCCAGCTTCGACGCGGCGGCGCCTCCCGACCAAGCTCGTGTGCTCTATGAGCTCTTTCTGCAAGAGCTGCGCCGCAGTGGACTGAAGATCGAATCTGGGATCTTCGGTGCGCGCATGAAGGTCTCTTTAGTCAACGACGGCCCGGTCACTTTTATTCTCGAGAGCGAGCCGGTTGCAAAGCTAAATCCAATCTGATAGAATGTGAATCACGGAAGGCACAGAAATTTCCACGGAGAACACAGAAGTCGTCTTCGGTGCTTTCCGTGATTCTCATTTTTAAGGAGTTGTGACTATGGGTCAGGGACAACCAAAGTACAGGCGATCAAGCTCGCAGAAGCGGATGCACCGCGCGGCCAGCTATAAGTTCACGCCGGTGACGATTAATGAATGCCCGCGCTGTCACGAGCCGAAGCTGCCCCATCGTGTCTGTCTCAATTGTGGGTATTACAACGGGATGGAGATCATCGCGCTGAAAGAAGAAGAGAAATAACTAAGTGCGGCCCTTCAAGCGCGGATCTAAAATATCTCTGAAAGCGTCGCCGATCAGATTCCAGCCGAGCACAAAGAAGAGAATCGCCATCCCCGGCCAGAAGACGATATACCAATACTGATCGAGATTGATGATCCAATTTCGTGCGAATGAGATCATCTGGCCCCAGTCGGCAAAGCCCACTTCGGCCCCTAACCCCAAGAAGCTCAACCCAGCGAAGCTGAGCACGTATGAACCGATATCCATAGAAGCAACAACGAGTGTCGGAAAGATAGCATTGGGCAAGATGTGTTTCAGCAGAATGCGCATGTCGCTTGTGCCAGCAGCGCGAGCCGCAAGCACGTACTCGCGCTCACGGATTGAGAGAATATCTCCGCGAATGAGCCGGGCATAGCTCATCCAGCCAAAGACGATCAGCGCGATCACGCCGATCATTAGGCCCCCACTGGAGCCGAACTTGGCCCGCAGCACCGCAGCCATGGTCACTGCCGCGACCAAAAACGGGAACGCCAAAAAGACGTCAGTGATGCGCATCATGAGTTCATCGAACCATTTGCCGTAATAGGCGCTCAGTGACCCTATAAACAGCCCGATCAAAACATTAGCTGCAGTGATGACCAGGCCGACAAAGAACGCCGTACGCGTGCCCCATACAACCCCATAATAGATATCATACTGGTTCTCCGTTGTCCCAAAAGGCGTGACCTCGCAGATCTTTGCTTGGCGAGTGACGATCTTAATAATATCTTCGAGAGGGTTAGGATTAGTAGGAGGCTTGGGTGTCGGTAGATACCCGCATTGCGCGATGCGATAAGGGTCATCTGGGCGTGCTGCTGGCGGGTCTGGAGGCGCAAGCCACGGTGCAGCAATAGCAACCAATGCAAAGAATGCTACTAAAACGATACCGGTTAATGACAATGGGTTTCTCAAGAGCTTTTTCAGGGTCTTCATTCTAGCCTCACCCGGGGGTCAATAGCAACATAGATCAAGTCGACGATTAAATTCCCTATAATCAAGAGGATCCCATGGAAGAGTGAAAGCCCTAACACTGTAATAATATCCAAATGTAAAGCAGCGTCGGCCGTCCAGTAGCCCAACCCACGATAGTTAAAGACGGTCTCTGTGATAACGACGCCATTGAGAAAGCCGATGATCGTCAGGCCACCAATAGTCGCGATGGGGATGAGAGCGTTACGCTTGGCGTGCTTGTTGATCACATCTTTTTCGGGCAGCCCCTTGGCGCGAGCAACGGTGACGTACTCCTGCCGGAGCGTCTCGAGCATACTGGAGCGCATCACCCTCAAAATCAGCGCCCAGCTCAGATACGAGAGTGTGATGACCGGCAAGATAAGATGGCGTAGCGCATCCCAAAAGAAATCCAGACGGCCATTTAATAGCCCATCTATAGTGTTCATCCGAGTGTATTGCACTATATTCCCGGAAATAACTTCTTGGATAGCCCACTCGGAGAGTCGTCCCGCAGGAAGCCAGGGGACTTTCGCATAAAAGATCATTAGGGCGAGCAGACCAAAGACGAACGTGGGGAAAGACCAGCCGACAATGGCGAAGACACGCGCTAGGTGATCAATAAACGTGTTTTGGTAAACAGCGGCTTTAACTCCAAGCCAGATGCCGATCAACAGTACGGGAAAGGCACACCAAAGAACCAGCTCAGCCGTCGCAGGCAGATAATAGAGAAGAGCATCTAAGACAGGGCGTTGGGCGGTCTTCGACCAGCCCAGATTGCCACGCAAGACCCCGCCTTCGATCTCGCCCGTCTCGGGATTGCGCATCCCCATGAGCCAGTTCCAATATTGGATGTGAATGGGGCAATCCAGACAATATTTCTTGATGATGCGCTGGAGGGCTTCGGGAGTTTTGGGGATATCGCGCACATAAAGACTTGCCCGCTCTACTGGACCAAGCATCGCATACATGCTGAAGACGAACAAGGTAACCCCAAATGCTAAGAAAGGCAGAAGTAACAACCGGCGAATGATATACGCTACCATGACATTGCCTTCACTGTGGGTGTTATTCTAACATAAACGAAGAGCAATGACAAGGGCCGGAGATAGGGATCCTCCGGCCCTGTCAGTGTGTGAAACACCCTTATGACCTATTATCCTTTGGACAGCACGAAGAACCAGTCTCCCGGATAGGCTGGATTATGGTACCAACCCTTGACCCAGGGCTGGAAGTAGCGCCGGCCCAAAAGCTCCGCTTGGAAGATATCTACGGCCCACTCTATCGCCAGCCGCTGGATGTCGAAGTAGATCTTCTCCTGCTTCTTGACGTCTGACTCCAGCAGCGCCTTCTCGATCAAGTCGTCGAACATCTCCTGCAGGTTCTTGTAGTCCTTGGCTGGCAGGATGCCCTTGGCGTGCACCGGCTCGTACTTGACGTTCTGGATCACCTCAAACTGCTGGAAGCCGCCAAATGCCCCGTTGCTCTCTAAGTATGGTTGGACCCAGTTGTGCGGATGGTGATAGTCCTCTAACCAGCCAATCCAGAAGGCCGCCAACTGCTCAGCATCCAACGCCTTCAGATACGACGGCCAGGGCATGTCGAGCACGTTCACATTAATTGAGGGCGCGCGCCCACGCTTGGCGTTGAAAGACTCGAGGTTCTTCTCCAGCAATTCAGCCGCGATCTTGCGCTGCACGTTGCCGGTGTTGTAGGTCAGCGTCACCTGGAAGCCATCGTTCCATGGCTTGCCATCCCAAGCGGCCTTGAGCTCGGCTTCGCACTTCTCCAGGCTGAACTCATAAACCGGCTGCTCAGGGTTGTAGCCCAGCAGCCCGCTGGGGATCGGCCCGCGGCGCTTCTTGGCCTCGCCCAACCAAGCATCTTTGATATACGTATCGGTATCGAAGCAGTAGTTGAAGGCCTTGCGCATGTGGATATCGCTGAAGAGATCGGGCTTCCTATCGCGGCCCAACAGCGGGATGAACGCGCTCTCGGCAGCGACCTTGAAGTTGAAGAACGCGTCTTGAGCTGTGTTGGTAGGCAGGTCTTTGTACATCACGGCCTTGCCCTCTTTCACCAGGGGGTCCATCTGCGCCACGAATGCTCGCGGCACGTCCATGCTGTCTAAGTCGCCCGCCTGGAAGGCAGCCAACCGCGTGCCCCATTCCGGCATCACTTTGTAGACGGCCTTAGCCAAGGGGGCCTTGCCGCGCCAGTGCCCATCGAAGCGGGTGTAGCGGATCTCCTCGCCAGGGGTCCACTTCTCTAACTTATAGGGGCCGGTGCCGTTGGCCTTGTTGAAGATTGTAGACTTCTCGGCTGCCGGATCGTGCCACTTGCGCCAGTTGTCGCACTTGCCGTCCCAGTCGCCCTGAGCGATCATCCACTCCTTGTCCAAGACAGCTCCCCACGTGCCCGCCAAGATTTGCAGCATTGGGGAGAACGGGATCTTCAGCTTGATCACGACGTTGTCGCCCTGGACGGAGATCGCCTCTTTCACCATCTCGCAGGCCTTGACGTCGCCGACCTCCTTCGCTAGGTCGTCAATAGCAGTGACACCCAAAATGGGGTCGAGCAAGACCCACTGGGGGCCGCCGGAGCGGTCCTGCAGCAAGCCGCGCTGCAAGCTGTACGCGACGTCATCGGGGCTGAGGTCGCCGCCCTCGTGGAACTTGATACCCTTCTTGATCTTAAAGGTATAAGTCTTGCCGTCGGGTGAGATGGTCCAGGACTCGGCCAGAGCCGGCTCGAACTCGTCAATCTTCTCGCGCTTGTAGAAGATGAGCGAGTCGTACATGTTCATAATCGCCGTGGCGCTAGAGGTATCATAGTGCCACGCCGGGTCGAGGGTCTCAAGGTCGCCAATAGAACCGTAAATATATGTGTCGGGATTCTTGATCTGGGCCACACCGCTCGTTACGCCGAAGACCAGCAACAAGACGACCGCTAAGCTTCCCCATCGCCACACAGATTTCATGCTGCTACCTCCTTATGAAATGAGAGTTTTGCGATGCTGTAGGACAGAGGTGCTGTAGTGACTAAGGCTCGGCGACCACCTCCTTATCAGCTCAGCGTGTGAGCCACCCCGAACGCTGACTTTTCGGTTTGTAATATATGTTACACCCAAGAGCAGAGGGTTGTCAAGTCCTAGGGGATCGCAATCGCGCCGTAGCGGGTTTTGCTCGTGCTATCGCTCAATTCTTCCGTCCAGATATAGTCAATTTGAGCATTGATCTCCGTGAGGGGATTGTGATAAAAACTCCAGCGGGCGCTGGGGTACTCGTTGTGCCCCTGAGCAGTCAATCGCTCTTCGGGTTTCCATGCTGTGCCATCGAATCGCCGGAGATAGATCTGCCCATCCCCTTTGGCGTAGAAGACGTAGATGCGCCCTTGTAAATCCAGCGCGATGGATGGATCTGTCGCGTACACGTCCCCCACGGTGAGCCAAACTGTTGGGGAAATATCGCGCTCCGTGAGCGAGCTGTACGCGATCTGAAAACGCCTCGCGTCATCCTGCTGCTCCCACACTAGATGCACCCTCTCAGTCGCGTCTACAGCGATAGAGGGACTGAGCGCATTTGTCTCTGTGCGCCCTAGCGCCCGCTGCTGCCCCCAGCGACCCTCTTGTGCGCTGTAGCGACGATAGAAGATCTGATAGACCCCGCGCGCAGAGTCAAACTGATACCACGCGACGTGCACGTTGTCCTGGGCGTCTGTAGCTATAGTCGGGTTGACTGAGTCAGGAAACCCTGTGGAGAGCTTAAGTGGTGCCGACCAACTGTCTTTATCTCTGCGACGATACCAAATCTGATAGACGCCCTCATCTAAGCCATACCAAACCAAGTGTAGCTGCCCTTTGGAATCGAATGCTGCTGACGGGAAGCCGTTATATGCTGGCCCGGCTGTCAACGCTTGAGCAGGGGCAGCTTTTCCCTTCTCGATGGGCGTGTAGAAGATCTGTCGAACGCCCTGCACGTACTGCGTCCAGAAGACGTGCAGGTTCTGTTGAGAGTCTATCGCTATCATCGGTGTTGTGGCGTCCCCAGTGGGAGGGCTGACGTGTGCCAGATCGCGCCAGGTCTTGCCCTGGTCCTCGGAGACTTGCACGAAGACTTGTGAGAAGTTCTTTATAGGCTTAGTGTACGCGATGTAGATGCGCCCCGCGGGATCGCGCACGACCTTGCGCTGGCTATTATATGAAGAGCCCTTGTCGCGTGGCTGCTGTTGGCCCATCGGCGCAAAGAAGACCAGAACCCCTATGACAGAGCCAAGTATCACCGTGATACAGAACGAGCGCATGGCAGTATTGTATAGCGCGCGGTCGAGCCGCACCAGCTTGCCCTTGACTTTGGCGCGGGTTTCGTGCACACTAACTTCATGCAGAAATGGGTATGGCTCGCGATAGTCGGGCTTATAGTCATTGGGGGCTTGGTCTTTTGGTGGGCGTGGCAGGCGCGCGCGCCCTCCTCAGAAGCATACAGAGCGAGCGTCTTGGAAGTCTTGCAAGGGCGTGGCGGGCTCGATCCGGGCTTGGCGTTTATGCTGCGCGGGCTGCGCGTGGACCTAGATTGCCACGATGAAGACCTCTGCACCCGCAGCGAGAATTTTTCGTATATCTATGACATCACCGAGCAGTACGAAAATCTTTTGGGAGATTATCATGGGCGGATCTGTCAATCGAAGCGCATCAAGCCCAGCGCCAGCGATATGGCCGATCACCAAGTACTTTGCACGCAGCTCGATGCCCTCTTCAAAGAGGTGCGCGGCATCAAGACCAAAGCCGCTCAAGCATTAGAATTCCTCCGGCGCTACCCCCCACAGGAGATTCATTCCTTGCTCGTGGGACTTCTGCGGCGCATCGGAGCGCACCGCGAGCGCGTGCTCCAGATCGAGGCCGAGCTGAAGAAGATCAGCTGGCTTGCGCCAGCGCTCACAATCCAAAGCCCTTGACGGCCTCTCCCTAGAGATGTATACTGCGGGAGCTATGGCCATGACAGTTACAGCGAAGCAACTGCGCCATGAGATGGGGCGTATTCTCAAGCGTGTGAGCGCCGGTGAGCAAGTCACGGTGACGCTGCGCGGCAAGCCCGTTGCTGTCATCATGCCCGTAGAGACCGCTCCTTGCGATTATGATCCTATCGGCTTTGGGCTATGGAAAGATCGTGAGGATCTCAAGGACGTCCAGGCATGGCTCGACAAAATTCGCCAGCCTCGGCATCGGGGCAAGTAGTGCTCTTCGACTCGGACATTCTTATAGAGCGCTTTCGCGGCAATGAGCACGCTGAGCTAGTCGTGCGCTCTTGCCCCCTGCCCCTGCGAAAGATTTCAGCTATCGCTTACATGGAAACGTCACGCTCTCACCGAAGGCTTGCGGCTGGCAGATGCCCTCATCGCTGCTACAGCCTTAGTGCACAGGTGCTATCTCGCTACTGCGAACGAGCGCCACTATCGCTTCATCAAAGGGCTGAAGCTCAAAATCTATCGCCCCTCCGGCCCCAAGACCGAGAGCACATAATTCTGCAAATACTTCTGAGCGACGCGCTTGATGTCGTCGGACGTCACGGCTTGGATCAGCTCTGGGTACTTCGCGTCCATCTGATACCCCACCCCGAGCGTCTCGTACCAGCCCAAGTACCACGCGCGGCGCTCCGTCGTCTCGTGATCGATTCTGTAATTGCCGATGACGTAGCTTTGAGCACGCTCAAGCTCCTCTTGGGGAACCCCGTTCTCTTGAATGTCTTTGATGATCTCGAGGATGCCCTGCTGGGCTGTCTCGGCATTCTCTGGGAGCGCAATGATATACGTCACGAAGTGGCTGTCCTCAGCTCGCGAGGGGTAGAACGAGCCCGTCGAGTACGCCAAGCCGCGCTTGTCGCGCAGCTCGCTGAACAATCGCGAGCTCATGCCGCCACCTAAGATCGCGTTCAGTAATTTCATCGCTGGGTAGTCTGGGCTCGCTACTGGCGGGGCCGGATAGCCCACTATCATCCACGTGAGATTGGAGCGCTTGGTCGCTTCGACGCGCTTATTCTCCGTGAGCGCAAGCGGGATCGGCTGCGGCTTGAGGGGCAGCTCTTCTGCGCCCTTAGGTAATTCTTGGAGCTTCGCCCGCAACAGCGCTTCGAGCAGTGCTCGATCAAACGCCCCAACAGCAACGATGGTCATATTGTTGGGCACATAATATTTTTTGTAGAACTGCACAATGTCGTCGCGCGTGATGCGCGAGATGCTGTCGGGGGTTGGGATGCGCCCGTAAGGGTGCGCCCCATAGAGAGCGCTCTGGAAGTTGTTGTAGATGACCGAGAAGTTCTGATCGGCTTGGGCGCGGATCTCTCGGATGAATTCGGTCTTGGCGCGCTCGACTTCATCGTGGGCAAACGCCGGGTTGAGCAGCACATCGAGAGAGATGGACAGAGCGCGCTCCAACGTCTCTTTGGGAGCGACTAGCGTCACGTGGGCCATATCAGCGAGAACATCTTGGCTGAGCTGGGCTCCCAAGCTCTCGATCTCAGTGAAGATCTCTTCTTCAGAGCGCGAGGTCGTGCCGCGCAATAATAATCTCGACGTGAGCTCAGCGATCCCAGTGAGTTCTGCTGGCTCTGCACGAGCGCCTGTGCCGACAAACGCCTGGAGCGCGACCGTCTCCGCAGCAGGGTCTTCGCGCAAGATCAGCTTCAGCCCGTTGGGAAGCGTGACGAGTTCTTCAGCAGTCGGCTGCTCGGCAGCGCTTTCGGGGATGAGCACCAGCTCATAGTACGTCTCGAGATTGATATATTTCCGTGCGACGGTGACGATATCTTGCACAGTCACGGCGCGGATCTTCTCTGGGTATGTGAGCGCGAACGTATAGTCTCCCGCGACGATAGAGTAAAATCCGAGCGTGCCGGCGAGCCCCGCGCTTGTTTCAGCTTGCAGGGCCTCGCGAGCGAGCAAGACCGTCTGGGCACGCTCGACTTCGTCATTGCTCACGTTGCCGTCAAGGATGTCTTTGAGTTCCGCAAGGATCGTCTGTTCGACGGCCACGCGGTTCTCGTAGGGGAATTCAGCGTAGATAGTGAAAATCCCCGGCTCTTTCTGGGTGAAGTATCCGGCGTCTACTGTTGTCACTAAGCCCAGCTCTTTGCGCAGCTTCTTGTAGAAGCGTGAGCTGCGCCCCTCAGATAGAAGCGTGATCAAGACGTCCATGGCGTAGACGTCTTGGGCTTCCTTCACAGACGGGCCGGGCCAAGCGAAGATGAGATACCCCTGGCTGACGTCGCGTCGCATCTCTTTGACTGTTTTTTCTGTGCGCGCTGGCTCCTTGGGGTAGGTCTGGGTTGGGATTGTTTTGGGCTCCATCGCGCCGAACTTTTCTCGCACGATCTGAAGGGTCTTCTCGATCTCGATATCCCCAGCGACGACGAGCGTCATGTTGTTGGGGACATAATACGTTCTCATCCAATTGAGAAAGTCCTCGCGCGTGAGTCTTCCTAAGCTGTCGGCAAACCCGATGATGGGCAGCTTGTAGGGATGGACGGTGTAAAACTCTTGGCGCAGGGTGAAGAACGCGAACGATCCGGGGTCATCGGAGCGCTGCTGCTGCTCGCGTAGCACGACTTCCTTCTCGCGAGCGATCTCTTCTTCGGGGAAGCTCGCATTTTGAGTGATGTCGGCGATGATATCTATAGCAAGCTCGGTGTGCTCACTGGGCAAGATAATATAGTAATGGGTGAAGTCATAAGAAGTTGAAGCGTTGGTGCGGCCGCCGAGGGCTTCGACTTCTTTGTCGATGCCGCCGGGGCGCTTTTCGGTGCCCTTAAAGAGCATGTGCTCAAAGAAGTGCGAGATGCCCGAGATCTCTCGTGTTTCGTTGAGACTGCCCACGTTGACCCAGATGTCTACAGCCGTGATGCCCGTGCCGGGTCTGGGGACGAGCAAGACTTTTAGGCCATTATCGAGAGAGAATTCGTGCACCTTGGGCTGAGCGAGGGAGCTGGGGAGCGACAAG
>JBKBIX010000059.1:0-8326 GCA_046293845.1 Bipolaricaulia bacterium | reverse complement strand
GTGAACGAAGGAGGCATCATGGCGTTTGTTATTTGTCAGCCGTGCATAGACAAAAAGCACACCGACTGTGTGCAAGTCTGTCCTGTTGATTGCATTCACCCACGCCCAGACGAACCCGACTTCCCCAACGTGCGCCAGCTCTATATTGATCCAACTACGTGCATCAACTGTGGGGCGTGTGCTGCTGTCTGCCCAGAGCAGGCGATCTTCCCTCAAGAGGACGTCCCCGAGCAATGGAAGAATTTTATTGAGATCAACGCGCAGTATTATAAGAAGTAATACGGCCTGACGCGGCGTTTCACAAGCAACGCTAAGAGCGCGCCGGTGACGAACCCTCCAGCGTGCGCCCAGTACGCAACACCGCCGCCTTCGACTGGGCTAGAAATTCCTCCAAGAAACTGTAAGACAAACCAGAAGCCTAAGAGCAATATCGCCGGAAGCTCGATCAACCTGACGAAGAACGGGAAGAGCGGCACGAGGGTCAAGACTCTTCCATACGGGAAGAGCACAAAGTATGCGCCCAAGACCCCAGAGATCGCCCCGCTCGCCCCGACCATCGGGATCACAGTGTTTGGGTTAGTGAGAATCTGCGCAAACGCCGCGGCCAGCCCCGACAACAAATAAAAAAGCACATACCCCAAGCGCCCAAAGACGTCCTCAACGTTGTCCCCGAAGATCCATAAGTACCACATGTTACCCAGAATATGCCAAAATCCCGCGTGCATGAACATCGCCGTCAACAGCGTCAGCCAGACTGTAAAGGGAATGAATGGGGGCAGATCAGCCCCTTTGGTGATCTCGCAGGGTATGACGCCAAACCGAAACGTGAACTCGTCTTCAGCCGTGATCTGCGATGGCGAGAAGCGGCTGATCGGCCGGGCGAGCTGATAGTATAATCCCGCTGGGATATCGCAGCCAGCTCGTTGCCACGCACGCACCCACTGGCGGGTGTCCTCCGTTGCCGGAGCGTTGCTGAGCGAGAATTGATAGAGAAAGACCAAAATATTTATAACGATAATCGCGACGGTGACGACCGGGAACGAACTGCCGTGTCTATAGTCGCGCAGCGGGATCATAGAGTGAGTCTAGCACAGGATGCTCTTTTTGGCAAGCCTTAGCGGCCCTCACCCCCGGCCCCTCTCACCCTCACCCCTTGAGTCCCCTCTCCCCTCCGAGGGAGAGGGGCAGGGGTGAGGGGGCAAGAGGGGTACCCGCAGGGCGGGGTGAGGGCCAGGCTCCTCTTGCACCCCCCACCCCAATCTGTTATAACAACTTGAGATTATGGGAACGGAGATTTCTTTGTGGGACTATCTGATCCCAACGCTCATTCTGATCGGGGCTTTGGTCGTTGGTCTTGGTGTGCGGCGCTATCTCTTTCATTATCTGCACATCTGGGCGCAGCGCACGGCCTGGGAGTTCGACGATATTATCATCAAGGCCACGCGCGGGCCGTTCGTGCTCTGGGTTGTCGCGTTGGGAATCTATTTAGCATTAGAGTTCTCGAAGCTACCAGATGAGCTTGTCGCGCTCTTGGGGAAGATCCTCTTAGCTTTGGTCGTGCTCTCGATGACGCTCGTTGTAGCTAATATCGTGAGCGTGCTCTTTCAGCAGGCGGTCGCGCGCGGCGAGGGCGAAGCCCCAGCGACAAGCCTGACGAGAACTTTTATCAAAATCGGCGTGATCATCGTTGGGCTGCTCGTGCTCTTGTCGACGCTGGGGATCTCGATCACGCCGATTCTGACAGCATTTGGGATCGGGGGCTTGGCCGTTGCGCTGGCGCTCCAAGACACGCTGACCAATCTCTTTGCGGGGTTCAACGTCTCAATGGCGCGTCAGGTGCGCGTGGGCGATTATATCAAATTAGACACTGGGCAAGAGGGCTATGTCACAGATATCAATTGGCGCACCACAAGCATTCGCGATTTTTCCAACAATCTCATTATCATTCCCAACGCTAAGCTCGCCCAGAGCATCATTACGAATTATTATATGCCCGATAAACCCGTGATGATTCGTATCCCCGTGAGCGTCAGTTACAGTTCTGATCCGGAGCACGTCGAACGCGTGCTCTTAGAGATTGGGCAGCAAGCACTCACAGAGATGCCCCAGCTCGATCCGAGCTGTGCGCCGGTGGTGCGTTTTACCAACATGGGGGAGTTTTCGCTCGATTTTCTCTTAGCCGTGCGGGCCAAGACGTTTGACGATCAGTTCAGTGCGCAGCACGAGCTGCGCAAGAGAATTTTGAAGAGACTCCGTGAAGAGGGCATAGAGATCCCGTTCCCGGCGCGCACCGTGTATCTCAAAGACGAACGTTAGGAGACTCCCCCTAGATAGACCTGCTGGACGTGCGCATCGGCGCGGAATTCTTCGGGCGTGCCCTCTTTGACGATCACGCCCGTCTCCAACAGATACACTCTATGAGCGTGAGCCAGCGCAAACGGCACGTTCTGCTCAGCTAACAGAATCGTGACCCCAGACTCGTTGATCTGCTTGAGCGCCTCGGCAATCGCCTTGCGCACGATGGGCGCCAGCCCCAGCGTCGGCTCGTCTAAGAGCAAGAGCTCCGGGCGGCCCATCAGCGCCCGCCCGATAGCTAGCATCTGTTGCTCGCCCCCGGAGAGCGTCCGCGCCATCTGGCGCTCCCGCTCCCGCAAGATGGGAAAGAGCCGATACACTTTCTCTAACTCGCTCTCGGGGTCGAAGCTCTTCAGACGAAACGCGCCCATCAGTAAATTGTCTTTCACGCTCATCTCGGGGAAGAGATGGCGTCCCTCCGGGCAGTGGATCACTCCTAATTGCACGACCTTGGCGGGATCGCGCGGCAGGGGAGCGCCATTGAAGCTCATGCGACCCTCCCCGTCTTTGAGCCCCGAGATCGTGCGAAAGAGCGTGGTCTTGCCCGCGCCGTTGGGCCCGATCACCGAGACGAACTCTCCCTGCGAGACAGAGAGAGTAACGTTCTTCAAGACGTGTGCCTTGGCGTAGTGCACATTGAGATCCTCGATGGTCAGCATCCTACAGGCCACCACCAGCAAGATAGGCTTCTTGGACTTGGGGGTTGCGCGCGACTTCCTCGGGAGTGCCCTCCGCGAGCTTCTCGCCAAAACAGAGCACGACGATTCTATCCACGAGGCGCATCACTCCGCGCATGTTATGGTCAACTAAGATAATTGTTTGCCCCTCGTCACGAAGACCTGCGATCAAGTGAGAGATCTCGTCGACTTCGTGTGGGGAGAGCCCCGCAAAAGGCTCGTCTAAGAGCAAGAGTTCGGGGTCGGTGCCAATAGCACGGGCCAGTTCTAATCTGCGCAATCCCCCTTGAGGGAGCATCCCCGGCAACTCCGAACGACATGTACAGCACTCACCACCGGGACAGTGCTCGTTAGTGCACAACCCCGTGCGCACACAGCACGTGAGCGTCTTTGTGGCAGGGTCCCCAGCACGGGCGAAGATCTCGTTAGGGATCGCAGCGATCTCCACGTTCTCGTAGACGGTCTTTCTCGGAAAATACCGAGCAATTTGAAAGACCCGTGCGATCCCGGCGTCGACAATCTTGTAGGTCGGCCAATGGGTGATATCGCACCCCTTGAAGAGAATCCTTCCCCGATCGGGCCTGAGCGACCCCATGATGAGATTGAAGACGGTGCTCTTGCCCGCGCCATTGGGGCCGATCAACCCCAAAATCTCCCCAGGTTCAACGTGAAACGAAAGATCTTTGACGGCCATCAGGCCCCCAAACGACTTGCGCAAGCCCTCTACGTGCAAGAGCGCCATAGCTTTAGCCTCCTCTGATCTCTCCCCGTCTCTTTCTGAAGAGCCCCGCAAGCAACGGCAGCAGCCCCTGCCGCGCAAAGAAGAGCAACACCAACAAGAGCGCAAAGAATATGAACGTCGCCCACCGCTCTAAGAACGAGAGCTCAAGCCCCTCAGCGCCAAAGGGCAGCTTCTGCTGAGCCAACTCCCGGATCACTTGCTCGCCCCCGCGCACCAAAAAGCCGCCCCACAACGCCCCTACAATCGTCCCCATCCCACCGATCACTGATGCGACGATCATCTCTATAGAAGTCGTCAGCGAGAGCAACGAGTTGAAGAACACCGCTTCGTTGGTGTGCACCGAGAGCGCTCCTCCTAGACCGACAACACAAGCACTGACCGCAAACGCGAAGATCTTATACTTCGCCGCATTGATCCCCGCGGCTTCCACAGCCTCTTCATTCTCACGGATCGCTTCTAATATTTTACCGATGCGCGAGGTGCTCAGCCAGACCAACACTGCTCCAACGGCCGCCATCAATACCCAGAAGAAATAGTAATTGCAGTACTGATAGAGCCGGAACGCCTCTATAGAGATGTTCACGCGCGCGAGTACCCCCTCAAGAGCGTGGAGCAGGGAATCTTGACAGAGCGGCGTCACCCCGAACTTCCCAAGCTCCCCGCCCGTCCAGTCGGCTAAGATAATCACCAAGCGTGCTGCCGCAAGGGGCAAGATCAAAGTCACTAGAGAGAAATAGGGGCCGCGCAGGCGCAGCGCCGGCACGCTAAACAGTAACCCTGCAAGCACGGCCATGACGACCCCCGTAGGCACCGTGGCCCAGATGGGCCATTTGAGATAGAGATTGAGCAACCCCGCAGTATAGCCGGAGACCGCCACGAAAAATATATGCCCGAAGCTGATCTGTCCTGTCATCCCCGAGAGAATATCCCAGCCCATCGCATACACCGCGAAGAGCTGGGCGTACATAAGTGTCGTCATCCACTTGGAGGGCAGCAGCGGCCCAATCGCCCCAGCGACGATCACCGTCAGAGCTAAGAGGACGAATTTGAGCGTGCGGAAGCTCATTCGGCCCTCCCAAACAGCCCCTCGGGCTTGATAAACAAGATAGCGATCAAGACCAAGAGCGACGAGACCCCCACCCAGGAAGATCCTAAAAACTCAAAGCACCGGAAGCTCTGGGTGCAGATGCGCACCGATGGGGAATACGTCATGAGCACTTCCAGAAGTCCGATGAGATACGCCGCGACGATCGAGCCTTTGAGGCTCCCCAGCCCGCCTACGACAACGATAGCGAAGCTGATGATTAAGGGATCGCGCCACATGAACGGGTCGAGCTTCACCCAAGAAGCGAAAAAGAACCCGGCGATCCCCGCCAAAGCCCCCGAGATCGCCCAGGTGAGCGTGTAGACTCTCTTCACGTCAATGCCCACCAAGGCCGCGCCGTCTTGATCTTGGGCTGTGGCTAAGATAACTTTGCCCCAGCGCGCACGGTGCACGAAGAGCCAGAAGAGCAGAATCGCAAGCCACGACGCGCCAAACGCGATGATGCGATTGGTGATCACAGTTGTTTTATGAATCTCAACGCTGCCGCTCACAAACGGTGCCAAGAGCTGGGTGTTGGTCGTGAAGAAGATCTTGATCAGCTCTTCGATAATGAGCGCGCACGCGAGCGTAGCGATCAACGTGACGATGGGGGAGCGCTGGACATGGCGCACCAGGCCGTGATAGAGCACAACTCCCAAGAGCGTACAGACGACGACAGCTAGTGCAAAAGCGCTATATAAATCCCAGTGCAGATACTGCTGAGCGAACCATGCTGTATACGCGCCGACCATCAAGAACGCGCCGTGGGCTAAGTTCAAGACGCGCCCAACCCCGAAGATCATCGTAAAGCCGAGGGCGACAAGAGCGTAGAGCGCACTAATTAAGACCGAATAGATAACAATACGTTCAGCGATAACGAACACGTGGTCCATAATTTTTAGGGGCGAAGCATTCCGCCTCGCCCCTTATCCTATCCTACGAAGCATTTCGCAACGCTACGAGCGAATGCCTGCCACGCCTCAAACCGTCCGCCCTTGGGCTTGCCCTTCTTCTTCCAATCTTCAACAGCTGCTCTGTATGTCGTAGCTGCCGCGCTGATGCACGCGTCAATGCTGACGGGCTTGCCCTCTTCATCGGCGCGCAGACGATACTGCTTGGGCCAGATCACGACGCGTAGTGGGTCTTTCTGCGGGTTGGCCTTCAGCGGATCTTTGGCAAGCGTTGTCCATAATACCCACTTGGCCACGACATACTCTGGGCCGTACTTTGGGTCGTGGGGGTAGATGTCGTCCTTGCCGCGGAATTGCACCCGCCCCACTGTCCCGACGTAGTCCGTCTTCTCGAGTTCCTCGACGAGCTTGTCGGGATCGGTGCCCTTGGCACGGTCCATCGCTTCTTTGATGATGAACAGCGCGTCGTATGTGGTGAACGCTGTGTAGAGTGGGCGGGACGGCGCCGATTCCCCAAAACGCTCGGTGTATGCTTGGAAGAACGGGAGCGTCTTGGGGGTGAGGGGCGTCTCGCCGGTAGCAGCGTCCGCGTAGGCATGGCCCATGACACGCCCACCGGTGCTCTTCCAATACTCAAACGCTTGGCCCTCTGTGATAATCCCGATGACCGGCAGATCGACCTTCAGCTCATATGTTTGGCCCACGAACGGCACCCCGGGGTTGAACGCAAAGCCGGGGATGATCGCGTCAGCATCAGAATCTCCAACCTGTTGGAGAATCGCGTTGAAGTCTGGATTGCTAATAGGGAAGTTGATCGCCTTGGCGACACCAACGCCGGCTTCTGTGGGAAGACGCTCTTGCAAGAGCTTGAGAAAATCCCGGCCGAAGTTGCTGTCCTCCATCACCAATGCGACCTTCTGAATACCCAACTCTTCTTTCATTAGGCCCTTGACCATGCCCACCGTGTCTTGAGCTAAGACCTCACTGTTGAGCATCAGACGGAAATAATATTTATATCTCTCGTAGTCGCTCCTGACGAGCTCGCTGAACTGCTTGCCGCTGGTGCCCGTGTTTAAGAAGGGCTTCTTCAACCGCGCCAGCGAGGGCATGATCCCCATGACGGCTTCGTCGAGAAAGCCGCCGACGATCATCTGGGCGCCTTTCTCCACAAGCTCTTCGTATGCTGCACGCGCTACATCCCCACGAAGGACTTGATCATCCCGAATGAGCCCGTCCATGGTGAACTTGGGCGGCGGCAGCTTCTTCTCGTCCACTAACTTATTGATCTCGTCGAGAGCCAACTGGGCGCCGCGCACCATGGCGCGCCCCACATCCAACAGATCAATGGGGCCGATCAGCCCGATCTTCACCGGTGGCTGCTGACCCCAGCCCAACACCGAGCTCAGCGTCAGCGCCCCTGCCCCAACGCCGAGCGCCTTCAAAAAGCGACGACGATTCATCCTCATAGCTCGTCCTCCTCCCGGCACTCTGTTTGCTTATCTTAGCCGTTTGAGTGGCCCGTGTGCAAGTCAGCCCTTGGTGTAGCGCCCTACTGCATCTTCGTCGAGCTCGACTCCAAGCCCCGGCCCCGATGGGACTGAGATGTATCCATCGGGGTCGATCGTCAATGGTTTTTTTAAGAAGAAATCGCGCGCTTGGGGCGTCCACCCTGGCGGCTCGTAGGGGAACTCGGCCCATTCACAATTGGGGCACGCGCCCATTATTTGTAGATTCGCAGCCAAGCCCAGCCCGCTCGTCCACGTGTGTGGGGCAATGCGTAGCCCGTGAGCTTCTGCCATCCCTGCGATCTTCTTCGCTGTCAGAATCCCTCCAGAGAGCGTGGCATCCGGCTGCAAGATATCGAGTGACTGATTGAGAATCAGCTCGCGGAACTCGTGCAAGTCTGAGTTCATCTCCCCGCCGGCAAGAGCAATGCCCACCCTCTGGCGCAGCAGCCGATAGCCGTGATAGTCGTTCTTATCTAGCGGCTCTTCGAGCCAGAGCACGCCTAGCTCTTTGAGTTCTTCAGCGACGCGCTGCGCTGTCGCCAAATCCCAATGCGGGGCTTCGCCCAAGCCCGCCACGCGCCAGCCCATGTTCGCGTCCACCATCAGCTCTATCTTTGAGAAATGCTCGCGCACCGCGCGCGCGACCTTCATATCCTCGCGCCAGTCGAGGCTGTGAAATCTCAGCTTCACCGCGCGAAAGCCCATCTTCTGAATCTGCTCAATATACTCTAAGCGCTCTTCGACGCCCTTGAGCTCCCCAGTGCTCGCATAGGCCCTGATGCGCTCCTGATAGCCCCCCAAGAGCTTATAGACTGGGACGTTCAACGCTTTGCCAATGATATCCCACAGCGCCGGCTCGACGTACCATAATCTCAGCCCAAGAAACGTCGCCGAGCGCAAGATTTTTATTATCTCCTCGACGTTGAACGGATCGCGCCCCAACAGAAATGGTGCAAGCAGTTCCCCGAGCTTTGAGCCTTCTTGCCCGAAGGCGAATCCTGCAGAATAGCCCTTGATTCCCTCGTCGGTCTCCCAAATAACTAAGTTCA
>JBKBIX010000058.1:0-8418 GCA_046293845.1 Bipolaricaulia bacterium | reverse complement strand
GTCAGGTCGGGGGAATGGAGGCGTTAGAGAAGCTGGGTCATTCTGATATGTTATGTTGCGTACAGGATGCACATCGTTCTCTCTGGTGAAAAGCTCAAGTTTTCTGCCAGCAACAGTCGCGCTCGCGCAGTCTTTATTAGCCGTGAGCACTGCCACCCGCTGTGGTTGCGGTTGCTGTTTCGGGGGTTGCTGCCCATACCCGACTACGAACACGAGTGCCAGGAGCAAGCCCAGCACTCCCCAGACCTTCCGATTGCGCACCATCGCGCATCACCCCTTTTCGGTTTCGGCCCTTCTTGGGCCGGGATACTTTTAGTATAAACCTCGAGCGTGAAAAAAACGTGAAATGATGAAAATTATTTTAAAATAAAGAAAAACAAACGGTAGGATAGAGCGATCCCCTTGACATATATGGCTATATATAGTATAAAGGTTAGGGGTGATACTTGTGGCAAAGTTACCGAAGTCTGTGCTGGAACGAGGGGCTACCTGGATCTACGTCGGCAATGAGGAGCGCAGAGAGTTGTTAAAAAAGCTTCTGGAATATACCAAAGCGGGCAGCGTCTCTGAGGCTGTTTTCATCGCGGTAGCCCATTACTTGAAGCAGGAGGAGCAGCAAGGCAAGCAAGCAAGCAAGAGGTTTTCTTCCTTGGAAGGGCTCTGGCAGGGAAAGAGCAATCTCTCATGGGAAGAGATTCACGCAGCAGAGTTAAAGGGCAGGGAGGTCTAGTTGATTTATCTGCTCGATACACACGCCTTGATCTGGTTTTTGGAAGGGGGTAGGAAGCTCGGTGCACGGGCCCTCAAAATCCTCAGGGATGACCAGCAGAAGTTGCTCATCCCTTCGATTGTTCTGGCCGAGGCCAAATATTTGGCGCACAAAAGCAAGATCACTCTCCCGTTCACGGAGATCCTTGAGGCAGTCACTGACCCGCGCTGCACCATCTACCCCTTAGATCTCGCTGTGATCGAGGCTATGCCTCCTGACTTGGAGATCCATGATGCTATCCTCTGCGGCACTGCTTTGGTCTGCATGGACTCTTGGGGGGAGGATGTCCGCGTGATCACGAAAGACGAAGCCATCGTGCAATCTGGCATTGTGGCGACCACCTGGTAAAAAGCTCTTTTTCTCTGAAGTCTTGCGGGCGGGGAGGGGCATCCGAGCTACGAGTTCAGATGCCCCCCTCGAACCGCGCCCTTGTAGGGGCAGACCCCTGTGTCTGCCCTTGGGCGAACACGCAGGTTCGCCCCTACAGTAAGGGCAGGGCTCTCTCTCACTGGACGTAGATGCTCCTTTCGGCGATGTTGTTCGTCTCATCACGTTCGTTGATCTTATTGTCTGGGTCAACGATCACGGTCACGATGTAGATGCCTGGCTTATCCACCGTCGTTGCGGCCAAGATCGTACTCTGCTGCTGAACATCGGTGATCCCTCCTTTATTGGATCTAGCAGCTGTGCTCACTCTGTGGGGCGTTTGAATCACGGAGATCACAGAATGAGCCACTGAAAGCACGGAAGACGGCAAGGCTTGTTCGGTGTTCTCCGTGGTGTTTCCGTGTTTTTCCGGGATTCTCAGCCTCCTTTCGGTTTCACCCCATGACCACTAGGGCCAAGGGCATCCCCTTTCACGCCAGCCACACTAGAGGAAGTTGAAGATCGGCTCCGAATTCTCTTGGGTCTATAACGGTCTGTGACCGAAGGCCTGCAGAATCTCTCGGTTAATCGGGACGTTCTGGAGAAAGCTCGCTCGCAAGACATCTTCTTGGATCTGACTAGCTACACGACAGACTTCGTCATAAGCTCTCTGGAGATAAACTTTGGCTTCGTCGGTGCGCCCGTTGGCTTGAAGAATTTGATAATGCGTGAAATAGAAGCGCTGCGCTTGAGAGATCATCCCGTGCTGGGCTTCGAGCACTTGCATCGCTCGTGTAGAGCATTCTAGCGCTAAACTGAGCTCCCCAAGCCCAAGATGCGCCCGGCCCTTCTCCGAGAGCGTCCCGACTTCTAAGCCCTTCAGGCCCGCTTCGCCAAGCATACCCACTACACGATCGAGATAGCTGAGCGCTTCGGTATAGCACCCTTGCTCAATTTGCAGTGTGCCCAAATTCAAGAGGATGACCCCCAAGCCCCGCCGGTCCCCCACTTCGTTCATCAATTTATAGGCGCGCTCATAGCACTCCTGAGCACGCTCCCATTGGCCAAGATCGCAGAAAACCAAGCCAAGATTGTTGAGCACTGCTGCTTGCCCCCGCAAGTCACCAGCAGCTTGAAATTCGGAGAGTGCTCTTTCTAAGCTCTCTTGGGCGTGTGCATACTCCCCCACAAAGAGCTGGATGATCGCGCTGTTTCTCAGGGCATACGCGTGACGGTGCTCATCGCCGAGGGAGGCCCACAGCTCCCCTGCTCGCTGGAAATACTCTAGCGCTTGGCTGTGCTCACCCAGTTGGGCATGAATGTCGCCGATATTATAGAGCACTCTCGCTGTCACAGAGCGATCGGGAAGTTTTTGGCTGATCTCTAATGCTTCTCTGAGGGCTTGTTGGGCGGCTTCGCGCCGATCTGCGGCCAGCTCGAGCCATGCTCTCTTCTGATAGGCTTGGCAGAGCAAAGCTGTCTCTCCCAATTCTTGCGCGAGCGCGATCATCTCCGAGATAGCAGCTTGCAGTTTCTCCAAAGCGGGCTTGATGTCGTAGATTGTGGGGAAGAGATCGGTGTAGCAGTCTAAGAGTTCGAGCTTAGTCTTGCGCAAGTGCACTGCGCGTTGGGCTCTCAGCTTTTCCAAGAGACTGAGCGCTCTTTCTGTAAGCGTGAGGGCTGCGTTGTACGCATACGCTCGCTGCGCCCGTCGCGCTGCCCGTAGCATATAATCAAGAGCTTTCTCCAAAAGCTGCGCGCGCTCGCAGTGCTCGGCAAGCTCCCGCGAGAGCTCTTCCAGACGATCGGGATAGAGTTTTTCTAAAGCTTCCGCGATCTTCTTGTGCCCAAGTCTCTTGCGGTCGGTGCTCAGCTCGTCATAGACGACTTGTCGGACTAACTCGTGCGAGAACCGATAGCGCCCCTCGCGCTCGACGATCAGCCCCAGACGACGCAGGTCATCGAGCCGGTCGAGCAGGGCCTCTTCGGGTTGGTGTAAGACTTCTCTCAAGAGAGACAGCTCACAGGATCGTCCGGCCATCGCTGCTAAACTGAGCACGCAGTGCGTTCGTCGAGGCACGCGCCGCAGCAGCGTTCTGATGAGCTCTCTCAAGCTCTCCGGCACCTGCGCCGCGCTGATCTCTTCTGGTGTGAGCTTCCAACGCCCCTGGGGGTCGCGCTGGAGCGTGCCGCTGACTATTAACGAACGCACCAGCTCTTTCACAAAGAGCGGGTTGCCCTCGGTCTCCGCGTAGAGTATATCGAGAACTGCGCTGTCATACTGATGCAAGAGCTGACTCAGTAATATATTTGTCTCTTCTCGCGACAGCGGGGGAAGCACAAGCGTCTGCGCAAAATCCCTGGGGAGCCTATCGAGCCACTTGCGCAATGACCTGCCCTCTTGTGCTTCTTCAACGCGATGCGTCCCGATCAGCAAGATTCTGTGAACTTTCAGATGAGCTATGAGATGGCTCAGATATTCGAGAGTTGCACTGTCGGCCCAGTGCAAATCGTCGAGAAAGAGAATGACTGGGCGCTCGCGCGCGAGCAGTGCAAAGAGCCCCGTGAGCGCCGCGAACCAGCGAGCTTTCCCGTGGGGTGATGGAGGGGTAGGCTTAAGATCGGGAAATCTCTCGTGAAATTCGGGGATGAACTGAGCCAGCTCGCTGCGCCAGAGGGCAGGCAACCCTGATAATATCTCGTGAGAGATGCTCTTCAGGCCATCGCGAACGGCTTGGAGTATGGGATCGTAGGGTGGCGCATCGGGGTAGGCTGTCCCGCCAAGGATGCACACACCCTCACCCTTAGCCCCTCTCCCTTTCGAGGGAGAGGGGACTGAGGTGAGGGGGAGATGCTCTAAGAAATGCTCGACAAAGCGCGTCTTGCCCACGCCGACCTCGCCTCCAATGAGCAGAGCTTGGCCTGCACCGTCGCAAGCCTTCTGCCAAAGGTTTTTCAGCAGTTCGTATTCGCGTGCGCGGCCCACAAAGGGCGTCTCCGCGGGCAGCTCAATAACGCGAACTGGTTCTGGGGGTGCACCGCGCAGAATTTTTTCGTAGAGCGCGTGGGTTTCGGGAAGGGGCGGGACGTGCAGCTCTCTTTGAAGGACTTCACAGTATTCTCTGTACTGACGTAGAGCCGCCGTGCGGTCTCCGCTCAGAGCGTAGAGCGTCATCAGCTCTCGATGCGCCCGCTCGTGCCACGGCACAGCGTGCAGCACTTTCAGCCAGACAGAGATCGCTTTCTGAAGTTCGTGCTGCGCTTGGTAGATCTCTGCGAGCTGCTCGAGGGCATCTAAGTAGAGTGACTGGAGGCGCTCGCTCTCAGCGATGGCCCAGTCTTCATAGATATCAGCGAATGGCGGGCCACGATAGAGCGCGATCGCTTGCTCCAAAGCCCTCACCTCGGCTTCGCCACCCCTCTCCCGTAGGTGAGCTACGGGAGAGGGGCTGGGGGTGAGGGCCACAAGCCGCTCAAACTCTTCAACATCGAGCCAACAGTCAGCTGGGTTAAATCGCACGGCCCCGCCGGAGGAGATGAGCCATTTTGTCTCCCCTGGGTCGAGCATCTTTCGGAGAAACGAGAGGGCTTTGCGCAAGTTGACCCGCCCGTGTTCTTCGTCGGCCTCCGGCCAGAGCAGATTCGCTAAGAGAGCGCGGGGATGCGCGCGATCGCGATACGTGACAAGATACGCGAAGAGTTCCTTGACTTTTTGGGTTGGGAAGTCAAGAAGCTGCCCGTCGCGGCGGACTTCGATCTCTCCCAAGAGCCGGATCTCCAAGCGGGCCATCTCCGGCCACCTTCCGTGCTGACCCTCCGTCTTCATTATACCGAGAAAGCCCGTTGGAAGTTTCGCTCAGAGATTCAGCTACGCCTCTTCGTACAGATATCTCTTAATATCGAGCTTGGACGACTTCTCGAAGGGCCTATCTAAAATAATTAAATCGTGCTGGCTGTGCACGCGCTTGTATTGCGCCAAATCTTTGCTCTTCTCCTTGATCGCCTCCCAGATCATCTTCTTTAGCTCTTCGGGAGAGTGCTTCTGTAGAAGCTCCGGCTTAGGGTAGACAAACGCTTTGATGACTTCGAGGCCCTTGCGCTTGCCCCCTTTAATGAGAATCTCTTCGATCAGAGGGATCTGCTTCAGCTCGAACTCGACCTCTTCAGGGTAGACGTTCTTGCCCCCCTCTAAGACGATCACGTTCTTCTTGCGGCCCTTGATGTAGAGCCAGCCATCTTCGTCGAGATACCCCAAATCGCCCGTGTGGAACCAGCCGTTGGTGTCTATAACTTTCTGCGTCGCTTCAGGGTTTTTGTAGTAGCCCTTCATAATATTTGGGCCACGAACTACAATCTCCCCGATGCCCTCGTCGTTGGGGTCGTCGATGCGAATCTCGACGCCGGGGATCGCCGGGCCGACTGAGCCGATCTTGTCATTGAACGGCGTACTAAACGTGAGCACCGGCGACGTCTCCGTTAGCCCATAGCCCTCGATCATCCCGATCCCCAGACGCCGAAAGCCCCGCATCACTTTGGCGTCCAGCGGCGCTCCGCCCGACAGGAAATACTTGAGCTGGGTGCCGCCCACCAAGCGCCTTTTAATTTTCGTGCCCAGCAGTGTGGGCGCGTAGCGCCACAAGAAGCGCGCCAGACGGTTCTCTTGCACCGTGCTCTCCAATTTTTCGTACATCGCATGGAAGAGCTTGGGCACACCCCCGACAACGCTCACACGGTTTTCCAGCATGTACTTGGGCAAATTCTTGTAATCGTCGGTGTAGATGAGCTGCCCCCCCACCCGCAGGACCGTCAAGAGCGTGATCAGCCCGAAGACGTGATACCACGGGGCGATGGAGAGCACGACGTCAGAGCTATCTAAATCCAGACGCTGCAGCGAGCTCTCTATGTTGCTCACGATATTTTCGTGTGAGAGCATCACGCCCTTGGCGTTGCCCGTCGTCCCAGAAGTACAGAGCATCACCGCGACGTCGTCGGGGGCAGCAGGGACGCGCTCACAGCGCTCATTGCTGAGCCAATCGCTCACCGTGGGGACTCCCGGCAGACGATCCATACTCACGACGTGCTGGAGCTGCTTTTGATCTTTGACCATCTCGTAGTGCGGGGCGTCGGCGACGACCGCGCCGACGGCGTCCATCTCGCGCAGGACGCGCTGGACTTCCACAGCTTGCCATGAGGCGTCGATGGGCAGGGCTACGCCACCAGCCTTGAGGATCCCCATAAACGCCACGGCCCAGTCGGTGCGCGGTTTCCCTATGATCGCGAATTTTTCACCATTCTGAAGGCCGCGCCTTCTCAAAGTTGCCGCGAACTGATCGGATTTTCTCTGCAAATCCGAAAAAGAGATCTGATCGTACCCCGATCCGTCGTGCGTGGGGATCTTGAGCGCGATCTTTTCACTGTGACGGCCCAGCGCGCCCTCGAGCATCTCCACCAACGTCTCCATGCGAACAGCGGTGCTCATGAAACCCTCCTTTCACGCTTTGCCAGGCTTCGCCTGGACCGTACGCCTTCGCCGGCCATGGGCCGGCGAAGATGAAGGTCAAGCGAAGCTTGCTGGCCATCGTCCATCTTCGAGATATGCTTCGGCTTCTAAAGCCGCGATGCAGCCGTCGGCTGCAGCAATGATCGCTTGTGCGTACTCTCCCGCAAACTTTCTCACATCGCCGACAGCAAAGACTCCCGGGATCTTCGTGCGCGTCCGCTCGTCGGTGAGAAGGTAGCCCTTCTCGTCCATCTCGAGCTTCCCCTTGAGAAACTCCGTGTTGGGGCGATGCCCAATGCTCACGAAGACCCCCTGAACGTCGCGCACCTCAAAGAGCTTGCCCGTCGCTAAGTCTTTGAGCACCACGCCCTCAAGGCGCTTGTCGCCCAAGATCTCTTCGACCACGGCGTTCCAGATGAAACTGAACTTGGGATGGGCCTTGACTTTCTCCACCAGAAGCTGATCTTTGGCGCGGATCGCCTTGGGGTCGTCCTGGGGGTGGCGCACCACCATGCGCACCGATTTCACGAGTTTTAACAGAAAGAGCGCCTCGGTGAACCCTGCGTCCCCCGCTCCTACGATCAGCACGTCCTTGTCCCGAAAGAAATACCCATCGCACGTGGCGCAGTAGGAGACGCCGCGCCCAAGGAGTCTATCAGCGTTCTTGGCGGGCAGTTTCACAGGCTCGGCCCCCGTCGAGATAATCACGGCTGGGGCTTCGTAGTGGCTCTGGTCGGTCTTGACGATGCGCTTGGCCCCGCTGATAATTAAGTCTTGTGCTTCCTCCATCTTGATCTCGACGTCAAATCGTTGGGCTTGCTGCACCATGCGCTGCATGAGCTCCGGACCCATGATGGGTTCAGGGAACCCCGGAAAGTTTTCGACTTCTGTAGTATCGTTGAGCTGGCCGCCGGGGGTCTTCTTGTCAAGCACGAGCGTCTTCAGTTTCGCGCGCCCGGCATAGATAGCTGCTGTGAGTCCGGCAGGTCCACCGCCGACGATAATCAGATCGTATGTCATCTCCGTCAATTATCCTCCCTCTCTGTTTGACCTACGAGTCTTCTATAATAACGCTTGACGGGACGGTAAGGCAAGCTGGCCTTGCCAAACCGCAAAAAATCAGTAAACTATAAAGTGCTCGTCATCCGCATGCGCGGGATGTGCAATCTGAAAGACCCTATAGAAGGAGGCTCTTTTATGGCTGTCAAAGCACCGGCCAAACCTATAGCAAAAGACTCTAAAGCGCTCTTTCGGGAGATGGAGCAGTATGTTCCCAGAGCTGTCTCACCGCTAGCGCCGTTTATCATCTCTGAAGGGCGTGGTGCCATCGTCAAAGATTTGGAAGGGAACTCTCATATTGATTTCACAGGCGGGTGGGGATGTCTCATTGTGGGCCATGCCCATCCCAAGGTCGTGCGCGCTATCCAAGAGCAAGCGCAGAAGTTCACTCACACAGACTGTAGCGTCATCATGTACGATGTTTATATCGAGTTGGCCAAGCGCTTGGTCGAGCGTGCCCCCGGCTCTTCCCCGAAAAAAGCGATCTTCTTTAATTCTGGGGCGGAAGCCGTCGAGAACGCCGTCAAGATCTCGCGATCGTATACGAAGCGCAAAGCCGTAGTCGTCTTCGACGGGGCGTTCCACGGAAGGACATATATGGCGCTGACGATGACCCACAAAGCCAAGCCCTATAAAGAGGGGTTCGCGCCGTTCTGCTCCGATGTCTATCGCATGCCCTTCCCCAATCCCTATCGCAACCCTATGGATTTCACAGTCTGGGAGA
>JBKBIX010000057.1:0-8425 GCA_046293845.1 Bipolaricaulia bacterium | reverse complement strand
ATGATCGCGACGCGATCGCAGAGTTCATCGGCCTCGGCCATATAGTGAGTCGTGAGCAAGATCGTCTTGCCGGGGCGCTCGCGCACCCAGCGCTTCACAAAGTCTCGTAAAATTCGCGACGTCTGCACGTCCAGCCCCAGCGTCGGCTCGTCGAGAAAGAGAATCTGGGGGTCGTTGAGAAACCCGCGAGCGAAGTTCATCTTCTGCTTCATCCCCGTCGAAAGATGATAGCTTTTTGTTTTAGCGCGATCAGCTAAGCCGACGACTTCAAGCATAGACTGAATGCGCTCGCGGGCCGTCTTGGAGTCCAACCCGTAAAATTGCGTGAACATCCAGAGATTCTCCTCGACCGTGAGCAACCCGTAGCCGCACGTCTCGCCGCCGGAGACCATATTGATACGACGTCGGACCTCTTGAGGGTTTTCGACAACGTCGATGCCGTCCACAAGCGCGCGCCCGCTGGTGGGGGTGAGCAGCGTCGTGAGAATTTTAATGAGAGTTGTCTTCCCTGCACCGTTTGGCCCCAAAAGCCCAAAGAGCTCGCCCTGGCGGACTTCAAAATTGATGCCCTCCAAGGCGACGAGCGTCGCGGGGCCGGATTCGCCGCGCTTGCGCTTGATCTGATAGACACGGCCTAAATTTTCTGTCTTGATGGCGAACGCTTGGCTCATAAGCAAAAAAACCCCTGAAGAATCATGAAAGCGATTCAGTATAGCATACAAAAGTATGTATGTCAAGGAGGCTCATATTTCTACCGCTTGCGCGCGACCTTTCAAGTGTTCTCGACTTTTTATCAAGCTTCCTTTCGTTTGGGAGATGCCCCAAGGATCGTGATCAGCGCGACACCCGCAATAATGACGACAGCTGCTAACAGAGTTCTGGGAGTCAGCTCTTCACCGGCGAGCATCGCGCCAAGCAGCACAGCAACCACCGGGTTCACATACGCATAGGTCGAGACCAGCACTGGCGTCGTCACTCGCAACAGCCAAATATATGCCGTAAACCCAACCAGCGACCCAAAGAGAATCAAATACAGATACGAGAGGAGCGAGTGCGCCGAGATCGCTTCCAGACGAATAGCTCTTTGTTCTCCCACAGCAAGCCCAGTGAGCATCAGTAAAACTCCCCCGGCAAGCATCTCCATCGCAGTTGCAAGGAGAGCCGACTCTGGGAGCCGCGCCCGGCGCGAGTAGAGCGATCCCACAGCCCACGAGAGCGACGCCCCAATGAGCACCGTCGCCCCGACGGGATCCACACGACTGCCGATGGTAAGCTCCCCAGGGCCGATCAACAAGACAATCCCGGCAAACCCCAGCAGGAGCCCCACTGCTACCCCGCCGCCCATACGGACACCGCGCAGCCACTGCAAGAGCGCCATCCACAACGGGACAGTGGCGATCATCAACGCGGTCAGCCCCGACGGGAACCCGCCCTTCTCGACCCAGACGACGCCTCCATTTCCACCTAACAATAAACACCCCCCAACGATGGTCGCGCCCACCCAATGGGACAGCTTCGGCTTGGGGGTGCCGCGCAGCCGCATCCATATATAAAGCAGCGCTCCGGCGATGAAGAAGCGCGTCCCGGCCATCAAGAATGGGGGGATCGTCTCGACGGCCCAGCGAATAGCCAAGTACGTCGAGCCCCAGATAAGATAGATGGCCGCGAGGGCTGCGAGCACGCTCCAGCGCGTCTTACTCATCGAGCAACGCCCCTTCTTGCGAGAGCAGCGCTCGCTTGCGCGTGATGCCCCCGCCGTAGCCCCCAAGCGAGCCGTCTTCTCGAATGACGCGATGACACGGAATAACGAGGGGCACGGGATTGGTCGCACACGCGCGGGCGACAGCGCGCGCTGCCTTGGGCTGCCTAATCTTTCGGGCAATCTCGCTGTAGGAGCGCGTCTGGCCGTAGGGGATCTTTTGCAGCTCCCGCCAAACACGCTGCTGGAACGCCGTCGCGTGGACGTCTAGGGGCAGTTGCGGATCGATCGCGCGCCCGTGGAAATACTCTTTCAGGGCTTTGACCCAAGCCCTGAGGTGGGCTTCATCTCTTTGAATACGAGCAGCTGGGTACTCTTGGCGGAGCGCTTGCTCGAGCTTTCTCTTAGAATCGCCAAACTGCACGGCACAGAGACCGTGCTCGGTCGCCCCAAGGAGCAGAAACCCCAACGGACAGCGTATGATAGTGTAAAAGATCTTCATGCCTCGACCTCCAGAGATACCGACTGGGACATAGTTCTATCTTAAAGCAAGTCGGCGTGCGAAGCTAACTCTATAGGCAGGCCCAGAATTTGAAACAAACGGAGCATTCTGCGCCGTAAAAAAGTATAATAGCGATCTTTATAGGCATTATATCAAGACAATTTTTTATTTTTGTGAGAATTACTTGACGAAAGAGAAAATTTTTGCTACGATGCTCCTATCTTTGACTGAAAAGGAGCTCGCGATGAGCAAGCAGATCGAACATCTCTTGAAGGCCGTGCAAGAGAACGATATCAGTTTCGTGCGGCTGCAGTTTACGGATATCTTTGGGATTCCCAAGAACGTCGAGATCCCCGCGACTAAGCTCCAGTCGGTCTTAGAGAAGGGCATCGCGTTCGACGGCTCCTCTATCGAAGGGTTCATGCGCATCTCCGAGTCCGATATGTACCTGCAGCCAGATCCCACGACCTTCACGATCTTCCCCTGGACGATGGACTCCTCCCGCACCGCTCGCATCATCTGCGACGTCTTGCTTCCTGATGGGCGCCCCTTCCCCGGAGACCCGCGCTATGTGCTCAAGCGCGCCATCGCCGAAGCCGAAAAGCTCGGATATACGATGTATGCCGGCGCCGAAGCTGAGTTCTTCCTCTTCCGCCGCACCCCCGACGGGCACGCATCACTGGAGCTGCACGACCGCGGAAGCTACTTCGATCTCACCCCTCTCGATTTAGGCGAAAAAACTCGAGCGGATATCGTCGTAGCTCTGGAGCAGATGGGCTTTGAAGTCGAAGCCGCGCATCACGAAGTCGCCCCCAGCCAGCACGAGATCGACTTTCGCTACGCCGACGCGCTGCGCACTGCTGATAACATCGTGACGTTTCGCTTTGTTGTGAAGACAATCGCGATGCAACACGGGCTTCATGCGACGTTCATGCCCAAGCCCGTCGCGGGGATCAACGGCAGCGGGATGCACACGCATATCTCGCTGTGGCGCGGCAGCGAGAACGCCTTCTACGACCCCAAAGACCCCTACGGCCTGAGTGCCGTGGCTCGGCAGTTCTTAGCGGGAATTATTGAGCACATCGGGGCGATCACGGCTCTGGCAAACCCGCTCGTGAACTCGTATAAACGACTGGTCCCTGGCTACGAAGCCCCAGTGAATATCAGTTGGGCGAGGATCAATCGGTCGGCGCTCATTCGCGTTCCCGCGAGCAACACCCCGCAGACGTCGACGCGCATCGAGCTGCGCAGCCCCGATCCCTCGTGTAACCCGTATTTAGCGTATGCAGCGATCCTGGTGAGCGGACTTGATGGGATCAAGCGCAAGCTTACAGCCCCAGATCCCGTCGAGGAGAACATCTACGAGCTTACTGGGGAAGAGCGCGCAGAGCGGGGCATCGGGTCACTGCCGGGCAGCCTCGACGAAGCCCTCGCGGCGCTCCGGCGCGACAACGTCGTCACGGCAGCGCTCGGCGACCATATTGTAGAAAAGTATCTCGAAGCTAAAGAGAAAGAGCTTCACGAGTACCGTCTGGCGGTGACGCCCTGGGAGATCGAGCGCTATTTAGAAGATTACTGAAGCACTTGTTACAATGAGGGTGTGGCAACGAAACTTTTGATCTACGACGGCGCGTGTGGGTATTGTCGCGGTTTTGCGCGGCTGGTGCGTGTGCTCGACCGGCGCAAGAGATTTGCGCTGCTCCCCTATGAGAGTGACGCAGCGCAAGAGCTGTTGCGTGCTCAGTTTGGCGAGAACGTTGGGTTTGCGATGTTTCTCTTTGATGAGGACTCTGTGAGTTGGGGGCGCGAGGCGGCGCAGCGCATCGTGCGTGAGCTGCGAGTGCCTGGAGCACGCGTGGCGTTTTGGCTCTATCCGGCTTTGGTCGCGCTCGTCTCGCTTCTGACGCGCCGGCAGAAGCGAGTCTGCGGGCCGGCGTGCACGAGGGGGGATTTTAGAGCACGCGGACTCCCGATCGCTCCTGAAATCAAACAATATATACACAAACTACAAGAGTACGTTTAGAGCGCGTTACGCTGTGACTGGCTCTGAGCGCACCGCGGGGCGATCCGCATGAGTGGGTTTTCGTAAAAAGCTGGCCGGCAGAGTTACTACCGTGACAGTGCGTCCTAACATATCAAAGAATTCGACGCTGTAGCCGGGCTCGCGTCCGGCTATAGCGTGGCGCTCGACCACCACACCTACATCACCTGCACGAAGCCCTTCTTCAGGGATGTCACGCACGAGTACAACATCTGTGTAGAGCGGGAAGTCCATAAAACCTCCTCTGCAACTAATCCGGGATCAGTGTGATCAGTCGCGGGACATCTGTTCCATCATCTATAAGCGTTCGCCCGCTTGGTGTGTGAAGCGGTGCTCGAATCTCATAGCGCATTCCGTATAACGTTCTTCGAGCGACCTCCACATCCGCGCTAAGATGATATAAGCGAATATCTGCTTCCAACTGCTGCCAATTATAAGCAGAATAGCCAAATTGAGCAAGTAACCGTGCCTTGGTCCCGCCACGCTTATGTGCAGTGTTAAGGAGATACTCGACGAGCTTTCTTTGATCAATTATTGCTTTATCTTTGTGGGGTAATTTCATGGAGTCTCCTAGTCTATAACCCGGATCTCGATCCCCTGGGGCAGCGCTTGGAGCAGTCTCTTGCCGTAGGAGCGCGTGAGCACCCGCCCGTCTAAGATATGCACTTCTCCGGTGTCGGTAGCAGTGCGGATGAGCCGCCCAAAGCCCTGTTTTAATTTCAATGCTGCCCTAGGCAAAATATATTCGTTAAATGGGTCGTGGCCCTCTTCGCGGAGGCGCTCAACCCGCGCTTCATGCACAGGGTCGTCAGGGACTTCAAACGGGATCTTTGTGATGATGACAGCCCGTAGCGCCGGCCCGGGCACGTCTATCCCCTCCCAGAAAGAATCTAAGCCTAACAAGACGGCGTTGCCGTCAGCTCTGAATTTCGAGAGCAACTGAGAGCGCGACTCCTCCCCTTGGCAAAGCACGAGCGTCTTAGCACTGAGTTGCCCGCGCAGGCGTTTTGCCGTCTCGTCTAAGACCCGCGCGTTAGTAAAGAGCACGAGCACTCCTCCACCGGTACTCTCAGTAATCCGAGCGATGCGACGCGCCAGCTCGCCTAAGTATCCCTCTGAAAGGACGCCCTGCTGCGGGGGCTGCAGTCTGTGAATAAAAAGCCGGGCTTGGCGAGCGTAGTCGAACGACGACGCGAGCGCGAGCGTCTCGCCTTCGATGCCAAGCTGACGCTGTATATAGCTAAAGTCTCCCGCGACCGACAGCGTCGCTGACGTCAGTATAACAGAGTCAAAGCGCGACAGCAGCCCGTCTTGCAGTTCTGTCTTGGGGTAGAGCGGGGCGACGGAGAGCGCCGCACGGTTCTCAAAAGACTCGGTCCAGCGCACGAGAGCTGAGCCTGCCTGAGCGGGTTCGAGAAAGCCCAGCAGCGTCGCGCCGACTTCGGCGACCCGCGCTGCGTATTTTCGAATCTTGACAAGGTGCGCGCGCTGCTCGCTCTGGGCAAAGAGCGTCGGCGATTCTTTGGCTAAAAAGTCTTCTATGGCAGCTTGGAGCTGCACGAGCGTCTGGAGCAAGATCTCGGCTTCAGCTCGGAGCGCGAACTCTTCGGGCGCGATACGACGTCGCTCTGCAGGGTAGCGCGCGCGCACGTGTTCGAAGAACGCTGGGGCTAGACTCTGCAAGCGAGCGAGCTGGGCTTGGCTTTTGAGAGCCAAGCGCCGGTCGAGCGTCGCGATCTCGCGAACGAGATTCTCTATAGTGTGCCTGCTCACCCAGCGCGTGAACGCAGTGGAGAACGCGTCCTCCAACGTATGGGCTTCGTCGATAATGAGGACTTCTGCGTCGGGCAGCATCCCGCGCCCGGTCCCCGTCCACAGTGCAGCGTCGGCAGCAAGGAGCGCGTGGTTGACAACTAATAGATCCGCGCCGAACCATCTTTCGCGGGCGCGAAAGTAGAAGCACTGATCGTAATACGGACAATCTTGTCTTAGGCACCCTGCGGAGTCCGCGCTGACTTCGTCCCAGATGGGGCTGGGCGGAGCGAGTGAGTCTCGCTCGCCATCTTCAGTTTCGTCGGCCCAGCGCAGCAGCCGCGCGCGCTCTTGCGCCTCGGTGACGGTCTTGGGCTGAAGGCCGTGCAGCGCCAAAAGACAGAGATAATTTGAAAACCCCTTGGCGACCGCGAAGCGAAAGTTTTGCACACGGGCGAGCAGGGGCAGGTCCTTCTGTATAAGCTGATCTTGAAGGTTCTTCTTATTTGTCGAGATGAGCGTTCGTTTCCCTGAGAGAACAGCTGGGATAGCGTAGGCGAACGTCTTGCCCACCCCTGTGGGGGCCTCGACGAGCAGAATTCCCCCAGAGGTGATGACGCGCTCGCACGCGGCCAGCATCCCCTGTTGCGCGGAGCGCACCTCAAAGCCCGCCATATGCGTTCCAAGTCTGTGTAAGAATTCGGCGCTCGTCATGGTCAGCGTTAAGTATAATCTGTCGCGCCAGATCGTGCGAGTTGGCAGGCCTGCAAGTTTTTGGTATCTTTAATTATTACTCTCAATACGAAGGGGTTGGTGCCCATGCACACCAAGTATGTCTTTCACGTCTACGGCCGTTGGGAGGGCGGAGTCAACGGCAAGGGCGAGATCGTCAACGAGGAGCAGACGATCCGAACGCCCTTCGGGATCGCCGAGGAGTTTGGCGGGACGGGCGGGCCGACAAACCCCGAAGAGCTCTTTCTCTCCGCGGCGTGCTCGTGCTATCTGATCACATTAGCTCACGTTGCGGAGAAGATGCGCCTGCCCGTCAAAAAGCTCGAATGCGAGGCTGAAGGGCGCGTCTCATCTCACGAAGAAGGCGGGTTTCACTTCACGGAGATTATTCTGAAACCCCACTTTGAGCTGGAGGGCGACCCTGTAGCACACGATATGGCCATTGCGCGCGCCGTGCGCCTGGCCGAGCAACGCTGCATTATCTCCCGTGCCGTCAAAGGCACCGTCAAGTACGAGATCAAGCCGACAGTGAAGGTCTAGAGCCGCTCGAGCACGGTCGCGATCCCTTGCCCAAAGCCGATGCACATTGTGACTAAGCCAAACTGGGCGTCGCGCCGCTCAAGCTCGTAAAGAATTTTTGTGAAGAGAATCGCGCCCGTGGCTCCCAAGGGGTGCCCGTGCGCAATCGCCCCGCCGTTGACGTTGACTTTTTCCCACGGGACGTCGAGCTCCCTCCCCCACGCGAGGGGCACCGACGCGAACGCCTCGTTACACTCAAAGAGATCTATATCCGAGAGGGAGAGCTTCGCTTTCTGGAGAGCTTTCTGTGTCGCGGGGATCGGGCCGGTCAACATAATCGTGGGGTCGACACCAGCTAGAGCCCAAGAACGAAACCGCGCCTTGGGCTTGTAGCCCAAGGCTTTCGCTTTATCGCGGGTCATAAGCAAGAGCGCTGCCGCCCCGTCGCTGATCTGCGACGAATTCCCCGCGGTAATCTTCCCGTTGGGGCGGAAGACTGGCGCGAGCGTGGCGAGCTTGGCCCGGCCCTCCTCAGGAGAAGCGTAGCGTCGGACGCCCTCGTCGTGTTTTAAAGTTTTATTAGTGATCGTGACCGGGACGATCTGACTATCGAAGTAGCCCGCATCTTGAGCGCGAGCCGCTTTCAGATGGCTCTGCAGGGAGAACTCGTCGAGCTCTTCGCGCGAGATCTTCCATTGATCGGCGATGCGCTCTGCGGATTCCCCTTGGGGGACGATCTCGTATTTGGCTAAGAGTTTGGGGTTGAGCGGCTTATCTAAGTCCGAGCCCATCGGCTCGCGGGTCATGCTCTCGACCCCACCGGCGATGGCGCACTCGCACACTCCAGCGAGGATCTCTTGAGCAGCGAAGTGAATCGCTTGTTGAGAGGAGCCACACAGACGATTGACGGTTACCCCGGCAGACTCGATGGGCAACCCCGCTTCTAGAGCGATAATCCGTGCAACGTTGAACCCCTGCTCGCCGCGCGCCGTGACGCACCCGAAGACGACATCCCCGATCTCAGATGGGCTAATACGCGTACGCTCAAGCAGCGCTCTGATCGCTATAACGCCGATCTCGTCGGCGCGGGTATCTTTGAAGAACCCGTCGCGCTTGCCGAGGGGCGTGCGCACGGCCTCGACGATGACCGGCTCGCGCCCGGCTCCAATTGTCATAGAAA
>JBKBIX010000056.1:0-8847 GCA_046293845.1 Bipolaricaulia bacterium | reverse complement strand
ATGCGTCCACGTGGGTGAACGTGTTCGGCCCTGTGCGCGTGGAGAAGGCTTTTTCGTTCGATGGCACGCTCGACCCTAACGCTGCAACTCTTACGGTCATTCTAGATTTGCAAAACGGCAGCGCGACCGTGCAGACCTGGGAGAACGAGTCATTTCAGATTAAAATCACAGCGCGCGCTCGCGCGTGGAGTTCTAGCGAAGCCCAGCGACTCATTGACAGCGTGATGCTTAACCCAAAACTCTCCCCAACGGAGATCAGCTTTCGCGCGCCGAGAGTCTCCTTTGGCCCGCTCAGCTCCCTCGAAACAGATATACAGCTTCTGGTGCCGCGCGGGCGCGTCTACGAACTGAAGCTCAGCTCGCTCAACGGCGCGATCAACGTCCAAGAGATCAACGCTGCGACAGTAGATCTAAACGCGACGAATGGGCGCATCAGAGCGAATACGCTCACAGCGCAGCACGCAAAATTCCAGACGGCCAACGGCTCGATCAGCGGAAAACTCTCAGCCAGCCAAGCGACGATCTCAACCGCCAACGGCTCTATTGACTTAATCTTAGGGGGCGTCACGGGCACCTATGAGCTGAGCACGTTCAACGGTTCGATTGAGCTTGACGTGCCTGATGATCCTCAGATTGGGTATGCGATCTCAGCCCAGAGCGTGACCAGTCGCGTCAGGGTGCAGATTCCCAACTTTGTCTTTCGGAGCCAAGAGCGCCGTCACGTCGAGGGCGAGACGAACAATTTTCAGAATGCTCCAACGAAGATCACGATCACCGCGAGCACAACGAACGGGAGCATCGAGATTCGTTAGCCCTCGATCAGCTTCTTGCGAACGCGCGCGCTCACGAAGTCGATGGCCATCACGACCGGGATGATCACGACCAGACAGATCCCGACAATGTCCCATGCTCGGTAAGATTGGGCTTCGTTGATGAGCGAGCCGATCCCCCCAGCACCGACGATCCCCAGCACCGATGCCGCCCGCACGTTGATCTCGAATCTGTAGATAAAAAGCGCTAAAAATTCAGGGAGCACCTGGGGCATGATAGCATAGCGAAAGACTTGTAATCGGGATGCTCCAGCTGATTGCAGCGCTTCCACTGGCTCTTTGCGGATCTTTTCGACGATCTCGGCGTTGAACTTCCCCAACATCCCGATAGAGTGAATGGCGATAGCTAAGACCCCCGCCAGCGGTCCCGGCCCAAACGTCGCAATAAAGAAGATCGCGAGAATTAATTCGGGAAACGCACGGATAATATTGGGGATCTGCTTCATGCCCACGGCGACAGCCACAGGAACCCCAACGTATCGCCGCGACGCCAAGAACCCCAACGGTAGCGAGAGCAGAAAGCTGATAGTCGTGCCCACCAGCGCGATCTGCAACGATTGGATCATGCGCTGGGCGGCTAAGTGAAAATACTCGGTCGCTGGATCGGTGATGATGGCCCACACAAGATTTTTAAAATAGTCCAGCCGTTCCAGCAGCCGGGAGAAGTCAATCTCCAAAGAGACCAACGACCAAACGATCAACCCTATAAGCAAGCTCCAGCCCAGCCCGCGCAGCCCAGGGGACACCGTGATCCCGTGCACGAACGCATCGCGAATGCGATTGGCAATCGCATCAATAACAATAACAAGAGCGAAGATCAGCAGGGCAATCGTCAACACTTGCGGGTAATTGCGCCACTCTAATGCTGTCGTCAGTTGCATGCCGATGCCCCCAGCCCCTACATACCCCATAACTGCAGAGACGCGCACGTTCAGCTCAAACACGTAGATCACGTGATCTATGAAAGCGGGGATGAGCTGGGGCAGCACGGCATAGCGAATAACTTGAAGTTTGCCCGCACCGGTAGCTTCGACAGCTTCGATGGGCTTGGGATTGATATTGTCTGCTGATTCTGACGTAAGCTTGGCAATGATCGCGCAGGCGAAGAACGAGAGCGCGCCCACTCCAGCTGCGGGTCCAAAGCTCAACGCGGCCACAAATAAGACGGCGTAGAGCAGATCTGGGATCGTGCGCAGGACGTTCATCACTACCCGTACCGGCCAATAGATGAGCGCGCTGCGTACCACAAGCTGCGAGCCCAAGATGACCAGCGGCAGCGCCATCAGCGCCCCGAAGAACGTCCCGAGCGTGGCCATCTGCAGGGTTTGTACTAAGGGGCGTACCAACTGCGGGAGCACAAAGAAGTCGGGAGGATACATGCGGCCAAGAAGCTCAAAAAATTTCCCGCCGTATTGGAGGATAGAGAGCGGGTTGAACTCGACACCCTGGATGGCCCACGCGTAGAGAGCGCTGAGCAAGATCAGCCCGAGAACAAGCCCTGCGCGCCTCAGCCAGATTCTCACGGAGAGCCTAGCCCCCTCCGTCCACAGAGCCATAGATATCTTCTTCGAACGTCTCGCGGTTGATCGCGGTGATGGGCCTGTCGTAGATGATGCGCCCGTGCTTGAGCCCGATGATCCTCTTGCCGTATTTGAACGTCAAGACGGGATCGTGCAAATTCACGATCGTCGTGATCCCTTCGTCTTCGTTGATCTTCTTAAAGATACTCATGACGACGTTAGCAGTGATAGGGTCAAGTGAAGCGACGGGTTCATCGGCTAAGATCAGTTTTGGATTTTGCAGGAGCGCGCGAGCGATCCCCACGCGCTGCTTCTGGCCCCCAGATAATCGCGCGGCGCGGTCGAAGTGGCGCGGCTGGGGAATCCCCACGCGCACCAACGCGTGGTGTGCCTGCTCAACTTGACCTGCGGGAAATCTCCCAAGCAATGATCTCCAGAACCCTAGCTGCGCGAGCGTGCCCACCAAGGCGTTGGTCAGCACCGACGAGCGCTCGACCACGTTATACTCCTGAAAGATGAACCCAATATGAGAGCGGATCTCGCGCACCTGGCGGCGCGACGCCTCTAAGACGTTGACGCCGTCGAAGTAGATCTCCCCGTGAATCTGAGCGTGATCGTTCTCCGCCAGACGGTTGATGGCGCGCAGGAGTGTGGACTTGCCCGAGCCGGAGACCCCAGCCACAACGACGAACTCTCCAGGATAGACTTCCAAACTCACACCGTCGAGAGCCTTAACAGGGCGCACCCCAGGGTAGGTCACACTGAGATTTTTCACTCGCAGAATAGGCGCCACCATAGCTCTTTTTATTTTAAACTATGCTGAAGGGGAAACGCAAAGAGGGGACAGGATGCGTGTACACCCTGTCCCCTCTGATGCTGCGAACGCTTATTGGTTCTCGCACTTGGCGAGATTGGGTTGGATCTCTTTGGCCACGACGCGCACGGCTTCAAGGGCTTTCAGCATATCGTAGCCCTCCGGGACGGGGACGAAGTCCGTGGCATCAAGGGCGGCAAGAGCGAACTTCTTGCCATCCTCAGTCTTCATGATCTCCACGAATGCTTGTTTGATCGTATCCCGCAGTTTGGGATCCAAAGCTTTAATAGCGATAATACCGTCGTTGGGAATCCAGTCGGTGTAGCCGATAACGATGACGCGAGAGCTCGGATTGGGATCGCCTGGCTTCCACCCGAGCTCTTGCTTGACTTTGTCGGTATCCAGGCTGAGCCGCACATCGTCGAAGCCCACACCGACGTCAACGTCTCTCTTATAGACGGCAATCGCCGAGGCCAAGTGATTGGCAGCCCGAATCGTCTTTAAAGTCGGATTGTCGCCGGGTAATATTCCGTAGTCCTTGAAGGTCTTGCAGGGGAAGAGAAAGCCGCTCGTGGAGGTCGAGCTGCCCCCGTAGCTGAATTTCACCTGCTGCTTCTTGATGACGGCCTCTTTGAGATCAAGCATATTAGCAAAAGGTCCTTGCAGGTGGGCCATGAATTGGCCTCGGTAGCGCAGGCTCTCCCCACGCTTGGCAACATTGATAGGGATCGCCCCGTAGCTGTCAACAACTTGGACGATCTGGAGCGGCCCCAACAGCCCAATATGGATCTTCTCCGCGCCGATGGCTTCGACCGTAGCAGTGTACGACTCAGGGATGACAGCCTTCACACGCTTGACTTGCGCAAAGCCGTTCTTCTGCACATACTCTAAGACGAGCTTTGCCATCCCTTCGACAGGAGGCTGTAAGATCGTCGCCGCGCGCGACGGCACCATGCCCACGACAAGCTCCTCGGGGATCAACCCCTGCTGCGAGACAGAAGGGAAGCTGATCGCTAAGCTCCCCAGCAGAACCCCGACCACCAGCAACCCCATCAACCCGACCAGACGACGCCCACGCCGCATCTGCATACTCCCTACCTCCTCCGGAGATTATTTATAGCAGCGCGCTTTTCTATATATAAAGCGCACTTTCGCTATATTATACCGCAGAGGGCACGGGTTTGTCAAATGAGGGCAAAAACTAGAAATATCTGATGCCATCAGCGTTATAAGCCCATATGCGCCCAATTGTAATGCCCATCATAGTCATCCCGCACCAGGAGTTGGTATACTCTGGCCTATGAAGGCACGGCTTGCATCAGCGATAGTCGTTCTGCTCGTCCTGCTCTGTATAGGGAGCGTGGCGCAGGTTGGACAGAGCCAAACGAAGCGTTTCTTAGTCGTCGTGGACGCGGGACACGGCGGCTGGGACCCCGGCGCCGTCGGCTATTACGGCACCCAAGAGAAAGATATTAATCTGAATATCGCGCGCTTTATTCGATTGTTGGGCCTGTACGACGACGAAATCTCTATCGTGCTGACGCGCTCCGAAGATATCTATATCCCCCATCGTGAGCGCACCGGCTTGGCTAATCGTCTCCGAGCCGATCTCTTCGTCTCTGTTCACGCCAACGCCCACCCGCGCAGCTCCGCGGCCAACGGCATCGAAGTGTTAGTGCACGACGACACGAGCCTGCCGACGTACCCGCAGAATCGCGCGCTCGCGCTGCTCTTACAAAAACGCCTCACGCGTGCGCTGGGCGTCACCGACCGAGGGATCAAACACCAGACGCTCTTCATCCGCTGGGCCGAGATGCCCGCCGTGCTCATCGAGACGGGGTTTTTGACAAATCCCGCCGAAGAGCTGAAGCTGCGCAGCTTCACGTATCAATGGACTGTAGCCCAGACTATCTTTAACGCCATCAAAGAGCACTTACGAAGCGCCAAAACGCGCTAACACCGAACGCCCAAGGGCAGCAAGTACAAAGAGAGAGAGCGCAGCCAAGACGATCGTCGGCCCCGGCTGCGTATCAAGATAGTACGAGCCGATCAGACCCCCGTAGACCGAGAGGAGACTGCACCCAATCGCGAGAAAGAGCGCCTGACGGAAGCTGCGCGCGATCTGCAATGCCGCGGCCACCGGCAGCACTAACAGCGCTGAAATCAATAACAACCCGACTATCTGTATAGCAGAGACCACGGTGAGCGCTGCCAAGAGCACCAATAAGATATTATAGAATCCGACGGGGATTCCCGAGGCCCGCGCCGTCTCCTCGTCGAACGTGATGAAGAAGAGCTCGCGGCGCGCGATAAAAATCACTAACAATACCAGAGCAGCTATGATCGCGATCTGTATTACGTCACTCGTTGTGAGGGCGATCACGCTGCCGAAGAGATAGTTCCATAATTGATCTGTCGAACGTCGCGCCAGGCGCGCTAAGACTAACCCCAACGCCAACCCCGACGAGAGAAAGATCGCAATGGCCACATCGCCCCCCAATCTCCCCCTCGCTCGGAGGTGTTCAATCCCCAGGGCAGCCAATGCCGAGTATCCCAACGCCGCGAGGATCGGGTTCACTTTGACAAGCTGCCCAAACGCCACACCCCCGAAAGCAATGTGCCCTAACCCGTCCCCGATGAGCCCATAGCGCCGCAGCACCAAAAAGATCCCGATCGTTGGGGCGAGCACCCCGATGATCGTCCCCCCAACAAACGCCAGTCTCATAAATTCGAACTCAAAGAGTTCAAACATACTTACCCCCACGGATGCTGATGCTGCACGAGCTTCCTCCCCGCGTAGACCCTCTCAAGAAGATCGCTGGCTACACACTCTTGAGGCGTCCCGCAGAAGAGCAACTTCTTATTCAGACAGGCGATCTTCGTCACTTGCTTGACAATAGCTTCGATGTCGTGAGAGACCAAGACAATAGTTAAACTCTGCTGCCGGTTGAGCTGAGCTAACAGTTCATAGAACTCGGCTTCGACCTGGGGATCGACAGCAGCTGTCGGCTCATCGAGCAACAAGAGATCGGGCTCTTGCGCGAGCGCTCGCGCGAGAAAGACGCGCTGCTGCTGCCCCCCAGAGAGCGCACTGATGGGACGCGCGCGCAGCTCTTCGATGTGCACAGCGCGCATAGCTCGCTCTACGGCTGCGGTGTCGGTCTCTCTCCAGAGGCCCCAGCGCAATCGGGGCACCCGCCCCATGCGCACAAGCTCCTCCACCGAAGCGGGGAAATTGCGCTCGAAGTCCCAACTGCGCTGGCGCACGTAACTTACCCGCGCGCGCTCGCGAAAGCGACTCAGCTCTTGCCCAAAGAGCCGAATCGTCCCCCGTTGCGGGGTGAGCAGCCCTAAGATGAGCTTGAGCAGCGTCGTCTTTCCAGAGCCGTTGGGGCCGATCAGCCCGAGGACATCTCCCCGAGTGACGGTGAGGGAGACGTCCTCGAGCACCGGCTCTGCGCCGTAACTGAACCAAAGATCTTCGGTCTCGATGACGGGATCGCTCATCGGCACTCCAGACCGATCCGTAAATTCTTGAGGTTCTCTTCCATCAGCACGAGATAGTTCTTGCCGGCTCGCTCCTCTTCTTCAGTGAGACTGTGCCCGGTGTTGAGCGTCAGGATCTGCGCACCCAGCTCGCGCGCCAGCACTTCAAGGGCCTTGAGCGCATCAGATCTCTCAGCAAAGATATATTTGATGCCCTTCTCCTTGCCCAGGCGAATGAGCTCAGCGAGGCGCTGGGGCGTTGGCTCGGCGGGCTCCAGACCCGACAGCGCGTGCGCCGTCAGATTATACCGAGCTGCGAAGTAGTCCATAAACTTGTGCGATATTATAAAGTCGCGGAGCCGACACGCTTTTAAGCCCTCACGGATCTGGGCATCGAGCGCGTCGAGCTTGGCATTGTACTTCTGAGCGTTCTCAGTGTAGACTGAGCTACCTGCGCTGTCGGCCGTGATTAAGCCATCTCGAATATTCTTGATCATCTCTTTAGCTAGAAGCGGGTCTGTCCAGACGTGTGGGTCGAACTCGAACTCTTCTGCGCCTTCGGCTTTACGCAAGGGCAGCCCCTTCGTCGCTTCAACTACAACAAGGGTATCGCGATTCTTGACGACCGAGAGCACGCGCTCGACCCACGACTCCATCGACGCTCCGTTATACACGAAGACGTGAGCCTCTTCAATCGCGCGAATATCGGCGGGAGAAGGCTCGAAGTCGTGGGGCTCCGCGCCCGCTGGGACGAGATTCTTCACGTCTACCCGATCCCCGCCGACGCTCTTGGTGAACTCATAGGGGATGTAGAAGCTTGCGACAGCTTTGAGCTTCAGCTGCGCTCCGCTTGTCACTCCCGATGCGATCAGCGCCAAAACTACCACGACAACCGTTGCTTTCTTCATGGTGATCTCCTTTCTTTATGTTATTGAAAATAGATTTCATTTACCAAGCCCTTGACAATCTATATAGCTATATATTATAATACGGGCCAATCACAATAGGCAGGAGGGACTATGGAGATACGGAGAGTACAGATCACGGGCGGGGCGACGTTCATGGTCACGCTGCCCAAGGAGTGGGCGGAGGCCCAGAAGCTTCACGCGGGCGCGGAGGTCGAGCTCCATCCCCATGATCCCGATCTTCTGATGGTGCGTCCCCATCGCGATGCCCAGCCCAGCCGCGGCCTCTTGCCCATCGATGCGAAGACCGGCGACGCCCTCATGCGCGCGTTCATCTCGATGTACGTCGCAGGGTTTGATATCATCGAAGTCCGGGGCGAGCGCATCACCCCTGACCAGCGCCAGACGATCCGCAAGATCACCCAAGCCCTCATCGGCCCCGAGATCATGGAGGAATCCAAAGACTCCATCGTCGTGCACAATCTGCTCAATCTTTCGGAGCTTTCAGCACCCAAGACGCTTGACCGCATCTTCTTGATGGCACGCGACATGTTCAGCGACGCGGTGCGCGCCGTGGTCGAGCATGACGCCGAGCTGGCTCGCGACATCGCGGCCCGCGATGAGGACGTCGACCGGCTCTATCTGATGCTGTATAGACAATTTCGTATTGTCCTGTGCGACCTGCTCGCAGAAGAAGCCGTGGGGATCAGCCGCCTCAAGCTCTTCGATATCCATACGGTTGCGCGCCAGCTCGAGCGCGTCGCCGATCACGCGGTGAAGATCGCCCATGTGACCGCGGCCCTCAAAGCCCCCGCCCCTGCGAAGATTGCAGAGACCCTGCGCAAGATCGGCGACCAGGTGACAGCACTCATGAAAGAGTCTGTGGACGCGTTTCGCGCTCCTGATCCTGACTCGGCCAGCCGCGTGATCGACCATGCCCTCGAAGTCGAGGAACGCCTGATGAAGGCTGGCAAGCTCTTATGGGACCTCAACCCTCAGGAGGCTCAGCTCATTGGGATCGCTTTTGACAGCATCGGGCGCGTGAAGGACTATTCGATCAACATCGCCGAGACCGCACTCAATACAGCTGCTCCAACACCCTAGAACGACTCCCACTCAATGGGCTCGGTGAAATCCGGCACGCCCTCTGCCGTCAAGGGCACTGAAGCCCGATAGGTCTTCGGGATCGGAACTTCCGTCCCCACACGATAGATATAGACTCTGCCCTGATCGTTCACCGTATGTCGGAAGTACTCGGCGATCACCTTGAACTTCTGCAACAGCAGCGGCTT
>JBKBIX010000055.1:0-8870 GCA_046293845.1 Bipolaricaulia bacterium | reverse complement strand
GCTCAAAAATACCCAGCACAAGCTGGGCGATCCCATGGCGACCGTGGGCGGGCTGGTAGCGACCAATGAGCAGGGCGATCTCGTCGTGGATAATCGCTTGGAGACGCGCCTAGCGAATCTCCGCGCGCGCTATCGCGCTGAGCTGGGGCGAGTGCTATCTGAGTAACTATGTCCTACGAATATCTCAACACGCGCGTCCGCGTGATGCTCGCCAAGCTCCTCACCCCGGAGCAGTTTGAAATGTTGCTAGACCTGCGCGAGCTGGGCGAGTTGGTCAACGCCCTGGCCCAGACAGACTACGCCCAGGAGATCGAACGCTGCTCCGTCGAATTCTCTGGATACGAGCTGATCGAGCACGCCGTGCTGCGCAACGGCCAGCGCGCCTTCACACACTTGATCCGCATCGCCCCGCAAGACCCAAGGGAGCTTCTCACGCTCGTCTTGGAACGCTTTGAGGTCTTCAATCTCAAGACGATCGTGCGGGGCTTTCACGTGAGGGCCTCCCCCGAAGAGATCGCACGCAATCTCTACCCATCTCTAGTGTATCCCGTGGCTTTCTATCAAGAGCTGCTCTCCCTCAAGACGCTGCGCAGCGCGCTCGACTATCTCTTAAGCACGGGAAATCGGTATTATAAGCCGTTGGCTGAGGTCTTCCCCGAATACGAGCGCACTGGAAAACTCGCGCTGTTGGAGCACGCGCTCGACTCGTTCTATTTCGCTCAAGCTCGCGAGCTTCTCCAACAGCGCCACGACGAGAACGCTCGTGTGATTCGCGATGCCCTGGGCACCGAAGCCGATATTCTGAATCTGGTCTACGCCCTGCGGGTCGTCGAGGCCGGCGTGCAGGCCCATGAGAAATATCGCTATATTTTAGAAGGGGGGCGCTCTCTGGCGCGGGAAGCCGTGCGCGATCTTCTGGATTCTTCGGATGCGAGCGACTTTTGGGGAAAGTTCGCGCGCACATCGTATTTTAAGAAGCTGGGCGCGCCCCACGAGCAGCTCAGTGCCCCGCGCCTCCAAGAACGCTTGGAAAATCTGCTCTACGCAGAGCTGTGCCGGCTCGAGTTGGCGCGGCTCTTCGATATCCGCATGTCGTTGAGTTATATCTGGCGCAAGAGCGCGGAGATAACTAATCTCAGGGTGATCGCGAGCGGCTTGATGCGCCAGGTGCCGCGCGCACAGATTGAAGAGAATCTCATCCCGTTGGAGGTCTTGGCGTGAAACCCGTGATCGTCGCGCCATCAGATCTGGCTGATGCCTTTCGTCTGGCGGGCATCGCCGTCTTCGAGATCGGCGCTCACGACGAGATCGCCCGTATTGTCGAGGAGATTCGCGCCATGCCCGATGTCGGCTTAGTCTTAGTAGACGAGCGGTTTATGGAGGGCTTCGAGCAGGCGCTCGGCGGGAGCGATCTGCCCATGATCGCGTCATTCCCCGCTGAAGAAGTCTCCCGCGAAGAGACATATATTGACGAGCTGACGAAGCGCTTCTTGGGACAGAAGATCTATGTCGAAGGAGAGTGAGCTATGATTATTGGCAGGATTTCGCGGATCTCCGGGCCGGTGGTCACGGCGCGCGGCATGGAGGGCATCAAGATTAGAGACTTGGTGCGCGTGGGGGAGCTGGGGCTTGTCGGCGAAGTGATCGAAGTCAAAGGCGATCAAGTAGCGATTCAAGTCTATGAAGAGACCGATGGCTTAAAAGTCAGTGAGCCGGTCAAGAGCGAGGGCAAGCCGTTCTTGGCCGAGCTAGGGCCGGGGCTGTTGGGGATGATCTACGACGGGATTCAGCGCCCGTTGGAGGTCATTCGTGACCAGACGGGGAGCTTTATCGCTCGCGGCGCCACGGGAGATCCGCTCAACCGCGCGAAGCGCTGGCACTTCGTGCCCACGGTGAAAATCGGCGAGCATGTCGTGCACGGTGACGTCATCGGCTGGGTGCAGGAGACCCCAGCGATCCAGCACAGAATTTTAGTTCCCGAGGGTGTGTCTGGGAAGATCGTCACGATCGCAGAGGGCGACTACACCGTCGATGAGCCGGTCGCCGAGCTGGACACAGGACAGAAGATCTTCATGAGGCAGCTCTGGCCGATCCGAAGACCCAGACCTATCGTGCAGAAGATCGCCGCGGGAGTTCCCTTGATCACGGGGCAGCGCATCTTTGATGTCTTCTTCCCTGTGGCCAAGGGAGGCAGCGCGATTGTGCCGGGGCCGTTTGGCTCGGGGAAGACCGTCACACAGCAAGCTTTAGCCAAATGGTCCGATGCGGATATCGTCGTCTACATTGGGTGTGGCGAGCGCGGCAACGAGATGACCGAAGTCTTGACAGAGTTTCCCCATCTTGATGACCCGCGCACGGGGCAGCCCCTTATGAATCGCACGGTGCTCATCGCTAATACTTCTAACATGCCCGTTGCTGCCCGCGAGACAAGTATCTATACAGGGATTACGATCGCGGAGTATTATCGCGACATGGGCTATGACGTGGCGCTCATGGCTGATTCGACGTCGCGATGGGCTGAAGCGTTGCGCGAGATCTCGGGGCGTTTGGAAGAGATGCCCGGTGAAGAGGGCTATCCCCCGTACCTAGCGAGCCGGGTTGCCGAGTTCTACGAGCGTGCCGGGCGCGTCATCTGTCTGGGGCGCGACAGACGCACAGGCTCGGTCACGGTGATCGGTGCGGTCTCGCCGCCAGGAGGAGATTTTTCCGAGCCAGTCACGCAGAATTCGCTGAGGATCGCGGGGGCGTTCTGGGGGCTCGATGCCCGCTTAGCCTATAGTCGGCACTTCCCCGCGATCAATTGGTTGACGAGCTATTCGCTCTATCTGGACGCTCTGCGGGACTGGTACACCCAGCATAGTGGGGCGGATTTCTTGGAGATGCGCCGCGAACTATTAGAAATCCTGCAGAAAGAAGAAGAGCTCAAGAAGATCGTCCAGCTTGTGGGGAAGGAGTCGCTGAGCGATCCGGATAAGCTTCTGTTAGACATCGCCCGCACGATCCGCGACGATTTCCTGCGCCAAAACGCCTATCACGAAGTAGACGCCTACTGTCCGCTCACGAAACAGTACTATATGATGAAAGCGATTCTGACGTTCTACAAGGCGTGCACGAGAATGCTTGGCGCAATCCCCTACGAAGAGATTGTCAGACTTCCCGGCTGGGAGCAACTGAGCAAGATGCGCTACACGCCCAACGACCAGATAGAGAGCTTCTTCCCGAAGTTCATCCAGGAGCTGAGCGCTGTGAACAAGGAGGCTGTCGCATGAGCACCGCACTCTACGCCAAGGCCCATCGGACAATCACCGAGATCAAAGGCCCGTTAGTCTTTCTGCAGAGCGTCCCCGACGTGCGCTACGGCGAGCGCGTCACGCTCGTAGATAGCGCGGGCAACAAAAAATCCGGCCAAGTCCTCGAAGTCGGCGAGCACGCCATCGTCGTGCAGGTCTTCGAGGGCAGCGACGGCTTAGATAAGAAGGGCACGGCTGTCTTCTTCAGCGGCGACGTCGTCAAACTGGGGCTCTCGGAAGATATGCTGGGACGAGTGCTCGACGGCTCAGGAAATCCGCGCGACGGCCTGGGCGAGATCTTCCCCGAAATCGAGCGCCCCATCACGGGCAGCCCGCTTAATCCCGTGTGCCGTCAGCAGCCCTTTGAGTATATCGAGACCGGCATCTCCACAATAGATTTGATGAACACGCTCGTCAAGGGCCAGAAGCTGCCGATCTTCACGGGCGCGGGGCTGCCCGCCAATCGAGTCGCGGTCCAGATCGCCCGCCAAGTCATCCGCCAATCCCAAGAGGAGCTGATCGTCGTCTTCGCAGGCATGGGCATCACCTCGCGCGAGTATCACTATTTTTACAAAGAGTTCCAAGATTCGGGAGCGCTCGCAAACTCCGTGCTCTTTCTCAATCTCGCCGATGACCCGACGATCGAGCGCATTCTCACCCCGCGGCTTGCCCTGACGACCGCGGAATACTTTGCGTTCGACAAGGGCCGCGACGTCTTGGTGATCTTGACCGATATGCTCAACTATGCCAATGCGCTCCGGGAGATCAGCTCGGCGCGCGAGGAGATCCCCGGCCGGCGCGGCTACCCTGGGTATCTCTACACGGATTTGGCCAGCAACTACGAGCGCGCGGGGATCATTAAGGGCCAGAAGGGGTCTGTCACCCAGCTGCCCATCGTCACCATGCCCAACGACGATATCACCCACCCTGTCATTGACCTGACAGGATACATCACAGAAGGGCAGATCATCCTCAGTCGCGAGCTGGACCGTAAGGGGTTCTATCCCCCGATCAACCCGCTGCCCAGCTTGTCTCGCCTGATGAACCTTGGGATCGGCACGGGCAAGACCAGAGAAGATCACCGCCAGGTGCAAGACCAGCTCTACGCCCTCTATGCTCAGGGCAAGGAGCTCGAGAAGCTGACGGCGATCATCGGGAGCGCGGGCTTGGGCGAGACGGAGCGAAAAATCTTGCGCTTTGTGGAGCGCTTCGAGAGCGAGTTTATCAACCAAGGGGAGACCCCCCGCACGATTCGCGAAAGCTTAGAGTTAGCGTGGGATCTGCTCAGCGAGATCCCGCGCGCGGAGCTGCGCCGCGTTGAAGAGAAGTACATAGATCAGTACGGGCGGGGCGCGCGTCCGTGACTATCGTGAGGGGACAGAGGGCGTTGACCAGCCTCTCTATTCAGTGTATTCTTATAAAGATATTCAGAGAGAGGGAGTGGCTGTGGATATTGTGAGGCTCTTGACGAGTGATCGCCCGATTCGCGAGATCGTCGAGAATTTCCAGCAAGAGTTTAATAGGGTCTTGGTAAGCGCGCTGGCGCGCAAGGCCGAGGAATCTCGGGACTTGCCTGTGCTGGTGCAGCGCGCCCTTGCCGGGGCAGAGAGCTTCAGCTTGCGCAGCTTTACTGCGCGCGGCGGCAAGCGCATCCGCCCTTTGCTCTTCTGCTGTGGCTATCTGTGCCTGGGAGGGGCCGACTCTCACGCGATCCTCAACGCTTCGATTGCTGTGGAACTTCTGCAGACTGGGCTGATCATTCACGATGACGTCATTGACCGCAGCACCGAGCGTCGTGCCGGCCCGACCATGCACCGTCTGTGGGAGAGATATTTTCACGAGGCGCGCTATCGCGCCCGCTACGCTGGGGAACCTGAGCACTTTGGGCTGTCCATGGCACTCTTAATGGGCGACATCGCGTCGGCCTTGGCGTACGAGATATTAGTGCGTTCGGACTTCCCTGCCGAGCGCAAGCTCGCGGCCGTGCGCACCTTCAGCGATGTGATCTATCGTGTCGCGTTCGGGGAGCTGCTCGACGTGGACTTAGGGATGAGATCGCTCGACGCGCTCCGCGAAGAAGAGATATTAACAGTCTACGAGCTGAAGACTGCGGGCTACACGACCGAAGGGCCGCTGCACATGGGAGCAGTTTTAGGGGGCGCTGACTCGCGGCACTTAGCCCTCCTCAGCGAGTATGCAGTCCCATTAGGAGTCGCTTTTCAGATTCAGGATGATCTGTTGGGGATGTTCGGTGCGCGGGAGGAGACCGGCAAGGACGAGGGCTCTGATCTTCTGGAAGCCAAGCGCACGCCGCTGGTGCTGTGGGCTTGGCAGCAAACAGCGCCTCAGGAGCGTACAGTGCTGGAGAGGGCGCTGCAAGACCCCCAGCAGGCGCAGTGCGATCTGGAGCGCGTCCGCGCGCTCGTGCTCGCTAGCGGTGCCGCACGCCATACCCAAGACCTGATCGCGAAAAATTTTGCTAAAGTCTACGCGAGCGTAGAGAAGATCGAGCGCGAGCTGGGGCCCAGGGCAGCTCGGCTCCTCCGCCAGGTCGCCCAGTACATCGAAGACCGGAGGGATTACAAGGGGGCTGTAGAATCCCATGCCAACGCTTACACAGAACGTATCCGCTGAAGAGCAGATATTGCTGGCGCAGCTCGACCGCGCACGCATGCCCACGCACATCGCGATCATCATGGATGGCAATGGGCGCTGGGCTAAGGAGCGCGGGCTGAGCGTCCATCACGGCCACCAAGCGGGCCGCCAGGCCGTCAAACGCACTATTCAAGCGTGCTTGCAGCTGGGTATACCGTATCTGACGGTCTACGCGTTCTCCACGGAAAATTGGCAACGCCCCGCCAGCGAGGTCAACTTCTTAATGAAGCTCTTAGAACAAGCTATAGACGATGAGCTTGGCGAGCTGAAGCGCACGGGCGTGCGCGTGCGCGTCATCGGGCGCTTGAACGAGAAGCTTCCCGAAACGCTGGTACGGAAAGTCTGTCAAGTCATTGAAGAGACGAAGCACAACAGAAAGCTGACGCTGACCATAGCGCTCAACTACGGCGGGCGCGCGGAGATCATCGATGCGGCGCGCAAGCTCGCTACAGAAGCAGCCGCAGGGCGGCTCGATCCCCGCTCCATCACCGAAGAGAACTTCCACGAGTTCCTCTACACGAACGGCACGCCTGATCCCGATTTGGTGATCCGCACCGGCGGGGAGATGCGGCTCAGCAATTTCTTGCTGTGGCAGCTGGCCTACGCCGAATTCGTCTCGACCCCGGTCTATTGGCCGGACTTTGACAAGGCAGAGCTGATCCGCGCGATTCTCGAATACCAACGGCGTGAGCGGCGCTTTGGAGGACGCCATGGAGACCATCAAAGCGACGCGAGATGAGCTGCTGCGCACCCGACAAGAGCTTGCCATCGCGCAGAGCGGAAAACAGATCCTAGAGAAGAAGAAGGAAGCCCTTTTAAATAGATTTCTCACAATGGTGCGCCAATACAAGGGGCGCCGCGAGGCGTTGTTAGCAGATTTGAAGCGCCTGAAGGATCTGTTAGCGCTCACGCGGGCGCGCGACGGCTCGATCACCTTAAAATCAGTAGCGTTAGCGACCAGCCAAGATATCGCTCTGGAGATCACGCGCGACACCGTCATGGGCACGAAGATCTTCCATGCCAAGCACCCCGACGTCAAGCGCGATATCCTCTCGCGCGGCTACAACCCCGCCAGCACCAGCAGCCGCATCGAAGCATGTGCCGAGATCGCGGAACGGCTCTTAGATAAGATGCTCGATATCGCGCATCTGGAGCACAATATTAAAACAGTTGGGCGCGAGATGCGCAGCCTCAACAGCAAGATCAACGCGTTGGAGGAGAATATTATCCCTGCGCTCAAGGCCAAGAAACGCTACATCGAGGACGTCTTAGAACAAAACGAGCGCGAAGAGATCTTTCGCCTGAAGATGGTCAAGCGCGTAAAGCTACTCCCACAGCTCAGCAAGCTTGATCTCTAGCTGACCAATGAGTATAGAGCAAGGCGCCCTAGATGTCCAAGTTCGTGATCATGTCGCTATTTTCTAAGATGAAGTCGCGGCGTGGGCCGACCTCGCTGCCCATGAGCACTTTGAAGAGCTCTTCAGCTTGGAGCGCGTCGTTAATGTCGACTTGCTTCAAGATGCGCTTTTCGGGGTTCATAGTCGTCTCCCAGAGCTCTTCGGGGTTCATCTCGCCTAAGCCCTTATAGCGTTTGATTTCAAAGTGCCCGTCTTTCCCGTCTTGGTTGCGCAGGGCGTTCAGCTCCTCGTCCGAGTAGAGATAGAGCACTTGTCGGCCCTTCTTGACTTGATAGAGCGGTGGCTTGGCGATGTAGACAAACCCCGCCTCGATGAGCTGGCGCAGATTTCTAAACAAGAACGTGAGCAAGAGCGTTCTAATGTGCGCCCCGTCAATGTCGGCATCGCACATTAAGATAATCTTATGATAGCGCAGGCGCTCGATGTCGAACTCTTCGCGAATCCCCGTGCCCAGCGCGGTGATGAGCGCGTTGAGCTCTTTATTATCTAAAAGCTTATTCAGAGCGGCTTTTTCGACGTTTAAGACTTTCCCGCGCAGGGGGAGGATCGCTTGGAACTCCCTATTGCGTCCTTGCTTGGCGCTGCCGCCGGCGGAGTCGCCCTCTACTATATAGAGTTCGCACTTGGCTGGGTCTTTTTCGGCGCAGTCGGCGAGCTTGCCCGGCAGGGCTGTACTGGAGAGCAGCCCCTTGCGCCGCACTAATTGCTTCGCTTTCTTCGCAGCTAAGCGCGCTTCTTGAGCGCGGAGGGCTTTTTCTAATAAGATGCGCGCTGTCCCCGGATTATTATTGAAATAGAGTTCGAGCTGCTCGCGCACGATATTGGAGACGCGCTCTTGCACGTCGGGGTTGCCCAGCTTCGTCTTTGTTTGACCCTCAAACTGCGGGTTGCGCAGCTTCACCGAAACGATCGCTGTTAACCCTTCGCGAATATCTTTCCCATCGAGATTTTCAGCATCTTGAGTGATGATCTTCTTCTCGCGGCCATATTCGTTAAAGACGCGCGTCAACGCGGTCTTGAAGCCCATTAAGTGCGTGCCGCCCTCTTTGGTGTTAATAACATTCGCGAAGCTGTGAATATTCTCGTCGTACTCGTCGGTGAACTGCATCGCGACTTCGAGCACAAACCCCGAAGCCCCGTTCTCGTCCTTAAAATAGATGACGTCGTCGTGGAGAGGCTTACGCCCTTCGTTGAGTTCTTTCACATACGCGGCGATGCCGCCTTCAGACTGAAAGTGCCTCTGAATCCCAGTGATGCGATTATCGAGATGGATCGAAAGCCCTGGATTCAGATAAGCCAACTCTTTCAGACGATGGGCCAGGCGGGCGAAGTCGTACTTGATCTCGCCGAAGATCCGCCGATCCGGCAAGAACGTGACTGTCGTGCCCGTATCAGTGGCTTCGCCGATGATTTTCAGATCGCAGGCTTTCTGGCCGCGCTCGAATTTCTGATAATATCGTTTGCCGTTGCGGCGGACTTCAACTTCGAGAAATTCTGAGAGCGCGTT
>JBKBIX010000054.1:0-8876 GCA_046293845.1 Bipolaricaulia bacterium | reverse complement strand
GCTTATTCACCAATGGGTGAATCTGCTGCGCTCCGGCCAGCCCGTCAAGATGTCCAAGCGCATGTCAACCTTCGTCACGATAGACGAGTTGATTGATGAGATCAAAAAGACAGTAGAGCTTGACCGAACGAACGGTCAAGGCGAAGCCTTGCGTGAGGACTTCGCGGTGAATGTCGTGAGATTCTTTCTCCTCATGCGCAGCTCCGACTCCAACGTCAATTTCGATCTCGATCTGGCCAAGCAGCAGTCCAAAGACAACCCAGTCTACTACGTGATGTACGCGTACACGCGCATCAAGAGCATATTCGAGAAGGCCCAGCAAGCTTCGCCAGGCTTTGCCTGGACTGTACGCCTTCGCCGGCCGCAGGCCGGCGAAGATGAAGCCCACGCGCAGCGTGCAGGCGAAGCCTGGGCGGTGCGGAATCTCCGATTGCCCGCGGAGCTGACGCTCATCAAGAAGCTCGATGAGTTCCCTCACGTTGTGCGTGACGCTACGGAGCATCTTGCGCCGCACTTTCTTGCCGTCTACGTGCACGAGCTGGCGGGGCTCTTCCACGACTTCTACGAGAAGCACCGTGTGCTCGATGAGACAAATCCCGACTTGACGCAGGCGCGCTTGGCGCTCTGCCGCGCCGTCCAGATTGTGCTTGAGCGGGCGTTCGCGCTGCTTGGGCTTGTCGCCCCAGAGAGAATGTGATATGAGCTGGTTTCAGCGACTTAGAGATGGGCTTAAGAAGACAAAAGAGCACTTGGTCGGGCAGTTGGCCCAGGTCTTGCAGCCGGGGCGGCGCCTGGATGAGGCACTGCTTGCGGAGCTGGAAGAGATTTTAATTACAGCCGACGTGGGCGTGGATGCGACCACGGAGATCGTGCAGACGCTCAAGGCTCGTGCGGCCGCACAGGGTATCCAAGAGTCGTCTGCAGTGATGGGGCTGCTGAAAGAGATTCTCAAAGAGCGTTTGCGCCCCGCCGAAGGGGCTCTCAATCTCAGAGCTGACGGCCAGCCTACGGTCTTCTTGATCTTAGGGGTCAACGGCTCTGGCAAGACCACGACCATCGCCAAGCTCGCGCAACACTTGAAAGACGACTTCGGCAAGAGAAAGATCATTTTTGCTGCGGGGGATACGTTCAGAGCCGCAGCGATAGAGCAGCTTGGGATTTGGGCGGAGCGCGTTGGGGCGCAGCTCGTCAAGCATCACGCCAATGCCGACCCATCAGCCGTAGCGTTCGATGCCGTCGAACGCGCGCTCAAAGAACACGCCGACGCGCTCTTCATTGATACAGCAGGACGCTTGCACACCAAGCACAACTTGATGGAGGAGCTCAAAAAAATTAACAGGGTCGTGGAGAAGCGTCTTGGGCGCCCGATTGATGAGCGATTATTAGTCTTAGATGGCACGACGGGGCAGAACGCGATCGCCCAAGCGAAGCTCTTCCACGCAGCGATCACAGTGACAGGGATTATCGTGACGAAGCTCGACGGGACGGCCAAGGGCGGCTCTATCATTCAGATCGCTAGTGAGCTGAAGCTGCCCATTAAGCTGATTGGCGTGGGCGAGCGCGCTGATGATCTGCGAGAGTTCAAAGCCGACGAGTTCGTCGAGGCGCTGTTGTAAGCATTGGCAGGATCGGTCGTGTGATGTATAATGCGGTGTATGATCCGCAAGCAGGTCTATTTAGAAGATCGGCAGGAGAAGCGGCTGAAGCAGCTCTCTAAGAAGCTTAAACGGAGCGAGGCTGAGCTCATTCGGCAGGCCATTGACCAAGCGTTGGCAACGGATACGACACTCCTTGCGAGGGATTTGGAGGCCTGGGAGCAAGAGAAGGCATTTATTCGCACTCTGATGGGACAACGCGTAGCCTCCCGACCGCGTCCCGGCAGCCGGCGCTGGACGCGAGAAGAGTTGTACGAGGACGACGAGTGTTAAGATGGCAACAAAGCCGTCTTTTCTTATAGATACGAATGTGTTGGCCTATGCCTATGATCGGTCAGAGCCAGCCAAGCAAGCACAAGCCCTTGCCCTGCTCGATCAAATAGTAGGAGTGAGTGCACTCAGTACTCAAGTCCTTGGTGAGCTTTTCATCGTGTTGACACGCAAGCTCCCTGAGCCGTTCTCTCCCAAGAGAGCCAGAGAGCGCGTGGAGAACTATCTTCGTGCTTGGCCTGTCTTGTCAGTGACCCCTCTAATTGTTGAGGAGGCGGTGCGCGGCGTCATAGAGCACGGGTTCAGCTATTGGGATGCACAGATCTGGGCTACCGCGCGGCTCAACCAAATTCCCATCGTGCTCAGCGAAGATTTCTCGCATGGGCGCTTTGTGGAAGGAGTACGCTTTCTCAATCCCTTTGCTCCAGGAGTTGAGCTTCCGCTATGAAAGTCCTCACCGGAGCGCAGATGGCTGAACTCGACCGCCACGCGATCGAGGGGCTGGGCATCCCCAGCTTAGTACTGATGGAGAACGCCGGGAGAGCTGTAGTAGAAGAGCTTTGCGCACGCTTCCCCGACCTGGCGCGCAAGAAGATCGTCATCGTCATTGGCAAGGGCAACAACGGCGGCGACGGCTTAGTCGTGGCACGGAAGTTACTCGATCTGGGCGCTTCCGTCGAGGTGCACGCCCTGTACGCTCTCAAAGAGTTCTCCGCGGAGACGCGCCACCAAGCTGACATCCTGCACAAGCTCGGCTGCACTATCAAGCATCACGCGAAGCGCACGGGCGCGCTCGCTGGGGCTCTTGCCGACGCAGATATTGTCATAGATGGGCTCTTTGGCACGGGATTCCGCGGCGCAGCGCGCGATCTCGCCGCTGAAGCGATTGAGCTGATAAATTTAAGCTCAGCGTTTGTCTGCGCGATCGATATTCCCTCCGGGGTCGAGGCCGACACCGGGCACGTGCTCGGCCCAGCGGTCTATGCGGATCTCACGGTGACGTTTGCGCTGCCCAAGCTGGGACTCTTGCTCTACCCTGGGCGCCAGTACGTCGGCGAGCTGGTTGTCAAGCCCATAGGGTATCCCCGCGTGCTGCTAGACCAGTATGCCAGCACGATGACGCTAGTCAGCGCTGACTGGGTGCGGGGGCGTCTGCCCCAGCGCGAGTCGTACAGTCACAAGGGCGACTATGGGAAAGTCTTAGTCGTTGCCGGCTCGCGGGGGTACACGGGCGCCGCGGCGCTCTGCGCTGAAGCCACGCTGCGTGCTGGCGCGGGCTTGGTCTATCTCGCTGTCCCTGAGAGCTTGTTGCCCGCCATGGAAGCCAAGCTCACTGAAGTCATCAAACTCGGCCTGCCCGACGTAGACGGCGCTGTCGCATCTTCGGCGCTTCCCAAAATCTTAGAGATGCTCGAAGATAAAGATGTGCTCGTCGTGGGGCCGGGGCTGGGGAGACACCCGCAGACTGTCAAACTGATACGACAGCTTATCGCCCAAGCCAGCAAACCGTTAGTGCTTGACGCCGACGGGCTGAACGCGTTAGCAGGGGAAGCCGAAAAGATTCTCTTGCGGCGCATCGCCCCGACGGTGCTCACGCCCCATCCGGGGGAACTCGCTCGATTGATCGCCAAGGGCGTAGACGAGATCGAGTCAGATCGAGTGGGCATCGCTCGCGAGACGGCAAGACAGCTCAACAGCGTGCTGGTGCTCAAGGGCGTCCCCACGGTGACCGCGACCCCCACCGGGGAAGTCTTCATAAATTCGACAGGGAACTCGGGCCTCGCGAGCGGGGGCAGCGGCGATGTGCTGACGGGCTGTCTTAGTGGCTTGCTGGCACAGCGTCTTGACAGTGTAACAGCGAGCGTCTGTGCGGTCTATCTGCATGGGCGGGCGGCCGATCTCCTCAAGCCCCACTTGGGCGAGCGCGGCATGATCGCCGGGGATGTGCTCAGGGCATTGCCCAAGGCGTTGCGGGAGTTCGAATGAGCAGAGAGTGAGACTTCGTGCTATACTATTGGGCTCTATGTCTGGAGTTATTTCTTGACGAGGGAGGGATAAAACGTGTCCGCATCCACGTTTTGGCTCCTGGCCTTTCTGGTGGGAATGTTCCTCGTGGTCACGGTGATCACCCTGCCCACAATCATTCGGGACTACCGCAAGCGCCAGCAGAAAAAGTAGATAAGAATGCTCATTGACAGCCACGCCCACTTAGATAGCCCCCAGTTTGATGGAGATCGCGAGCACGTCGTGCGGCGCGCTCTGGAAGCTAACGTCAAAATTATCTCTATTGCGACGGATATCGCCTCGAGTTGGAAGACCCTGGAGATCGCGCGCAAGTACGAGCTGCGCTGCACCGTCGGGGTGCATCCTCACCAAGCCGAGCAGTTCTCAGAAGACGAGACTCTACAACAGCTGCGCAAGCTCTGCGCTGCGCCGGAGGTCGTCGCCATCGGCGAGATTGGGCTAGACTATTTTAAAGAGTACGCGCCGCGCCAGAGCCAACAGAGAGCATTTCGAGCACAACTAGAGTTAGCTCAAGAGTTGAGCAAGCCCGTGGTCATTCATCTGCGCGATGCGACTGAAGATCTCTTGAAAATTCTGGGAGAGCATCGTGGCGTGCGCGGCGTTGTGCACAGCTTCACCGGGGACTGGGCGCTCGCCCAGAGAGTACTCGATCTGGGGTTGTATCTCTCCGTGAACGGGATTGTGACGTTTGAGAAATCCCAAGCGCTGCGCGACGCCGTGGCGCAGATCCCGTTAGAACGATTATTACTTGAGACGGACTGCCCATATGTAGCGCCGGTGCCGCTGCGGGGCACGCGCAACGAGCCGAGCTTCGTGCGCTATGTTGCGCAAGCCGTTGCGCACATAAAGCGAATCTCTTTTGACGAAGTCGCCCAAGCGACGACGCGGAACGCTCAAGCATTATTTGGCTTTTGACGGGGCGCGCTGGTGAGACTATAATCGCGTAGGTGAGTTGTATGAAGGCTGATCTTGTAGAAGAGATTCTGCAAAAGATCGCGGACTTAAAGCCGGAGGAGCAACGCCAGCTTCTTGAGCGACTGCCTCGTGTGCTCTTAGGCGAGGAGTTGGCTTGGCTGAAGCTGGCCGAGCCTGCTTTCGACTTCTGGGACAACGACGCAGATGCGCGCTATGACCAGCTATAATCGTGGGGACGTCGTTCTCGTGCCCTTCCCTTTCACAGATTTGAGTGCTCAGCGTCAAAGGCCCGCTCTCGTCCTCAGCGGGGATCGATTTCACCAGAGTGGCCAGGATGTGATAATTGCGGCGATTACTAGCCAGCGGGCCAGCATGTTCACAGACTACCCTCTACAAGACTGGCAGAGTGCCGGTTTGCTGGGGCCTTCCGTCGTCCGTGTAGGCAAGCTTCTTACTTTGCATAGAGCTTTAGTGCGCAGGAAGCTCGGTACGCTCGCCCCTTCAGATCTTCATGAGGTCGAGAAGCGCCTTGTCCAACTTCTTGAGCTTCAGCTGGGAGGGCCTTAGGAATGCTCCTTGGCTGTCACTTATCGATCTCCGGCGGGCTGGAGCAAACGGTCGCCCGCGCCCAAGAATTACAGATCAACGCGCTGCAGATCTTTTCACATAACGCCCGCTCGTGGAAGATGGGCGCGCTCAAACCCGATGAAGCAAAAAGATTCATTGAGCGCCGCCGCCACGCTCACGTCGAGTACGTCGTCATCCATACGATCTATCTTATTAATCTGGCTTCCCCTGACCCCAAAAATTTTAAGCTCTCCGTGCAGGCCCTCAAAGACGAAGTCCAGCGCGCGGGCGAGTTAAAAATCCCCCACGTCAACACGCACATCGGGGCGCATCTTGGGCAGGGCGTTGAGAAGGGCTTAGAGCGCATCGTCGAGGCGATCACTACGGTCTTAGCAAGCCCGCAAGCCCACAACGCCCCAGACGTCAAGATTCTCTTAGAGAACTCCGCCGGCGAGGGCACAGAGCTAGGCGCGACGTTCGCCGAGCTGGGGGCTGTACTCAACAATATAAAGGATAAGAGCCGGGTCGGGGTCTGCATAGATACGTGCCACGCTTTCGCTGCCGGCTATGAGCTGACGACGCCCCAGGGGCTGGAGAAGACGCTCAAAGAGCTTGATCGCGAGATCGGCTTGGAGCGCGTTGCGCTCATTCACTTGAACGACTCGAAATTTCCGTTAGGATCGCGACGAGATCGGCACGAGCACATCGGGCAAGGGCACATCGGGACGGAGGGCTTTCGCCTGATCGTCAATCATCCCGCCTTGCGGGAGAAGCCCTTCATCTTGGAGACCCCCAAGGACGACGCGCAGTCCGATCCAAAGAACTTGGCAGCGATACGCTCTGTGCGGTATGATAACTGAGGCCCTCTCCCGTAGGTGAACTACGGGAGAGGGGTGGCGCAGCCGGGGTGAGGGCCAGGGGAATTATGAAATTTTTCTTAGACACGGCCAACGTCACGGAGATCCAACAAGCCCAGCAGATGGGCGTCTTAGACGGCGTTACTACTAACCCAACTCTGTTGGCGAAGGAGGGGCGCGACCCCGTCCAAGTGATCAAAGAGATTTGCAAGATCGTGGACGGCCCCGTCAACGCTGAAGTGATCAGCACCGACTGCGAGGGGATGCTCAAAGAAGCCCGGCGCTGGGCCGAGCTCGACGAGAAGATCGTCGTCAAAATCCCCATGACCCGCGAGGGCATGAAAGCCGTCCGAAGGCTCTCAGAAGAAGATATCCCCACGAACGTGACGCTCGTCTTCTCCCCAAGCCAAGCGCTGATCGCGGCCAAAGCCGGGGCAAGCTACGTCAGCCCGTTTGTGGGGCGCCTCGACGACCGCAGCCAAGACGGCATGGAACTCGTCTCCAAGATCATTCAGATTTTTGACAACTACGGGTTTGAGACGGAAGTGATCGTGGCGAGCATTCGGCACCCCATGCACGTGGTCGAGGCAGCGCTGATGGGCGCGGATATTGCGACCATGCCCTATAGCGTCTTTGAGAAGCTCTTTGAGCACCCCTTGACAGACCTGGGATTGCAGCAGTTTTTAGCGGACTGGGAGAAGCTGAAGCGATGAGCATGGTCAGTTTAGAGCAGGAGCGAGCTCGCTACGCCAACGCCCTAGCGCGCGTTGTGGAGGCCCTGCCCAAGGCATTCGCGCAGATCCCAGAAGTTGAGCGCGTCTGGCTCTTCGGCTCGTATATTCAGGGTCGACGCGATCTCTGCACCGATCTCGATCTGCTCGTCATCATGTGCTCGGGGGAGAATATCGTGACGCGCACGGCGCGGCTGTATGAACGCTTAGCGGCGCTTGTAGATCTCGCGGTCGATCTGGATCTCATCGCGTACACGCCAGACGAATTTGCCCAGATGCGGGAGCGCGGCTTTGTCAAACGCGCCCTCGCGCAGGGGCGGATCATCTATGAGAGAGCCCCGTGAAGAAGGACGGCGCTGGTTGGAACAAGCTGAAGAAGATCTGAAATGGACGCGCTATCTCGTGCGTGCGGGAGCGCATCATATTGCGTGCTTTCTCGCCCAGCAGGTCGCTGAGAAGGCTCTTAAAGGGTTCTTATATGCTCAAGGGCGCGAGATCGTGCTGGGGCACTCGGTGGAACGGCTCTGCCGCGACGCGGCTCAGTATGACGCTGCACTGGCGGCGCACGCCCAGCGCTGGGCCATCTTAGATGGTTATTACGTTCCGACGCGCTACCCCAACAGCCTGCCGGGGAGCATCCCTGCAAGAGTCTATACGAAAGAAGCTGCGGAAGAGGCAGCACGGCTGGCAGAGGAGGTCGTCGCCGCCGTGAAGGAGCGACTCCCATGAGCACCCAGACGGTTCGGTTTTTGGAGACCCGCGCCGCCTTCGGCGAGGCGCTCTTAGAGTTAGCTTCTAAAGATAAAGATATCGTGGCGCTCACAGCAGACCTGCCCGGCTCAACTCGCTTAAATTGGTTCAAAGAGAAGTTCCCCGAAAGATTTTTCGATTTTGGCGTCGCCGAAGCCAATATGATGAGCGCCGCCGCGGGGTTGGCGCTGTCGGGCAAAAAGCCCTTCGTCAGCACGTTTGCGATCTTCGTCGAAAAAGCGTTCGAACAGATCCGCCAGACGATCGCGTATAATAATCTGCCTGTCAAGATTATCGCAACGCATGGGGGCATCACCGTCGGTGAAGACGGCGCGTCGCACCAGACCGTCGAAGATATTGCTGTCATGAGGGCCTTGCCCAACATGACCGTCATCGTCCCCGCTGACTACTACGAAGCGAAAAAAGCGATCTATGCTGTGTATGATCACGCTGGGCCGGTCTATGTGAGATTGGCGCGCGCCGCCTTTCCCGTGGTCTTCGACGAATCTGTGACGTTCGAGATCGGAAAAGCGAAGCTTGTGCGCCCCGGCAGCGACGTCACGATCTTCGCGTGCGGGCTGATGCTCTTCTATAGCCTGCAAGCTGCCGAGCTTTTAGAGCGCGAGAAGATCTCTGCGCAAGTCGTCAACGTCTCGACGATCAAGCCGTTAGACCAGAAGGTCATTGACTATGCGAAGAAGACCGGCTGCGCCGTCAGCGTTGAAGAGCACTCGGTCATTGGGGGTTTGGGCGGGGCATTAGCAGAGGTCTTATCAGAGCACGCGATCCCGCTGGTGCGCGTGGGGATTTTGGATAAGTTTGGGCAGTCTGGGAAGCCCGAGCAGCTCTTAGCGCACTACGGGCTGACCGCGGAGAAGATCGCCGAGGCGGCCAGGCTTCGCCTGCCAGAGGCGGGCGAAGATGAAGGTCAAGCGAAGCTTGTATGAGGGAGAGGAGAAGGGGTGAGGGGGGGTAAGGGGTTAGGTGGAACTTGCGCACCTTTTTCGCTGATCTTTGTCAGTCCCCGCCCGCGAGCATAATGGGCATCACAGCAGAGAGCGCACCGAGATCATACTGCGCTGGGGACGGATGTCCTTGGGGGTAGT
>JBKBIX010000053.1:0-9217 GCA_046293845.1 Bipolaricaulia bacterium | reverse complement strand
CTTAGAGACGGTCTTCGTGCACCCCGATATTGAGCGCTATATTGTCGAGCTTGTGCGGGCGACGCGCGCCGATGGGAGGGTCTTAGTTGGGGCCAGTCCGCGCGGGTCGTTGGCGTTATTAAAACTGTCGCGGGCGCGGGCGGCACTGGAAGGGCGCGAGTATGTCATCCCTGACGATGTCAAATCTATGGCTCATGCGGCGCTCGCCCATAGATTGATCTTGCAGCCTGAACTGTGGATGAAGAAGCTCTCCGAGCACGAGATCGTCTCGGAGATCTTAGAGCGCGTCCCTGTCCCGAAGGTGGAGTAATTGTCAGTCAGCGGGTCTGATACTATAATGAACAAGAGTGAGAAGTTATGAAATTTCAGCGAATCACTGTGGATCCACACCAGATGGGAGGCGTCCCGTGCTTGCGGGGCTTGCGTATCCCTGTAGCGACGGTCGTGGCAATGGTGGCCGATGGGATGAGTGAGGAGAGGTTTCTTGTGGACAACGCCCTCTCGCCGCTTGTGGGTATTTCCAAGAGATAATGCTTGGTCCGCACCGCTGGGCTTTCTTAGGAAGCGCTGCGTTCGCCCTGATCTTCATAGGCGAGATCGTGCGCCACGGGGAGCTCGTCGTACTCGCTTTGCCGTTGGTGTGCTATCTCGCCCTTGGATCGTATTTTGCCTTGCCCACAGTGGCCCTGACAGCGCGGCGCACCCTGAGCGAGCAGCGCGTCATGAGCGAAAAGCCCGTCACGGTGCACGTCGAGCTTGAGAATCTCGGGCCGAAGCTCGAAATCGTCGAATTGACTGATGGCGTGCCCTCCCTGCTCACGCTGCGCCAGCACAGCCCCACCAAGATCGAAACTATCCCCGCCGGCGGTAAGGCTTCTCTCGAATATACGGTAGCGGGCGTGCGCGGCCTCGCACGCTGGGAAGATCTCTCAGTCACGGTCACGGACACCTTAGGGCTGTTCGTCAAGAGCATAAAACTTCCGTGTGTGAGCGAGCTCTTGATCGTCCCGAGGTTTGAGCGTCTCGATGAGATTCTCATTCGTCCGCGGCGGACGCGCATCTTCTCCGGGCAAGTGAAAGCGCGTCTTGGCGGCACGGGGATAGAGTTCTTCGGGGTGAGAGAATACTACCCTGGGGATGAGCGACGGTATATCAACTGGAAGGCGACAGCAAGAAAAGATCGGCTTGTCGTCAATGAATTTGAGCAGGAGCGCGTCGCCGATGTGGTTATTCTGTTAGATGCTCGCGAGCGCAGCGATGTGGAGGCCCTCATCCCGGCTGCGCCACCCCTCTTGCCCCCTCACCCTTCCCCTCTCCCTCGGAGGGGAGAGGGGACTCAAGGGGTGAGGGTGAGAGAGGCCGGGGGAGAGGTCTTCTCGCTCTTTGAGTACAGTGTGCGCGCGGCGCTCTCGTTAGCTCATTATTTCACAGCCCAGGGCAACAGAGTCGGACTGCTCATCTACGGGAAATATCTAGACTGGACCTGGCCAGGTTTTGGCCGTTGGCAGCGCGAACGATTGCTGAGAGCTATCGCATCGGCTGAGAAGGGCGATAAAGCCGTGTTTAAGGACTTAGAGAACCTGCCGACGCGATTGCTGCCCGCAGGCTCTCAGCTCATCTTTATCGGCCCGATCTTGGAGTCCGACGTCAAGACGATTGTTGATCTGCGCCGACGCTACGAGGTGCTCTGCATCGCGCCCAACCCCATTCTGTTTGAGAGCGCCTTTCTGGCGCGCACGCCAGAAGTAGAGCTGGCGCTCAGACTAGAGCATCTGCGCCGCCAGGCGATGCTCGCGCAGATGCGACGCCTGGGGATTCGCCTCGTTGATTGGGATGTTACGAAGCCGTTGGCGGCTGTCGTCAGCGGGGAGCTAGGGCGGGCGGCCGCCCGCGCCGCGCTCATCCGCCAGGGGATACGATGAAGCTGAGACGGCTGCTCTTTGGGATCGCGCGGGGGGGATGGCTGCTCAGCTACGGGATCTTAGGGCTCTTATGGCTCGTGCGTGGTGAATGGCTCTGGGCTGCGCTTATGGGGGCTTTGGGAGGGTTCGCTGTGCTAGCAAGCTATGGGCGCTGGGCGTGGCCAGCGTCTGTGAACTTTTTGGCGCTCTTAGCGGTAAGCGGGCTTGAGGCAGCTCTGAGCAGGTGGGCAGCCTTAGGGAGTGTGCTCTGCGGCCTGGTTGCGTGGGATGTGGAGCTTTTTGCGCGGCGCCTCGAGGCGTTCCCAGACGTGCCCCACGCGCTTGTGCGGGCACATCTGGGGCGTCTGGGCGCGATCGTGCTGCTCTCTGGGGTTTTGGGGGTTATGGCCGCGAGCGTCACGGTATCGTTGAGCTTCGGGTGGGTCTTGCTGATAGCGTTTGGTTTCTTGGTGGCGTTTGTGATCTTATTGCGTCACGGGGGAAGAGAATAGCGAGGGGAGGGGGCGGGGGAGGGGAGGAGGGCCCGCCCCCTTTGGGGTCCTCGCCTGGAACGTTATGGGCAGGTGTAACGTTCCTGTAGGGCTAGAGCTTCAGGAGGTCATCAATCTTCAAATTCTTCAGATTGTTGGGATCAAAGAGATTCTCCGGCAACGGCTGGGTTGGACGCTTGCGCGTCAAGAACGTTATAGTCGTCTGGCTGCCGTCAAGAACGTTGCGTATCAAGACTTTATCGGGCACGGTGTCGTCCTCGAATTTCCCCAACGCGAGTGCCTCAAAGACGGCCTCGAGCTTATTGGTCTTATTATACCCTTCGCCCTTGAGCACGACGAATTCTGTTTTCTCTACCCAGAGCTTGCGCAGCGGGTAGTCTTCGGTCTTCTCCTTCTCTTTCTTGACCCGCAGCGTCAGCACGTAAGTAGTGTATTCTTTCTCGCCAACTTTGATCTTCTCTTCAGTGACCTTCTCATCGGCGGTGTAGCTCTCGCTGTACTTGAAGCCACTCCCTAGATCTTCAAACGAAAGATTGCTCCCAGCGAAGCTGCTCTTGCGCTCTTGGGTGTTGACTAATTGTTTGACCGCGCCGAGTGCGGGCAAGTAGAGCCAGAGATCGGCGTCTTTGCCCTGGGGCTTAATACTCAAGAAGAGGGTGCCGCGCACGTCGTCGGGCTTGACGAACGCTATTAAGAGCCGATCCGGCTCGCCTTGCTTTCTCTTGGAGAAGAAGCGAAACTCGTTCGTCGCCGTCTTCTTGTCTTTGCCGAGGATATCGAACTTGACGTCGCTGATGAGTTCCCCGGGCTTGCCCCCAAGGCCGCCCTTCTCCTCGACTTTCTGTAAGATCTGCGGCCCGGTGAGCGCCTGCTGCGCATGTGAAGACCATGCTCCTGCAAGGAGCGCCAACCCCGCACAGAACATCAGAAGCTTCACGACGGCTTTCATTGTAACCTCCTTGATTGTGTTATGGTGTGTGTGCGTGTTTCGTAAGAAATTTGGGTTTCCAAAGCAGCAGGATCGCCGGGATGACCGTGAACGCGCTCAGCGCGCTCACGACCATCGTCAGGGCGACCAGCGATCCAAACGTATTCAGCCCTTTGAACGTCGAGAGCCAGAGCACTCCAAATCCCAACGTGAGCGCCAGGGCGTTATAGCTGATCCCCGCGCCGGTGTACGTCAGCGTGTGCGCTAAAGCGCGTCGCCCATCTTGGTCACGGGCGAACTCCAGACGGTATCGCTCGACAAAGTGAATCGCATAGTCTATCCCGATCCCAATAGCAATCGAGCCGATCATCATCGTGCTCATATCCAAGGGCAGATTGAGATACGCCATCAAGCCGAACTCCGTCAGAATAGTCAATACTAAGGGCACGATGCAGAGTGCCCCAGCTATAGCCGAGCCCATCAGCAGCGAGACGATGAGCCAGCTCGCGCTCACGCTTGTGAGCAAGCTCCAGATCTGGCTCTCCCTGATCTGCTGCATAAGCCGAGCGTAGACCGGCATCGTCCCCACTTGTTCTGTCTTAATCTGAATGGACGAGCCGTCGCTCGCCACCATAGCTGAGGCCGTCGGGCCAAACTGCTCATCGAGATACTTTTGAATCTGCGCGACGAGCTTGGACATCTTCGTGCTGCTGATCCACTCCATCGAGACGATCACTTCTCCAGCAGAAAAATCTGTCAGGGCCATCTGGCCGAGGCTCCCCCCTTGGAACGTGAAGAGCAACAGCAACTGCGAGATGAGCTTGCGGTCGTCGGGAATAATATAATAATTAGGGTCGTCGGCGTGGAACTTCTGATTGAGCTCGCGCACTAAGTTAGCAATGGACCTTGTGCGGTGCACCGCTGGGAGCGTCTCTAAGAACTCTTGCAGCGCCACGATCTTCTTCAGGACTTCGGGTTCTTTCAAGCCGTCACGCACCCCCAGATCGATCTCGATGCCCGTCTGGAGGCTTCCCCCGAAATGGCGCTCCAACACGTCGAGGGCTTCGATGACCGGATGGCCCTTGCCCAGGAAATCTTTGGCCGATGTCTCAATTCTCAGTCGCGGGATACCCGCAGCCCAGGCGACGGCGATGAGCCCAGCCCCAATGAGAATGACGGGGGCTGTGCGCTCAATAAAGTGCGCTAAGCCCGACAGCCCCACACGCCCTTGCAGCCAGCGCGCGAGAATACTGCGGCGCTCGCGCGTGGGTAAGGGCAACAATGCCAAGATCGCAGGAATAAGAGTTAGGGCCAAAAATCCCGCGTAGATCACGCCGATCCCCGTGTAGATGCCAAAATCCCTCTGGGGCCACAGCGTCGAGCTGAGCAGCGCGAAAAAGCCCGCAACGGTCGTTAAAGCCGCCATCGCCGTTGGCGAGAGCATCGCTGTGACGGTCTCAACGAGAACCTCTCTGCGGGAGCGCCCGTCTTTGTGGGCTTCTTCGTAGTATCTGTTGAGAATGTGAATCCCATATGCAGTGCCCACGGCCATCAAGACAATGGGCGCGATGAACGAGAAGGGCGTAAACGGTGCGCCTAAGAACCCCATCGTGCCCATCTCCCAGATCGCGCTCAGCACGACGGTCAGCAACGGCAGAACTACCCCGCGAAAGCTGTTAAAGCTCAGATAGAGCACGATGAGAATGACGCCGATCATCACGGGGAAGAGCACTGTTAAGTCTTTCTTCATGCTCTCGGCGATGAACTGATTGAGTCTGGGCATCCCGCCGACGTAGATGCGCTCCGGCCCCTGGTAGCGTTCCGCGATCTCGAGCACCCTATTGACGACGCCCACGGTCTCCTCCTCGCCGGTCTTCAGACGAATGAGGATTCCCGCGGCCTTGCCGTCCTCAGAGACGACGAAGCCGCGCAAGAGCCGATCCCCCAAGACACGCTCCTTGTACGCTGTGATCTCTTCGGGAGTTTCGGGGATTTCGGGCAACGCTGTCGCGACGGTGATCGCCGTCTCGGTGCCGTAGATGACTTGGGAGTTGGTCGGCCCGCGCACTTCGTCCACTTCGGGGATCCCTGCAAAGAGCTCTTCCATCTCTTTGAGCTTTCTGAGCGTTTCGGGCTTGAAAATAGTATCGTCAGTTTCAACGGCGACCATGAAGAGCTTCTGGTCGCCGTAGCGCTCCTCGGCGCGATGGAGCGCGATCGTCGCGGGATCGTCTTGGGGCAAGAATGCTTCGAAATCCTGCTCGAAGCGAATCTGAGAGATCGCGCTGACAAAGAGCACCGTAACGATGAGAATAGCCCCGATCACCCACCACGGATGATCTATAATCTTTTCAGCGAAGATCCTTCTCATTTGAGCCAGCCGTGGCGCTCAAAGACGCTCGAAAAGATCCCCAAAGCGCCGTCGTCCATTACTGTTAAAGCCTTGAAGAGTCCCGCAGAGCCCTGCGCGACGCGCTGGCGAATCAGCTCTATCGCGGCAAGAAGCTCCGGGCGCGTCTGCGGCCCGATGGGCTTTGTAATCAGCCAGATAGAGAGCACTGAGCCATCTTCGATCCCCCTTGGGACGATCGCGATCAGCTCGTATCTTTTATCTGTAGAGTTCACGCCCAGGGGGTCATCATAGCTCGACTCGACCTGCACGATCTTGGCGTCGAAGTTGAACAGTCCTGATTCTTGCAACGCTCTTGCGTAGATCTGCACCATCAGAGAAGCTTGGAGCGTCTGGGTCTCGTCTACTAAGAGCAAGTCTACTTTCGATTGCGCCTGAGCACTGCTGACGAGCGCCCCTACAGCTACTATGCTTATGAGCACGATGCGCTTGAGCATACGCTTCACCTCTCACGGGGGGCGATCCCCCACAGCACAAAGTCGACCCATTGATCGGCGAGCCATTCGAGATCCGGGCGCTCAGATTGCAAGATATAATTACAGACAGCTATATGAAAGATGCCTTCCATGAAGAGCGCCCATGCCCGCGGGTCGAGCGTCTCCCTCAGAACGCCGTCCCGCTGGAGCGTGCGCACCCGCTCGACGAGGAAGTTTTTCACTATCTCGCTGAGGCGACCCCAGCGCACCTCAAATTGGGGATCAATTGACGTTGCTTCGCGGTAGATCACCTTCGCCAAATCCCGATGCTGCGCGAAGAAGCGCAACCACGCGAGCACATGCTCCCGAAAGCGGGCGCGATCCAGACGCGCCGGCCACTCCTCAGCCATTAGACGATCCACTAAATCCGTCAGCAGCTCAAAGTAGTGATCAATAATTGCTAGAAAGACCTCTTTCTTTCCGGGAAAGTAGAGATAGAACGTGCCGCGGGCGACCTCAGCTTCAGTGATAATATCGTCAATCGACGTCTCTACGTATCCCTTGCGGGCGAAGACTTTAATGGCCGCATCGAGTAATTGCTGTCGTCGCGTCTCTTTGTCGAGCACTGTTCGAGCCATAACTAGACTGACATGTCAGTCTAGTGAAAGTATAGCACACTACGAAGGGGGTGTCAAGCGAGTATTTTCTGAATCTCAGGGAGCTTGGCCCGGGCTGCGGCTTCTCCCAGGGCGATCCGCTCCTCCGCCCGATGATAACTGAGATTGCCCACAAGCGAGTCGTCGGGCATCTCCGGGGTGATGAGCACATCGGGCGGACTGAGCAGCAGCGTCAGCTCCGTCAGCCGCCACACGAAGATCGAAACCGCAAGATCGAGAGCCTCAAACAGCCCCGGCGCACCCTTAGGAGGATGCGCGATACGGAAGCGCTTCGATCCCAAGTTGACGTCCACGGCGATGACCGCGTCGGCCCCCAGCTGGCGTGCGACATCGAGAGGGAGCGGGCTTACTAAGCCCCCGTCGGCTAAGTGTTTTCCACCGCGCTCCACCGGTACAAAAAGCCCAGGGATCGAAAAGCTTGCGCGGATCGCTTCGATGAGCGAGCCTTCTCGTAAGAGCACGCGCTCACCTCTATCGAGGTCAGTGGCCACGGCGACGAACGGGATGGGCAGCTCTTCGATGCGGCGGTCGCCCCTTAAGATCTCTTTGAGAAAGCGTTCAACAGCAGAGCCGCTCGACCAGCCGTGGATGGGCAGAGTCGGCTGCAGGCTCTTGGCGATGCGCCAAAAATCTATGTTGAGCCATGCGCGCTCTAATTCAGCAACGCTGACCCCAGCCGCGTAGGCCCCGCCGACCATCGCGCCGATGGAGCTGCCTACAACCAGCGAGATCGGGATCTTCTGCTCGGCGAGCACTTTGAGCACGCCGACGTGGGCTGCACCTCGGGGGCCGCCGCTGCTGAGCACTAGGGCGATCTTCTTCTTCATGAGAAGCTCGATGGTATTATAGAAATCTTACGGTGGGCGTGTCAATTTGACTTCTTGTGCGCTCTGCGATAGTGTGAAAGATCACTATATACTGAGGGTGAGAGACTTATGGAACTGCTCAAGAAGCTGTGCGAGGCGCATGGGGTGCCGGGGCGCGAGGAGGCCGTGCGCGCTCTTGTCGTCTCGGAGCTCGAAAAGCTGTGCGACGAGATTCGCACCGACGCTCTTGGAAACGTCATCGCGCTGAAGAAGGGCAGCGGGCGCGGCCCCAAAGTCATGCTCGCCGCGCATATGGACGAGATCGGCTTTTTGGTCTCGCACATTGACGAGAAGACCGGGTTCTTGCGCATTGATCCTGTCGGGGGATTCGATCCCCGTGTGCTGATGGCCCAGCGCGTTCTCGTTCATACCGAGAGCGGAGACCTTATTGGGATCATCGGGTCGAAGCCCCCACATATTCTCTCCGAGGAGGAGCGCAAGAAGGCCCTCGAACTCAAGGATCTCTTTATTGATGTGGGGCTGCCAGCAGAAGACGTGAAGAAGCGCGTCAATATTGGGGATTTCGTCACGCTCCAGCAAGATTTCACGGAAGTTGGAGATCTCGTCTCGTGCAAGGCGCTCGATGATCGCGTCGGCGTCTATGTGATGATTGAAGCTGTCAAGAGAGCAAAAAAGCACGTCTGCGATATGTACGCTGTAGCAACGACGCAAGAAGAAGTTGGCGTGCGTGGAGCGCGCGTCTCGAGTTTTCATATTGCGCCGGACATCGGGGTTGCGCTCGACGTCACGGTAGCTAGCGACGTCCCCGGCGCGGGCGAGCACGAGCACGTCACCAAGCTTGGCGCGGGCGTCGCGATTAAGATTAAAGACTCGCTCTCGATCTCTAATCCCAAACTTGTGCGCGCGATGCGCCAGATCGCGGAGCAGAAGAAGATCAAGTATCAGATGGAGATTCTGCCCCGTGGCGGCACCGACGCTGGGGCGATTCAGATGACGCGCGAGGGCGTCGCCGCGATCACGCTCTCCATCCCGACCCGCTATCTGCACTCGGTCGTGGAAGCTGCCCATAAAGACGACATCCAAGCCGCGATCGATCTGCTCGCGGCGTTCTTAGAAGCCGCCCACGAAGTCGACTATAGCTTATAAGGAGGAGCCATGAGGCATGTGTTTGTTTTGAGTAGTCTGGTGGTGCTCGCGCTTGTTGGAGTCAGTGCGGCGTGTGGGGCACAGCCGGAAAATCTGTCGGTAGGGCGCTTGGCGGGGATTGGTGTGCGCTTTCTGCCCAGCGCGCTCATGCCCATCGGGCCAAGCGACGTAGACCCTGCGCTGGGCGCGGCGCTCACCGGGCAATATTGGGTCAGCGATCTGTTAGCGATAGAAGTCGGCGGCTGGATGTCGGGATTCAGCGATTCGTGGAACCCGCGCAGCTTCACCAGTCTCTCTGCGGGACTGCTGCTCAAGCTCTCCGATAACGCCCAGGACGATCTCTATCTGGCGGGGCGGGCGATCAGTCTCCAGAGCGTGTATAGAAATTACTGTTGTATTT
>JBKBIX010000052.1:0-9799 GCA_046293845.1 Bipolaricaulia bacterium | reverse complement strand
GGGGTATGTCTGACTCCCTCTGAGGATGCTAATTGCGATCCGAACGACGCGGGCGCTCAATGGACACCGGGTGAGACATACACAGATGCAGCCAACAGCATACAGATCCGAGTGAACTCGATCACAGCTACGGGGTTCAATGTCACGATTACTTATGGAAATCCGCCGTCATGCACCAACACAGGCGCGATCTTTCGGGTCGAGCGCGCGACGGGCAATGTCTGTGCCGACGGCTCTCTGAACCCCAACGGCGCTGATGTCGCTGAATATATCTCCGTCTCTGAAGCTGTTGAGCCTGGGGACGTCGTCGAACTTGATCCCTACAACCCTAGACAGTATCGCAAGGCGCAGCCGGCGTACAGCCCGCTAGTCGCTGGGGTGATCTCGACGATGCCTGGGGTCGTGCTTGGAGCGCACAAGCAGTCTGGAGGGCGGGCGCTCTTGGCGCTTGTGGGGCGCGTGCCGGTCAAAGCGACGACAGAGAACGGGCCGATCCGTCCCGGAGATCTGCTGACGAGCGCGTCCAAGCCGGGCTATGCCATGCGCTGCGAGAATGCCCAGAGATGCGAAGGCGCGATCATCGGGAAGGCGTTAGCATCGCTTGAAGAAGGTGAGGGCGTGATCTTAATGCTTGTGATGCACTGATCTATGCAACATTATGACGTGATCGTCGTCGGTGCGGGCCCGGCGGGTGCCACAGCTGCGACCACTGCAGCTCGTCATGGCGCAAAGGTGCTCTTGCTCGAAGAGCACACCCAGATCGGGCGCCCCATTCAGTGCACCGGGCTTCTCAGTATTCGCGGCTGGAAGCTCGCCCGCCTCTCAGATTCGATCATCGTCCGAGCGATCACGGGGGTGCGCGTGCACTCTCCCGATGGCTCGGTCTATGAACTCGGCGGCGACCGCGTTAGGGCTTATGTGATTGACCGAGATCGCTTCGATCAGAGTTTAGTCGAGCGCGCCGCGAAATTGGGTGTCATCGTTCAGACAGGGACGCGCGCCGTCGAGCTCGGTGAATATAGAAACAGAGAGCGCACGCTTATCACCCAGACCTACAGTGGCGCTCGCGCAGCGTATAGGGCTGCAGTCATCATCGGGGCTGATGGGGCCCATAGCGTATTGGCGCAGCACGCGGGCCTGCCCCGACCAAAGAAGATCCTCTTGGGCCTTCAAGCCGTGATCGCTGTAGGGGCGAACGGCAGTTCGCCCCCGAACTTCGTCGAGGTCTTCTTCGGAAGACGCTGGGCCGCAAATTTCTTCGCGTGGTCTGTGCCCGCGACTGAGGGCACCGCCCGCGTCGGCTTAGCGACGGATCTCATCTCCGAAGCCAAAGCGTGCTTTGAGCGCCTGCGCAGGGAGTATCATAACTCCGAAAAGATTCTCGCGTATCAGTCGGGAATGATCCCCATCGGCCCGGCGGAGCGCACCGTCACCGATGGATTTCTCATCGTCGGTGATGCTGCGGGGCAAGCGAAACCTACCAGCGGTGGCGGAATTTACACCGGGATGCTCTGCGGGAGGATCGCCGGAGAGATCGCGGCGCGCTGCGCGCTCTCTGGGCAGACTCACGCACGGTCTCTCCAAGAGTACGAGAGACGCTGGCGCGCCAAGCTCGCGCGCGAGCTCTCCCTGGGGCTCAAAGCCCATCAGGTCCTGACCCAACTCAGCGACGAGCAGATCGCTCATGCTCTGAAACTCTTGGCGCTTCCGGCGTTGCGCAGACTGATCGAGCGCGTTGGGGATATAGACTATCCCAGCAGGATCGCGCGCGAGTTGCTGAAGCGCCCGCGGTTGTGGAGCGCGATCTGGCCTGTTATCCCCACAGGCTTCGTGCAATATGTCAAAAGTGTCGCGACGGCAGCGAGAATGTGATATACTTACGAAGGCCCTCACCCCCGACCCCTCTCCCGTAGCTCACCTACGGGAGAGGGGTGCCCCTAGGGCGGGGTGAGGGCCAGATTGGGAAAAGGGGAATCAATCATGAACGACGTCTCTTCATGGACGTTAGCTGAGCGGGAGCAGAAGAGCTTAGAGATCCTGCGTCAAGCGCTTGCGGGGTTTGGTTCGGCGATGGCTGTGGCTTTCACCGGCGGGAAGGACTCTCTCGTCGTGCTCGACTTAGTGCGACGCGCTGGGGGTGGGCGCATCTCCATCCCCGTCTTGCACATCGACACGACTGTAGACTTCCCCGAGGTCTACGAGTATCGTGACAGATTGGCGCGCGAGTGGGGCTTTCAGCTCGTTATATATCAGAATCGCGAAGCCCTTGCCGAAGCCCCATCCACTGACGACCCGAAGTTCTGTCTCTTCTGCACCACGCGCCTCAAGACCGAAGCGCTCAACCAAGCGATCCAAAAATACAGATGGCGCGCGCTCGTCACGGGAGTCCGCTGGGATGAGCACAACGCGCGCTCGCAAGAACTGTATTTTTCGCCACGGCCCGATCATGTGCGGGTGCATCCGATCTTGCACTTCCGCGAGCGCGACGTCTGGGAGTATATTAAAAAATATCAATTGCCGTACTGCTCGCTCTATGACAAGGGCTATCGGAGCTTAGGGTGTGTGCCGTGCACCAAGCCCGTCTCCGATCTCAGTGTGCCGGAGCGGGCCGGGCGCGGCACCGACAAAGAAGGACTGATGGAGCGACTGAGAGCGTTGGGATATTTTTGAAGCACGGAAGGCACGGAAAGGATGAGAGCACGGAGGACACGGAAACAGCCTCGACCTAAGCGCCCCAGTGTTGGACGAGGGCAGCTGGAGCGTGCTTCAGCGCGCTTTCACTTGCTGAGCCAACGACTTCAGTCGTCGGTCTCCCTGCATCGCCTGCGCTTCTGGTTGCTCGTCGCGCTCGTCTTTGCTATCCCCGTGGTGATCTATCTGCCCAACACCGAGTACGGGTACACAAAGAGCGCCGTGCTCTACTGGGGCATCTCGCTCTTAGTAGCGCTGTGGGCTGTCGAGTTTTTTGTGCGAAAAATACAGATCAGCGTGACGCAGTTAGCGTGGCCGGCGCTGGGCGTGCTGGGCGCGGTCGCGCTCTCATTAATGAATGCTGAAAATCTCGCGCTCAGTCTGATAAGCTTCGTCGGGCTGGTCTACTTTGGGCTGCTGGGCTTGCTTATCGTTAACACCGTCGAGAGCGAGCGCGACATCAAGATTCTTCTAGGCGCGCTCGTGCTGTCGGCGAGCATCGCGTCTGGGTATGGGTTATTGCAGTATTACGGAAGGCTCCCCGGGCCGCCGGGATTCTTAGGGGGCAGCTCGGCGATGATCGCGACGTTTGGGAATCCCAACTATCTTGCGGGATTTCTCGCGCATCTGATTGTGCCGGCGATCTCGCTCTCGCTTGTGAGTGAGAGCCGCTGGGTACGGTTTGCGCTCTTAGTTATTTTAATAATGATGACGGCGGCGCTCGTCGCGGCAAACTCTGTGGGCGCGTGGCTCGCTGCGCTCTTTGCGGCGATCTTCTTCTTCGCGGGGGCGCTTCTCTTTCGCTTGGGAAGAGCGCTGCACGCCCAGCGCCGCTGGGTCTTTGTCATCGTAATTGTGCTGGGGTTGACGGTCTGGCTGCAAGCGCCGCCGGGGCCGCTCAATGCGCTCATCGGTCGCGCTGCCTCCGCGCAAGAATCTGTGAATCCCATTGATCAGATCGCTCAGTTCTTTCAGCGTCTGTGGGCAGAGAACTCGGGGATCGCGCGCAGCTGGAACTGGTGGATCGGATATGAGATGCTCAAAGCGCATCCGTTTGTGGGCGTAGGGCTTGGGGACTACAAAGTCGAATTTTTAGAGTACAAAGCACGCTTCAAAGAGACCCCCTTAGGGCAACAGTATAACTTCTATCTGCCCAGAGCGATCCAAGCGCATAACGACTATGTGCAATTGATCGCCGAGCTAGGGCTGATTGGGTTTATCGCTCTGGGGTTCTTTGTGGGCACGCTGCTCAGGAGTGCTCATAGTTTTGTGCGCTCTGGGGAGAGCGCGGAGCGTCGGCTGTGGGTCGTAGCCCTTGTTGCAGGAGGTGTCGCGTTTGCGACGGACGCGCTCGTCAGCTTCCCATTGCACCTGCCGGCGTCGGAGCTCAATCTCGTGCTTCTGATAAGTCTGCTGTACACGCGTCCGCTGCTTGGTTCGGAACCAACGGTCACGCTCGGCACCAAAGCAAAGATCGCCGTCGGCGCGACGGCTTTCGTGCTCGCCTTGACTGTCTCGTTCTTTACGTATCGTGACTGGCAGGCTGATATCTCCCTCGACGAAGGGGAGTCTGAGATCAATAATCTGCGCTACGAGACGGCGCGCAGTGCTCTGGAGCGCAGCGTCGCGTTAGGGATCGCGCCAGGGAAGGCACTGTACTATCTTGGGGTTATCTACGCTGAGCAAGGGGAGCTGCGCCGCGCCCGCGAATACTTTGAGCGCTCGCTCAAGACCTATCCCACGGAGAACGCGTACATTCAGTTAGCTGAGCTCGATCTGCGCTTAGGGGAGACACAGCGCGCTCGGGAGCATTTGCAGACGCTCTTGCGTCTTGACCCAGAGCCGACGATGCGCTTAGAAGCTGAATTCATGCAGCGCGTGCTCATACTGCTTGCTGAAGGGGATCGCACGTTAGTATGGGCGGAGCTTGCGAAGTTTTTGCAAGAACACCCGGATTACCCGCGAGGGTACTTAGTGCGCGGGGTGCTGCATAGTGAGCGTGGCGAAAAAGAAGCCGCGCGCGCAGAGTTCGAGCGCGGGCTTCAAGTGATCGCCAAGCTCAAAGCGGGCATTCTCCAACGCTTAGATCAGATTCAACGCAGCCGTCGGCTGACGGACCCCGATGAGCTGAACCAGCTGCGCGTGCGCGCCGCCGCGCTCGCCCAGATGGAGGCCCAGCTCGAAGAACTGCTCGCCAAACTGCGCTGACCTCTTGCTGAACGCTTGCGTCTCTCTTAGAATAGAATGTCCATCACAGAGAGGGTGTTACAGAGATGGCAGAGTTTCTCAAACGCGCCGTCGAGTGGATCTTCGGCGAGACGAACGAGCAGAGGCTGCGCAAGCTCCAGCCCATTGTCGACGAGATCAATAGACTAGAGCCGGAGATCCAAAAGCTCTCCGACGACCAGTTGCGCGCTAAGACAGACGAATTTAAAGACAGACTTGCCCACGGCGAGACGCTCGATGATGTCTTGCCGGAGGCGTTCGCGGTGGTGCGCGAGACCGCGCGGCGTACTATCGGGCTGCGCCCCTACGACGTCCAGCTCATCGGCGGGATTGTCATTCACAAAGCTAAGATCGCGGAGATGAAGACCGGCGAGGGCAAGACGCTCGTCGCCACCATGCCCGCCTATCTCAATGCCCTTGTGGGCAAAGTGCACATCGTCACGGTCAACGACTACTTAGCGAAACGCGACCGCGAGTGGATGGGCCCCATTTATGAAGCCCTGGGGCTCACAGTCGGCCTGCTCCAAGAGACTAGTTCACACGAAGAGCGCAAGAGGGCCTATCAGTGCGACATCATCTACGGGACCAATACGCAATTTGGCTTCGACTATCTGCGAGATAACTTGGTGATCTCGCGCGACCAGAGAGTTCAGACGGGGCTGGACTTCGCGATTGTCGACGAAATAGATAATATCTTGATTGACGAAGCCCGCACCCCGTTAATAATTTCAGGGAGCACCTCGGAGACGATCAAGCTCTATAAGAAGTTCGCTGCGATCGCTCCACGCTTTCAGAAGAATATAGATTTCGAGATCGACGAAAAAGCTCGACGGGTGCATCTCACTCCCGAAGTCGGCGTCAAAAAAGCCGAAGAGATCTTACATATAGAGAATCTCTACGCTCCAGAGCACGTCGATCTGTTAAAACACTTGGAGACGGCCCTGCGCGCGCTCCATCTCTACAAAAAAGAGCGAGACTATATCGTCAAGGACGGGCGCGTGATCATCGTTGACGAATTCACGGGGCGCTTGATGCCCGACCGCCGCTGGAGCGACGGGCTGCACCAAGCGATCGAAGCCAAAGAGGGGCTTGAGATCAGAAAAGAGCAGCAGACGCTCGCGACGATCACCCTCCAGCACTATTTTAAGCTCTATAAGAAGCTTGCGGGCATGACCGGCACAGCCAAGACCGAAGAAGAAGAATTCCAACAGATCTACGGGCTGAGCGTCGTAGTCATCCCCACCCATAAGCCCATGATCCGCCAAGACCTGCCCGATAAGCTTTTCACGACTGAGAAAGCAAAATTCAATGCCATCGTCGAGGAGATCTATCGCTTGCACGAGATCGGACGCCCTGTGCTCATCGGCACGACGTCTATAGAGAAATCTGAGTATTTAAGCACGCTCTTGAATCGGCGTGGCTTGCCCCACAACGTCTTGAACGCCAAGCACCACGAGCGCGAGGCTGAAATTATTAAAGATGCAGGGCAGAAGGGCGCGATCACTGTCGCGACGAACATGGCTGGGCGCGGTGTGGACATCAAGCTCGGCCCCGGCGTAGCTGAGCTTGGTGGCTTGCACATTATCGGGGCACAGCGCCATGAGAGCAGGCGGATTGACGATCAGCTTCGTGGGCGTGCGGGCCGCCAGGGCGATCCCGGCAGCTCCCAGTTCTACGTCTCCCTCGAAGACGATCTTATAAGGCTCTTTGGCGACAGCAAGTTGCTCTCGTTCGTGAAGAAGGGTATGGCCGAGGGCGAAGCCTTAGAGCATCCGATGCTGACGCGGGCGATCCGCAACGCGCAGAAGCGCGTCGAAGTGCACTATTTCGGCATTCGCAAGAGATTGATCGAATATGATCAAGTGATGGCGCGCCAGCGCGAGGCGATCTATAGTCTGCGCGAGCGCTTCTTGATCGGCGGTGAGGCCCTCACCCCGCCCTCCGGGCATGGGGGTGAGGGCCAAGACCTCGATGACTATCTCACCGGGCTGATCGAGGGCTATACCGAGACGCTGATCGCGCGCTACCTCTCCGGGGCGGAACGGGACGATGAGGGCTTGCACAAGGAGCTTGCGTCCTTCCAGAATGCCCCGCTTGACTTTTCCGTCGCGGGACTCTCCGTGGACGACGCTCGCGCGAAGATCTTAGATTTTCTGCTGAAAAACTATCACGCCCAAGCAGCACGGCTGGGCGGGGCGTTCCCTCACCTGGCTCGATATATGATCTTGAATCTCATCGACGAGAACTGGCGGCAGCATCTCTTCGCGCTCGATGAATTGCAAGACGTGATCGGCTGGCGCGCCTACGCCGGGCGTGATCCCTTAATAGAGTTCAAGCGCGAGTCGTTCCAGCTCTTTCAAGAACTGCTTGGTCGGATCGAAGAGCAGATTATAAGCTATCTGATCAAGCCCCAGTTGAAGATCATTGCGGCGCAGCCGGGGCAGCCCGCGCGGATCGAGCGCGTCGAATCGCTGAGCTACCGCCACGATGAGATCACGGCGACAGCGGGAAATTCTCCCTCGCAGAAGCCCAAAGCCCAGCCGCGCCGCGTCCAACAGAAAGTCGGGCGCAATGACCCCTGTCCCTGCGGCTCAGGGAAGAAGTACAAACAGTGCTGTATGAAGAAAGAGAACCCGCCCCCGAAAAACTAAAACCCAATGATGGACTCCGGACGCAGCCAGTGACACGTGTAGCCGTTGGGGTGTTTTTGTAAATAGTCTTGGTGTTCTTCTTCCGCGCGCCAGAACGGGCCAGCCCTCTCGACCTGCGTCACAATCGGCCCGCCCCATTGGCTGTGTTTGTTGAGACGCTCAATGAATTCGTGTGCGATCTTATGCTGCGTTTCCGTATGATAGAAGATCGCCGACCGATACGATTCCCCCATGTCGTTGCCCTGACGATTGAGCGTCGTCGGATCGTGCATCCGAAAGAAGTAGCGCAAGAGCTGTTCAAATGAGAGTTTTTCAGTGTCGTAGATTACTCTCACGGCTTCGGCGTGTCCAGGGTGATGACGATAGGTCGCGTTGGGGACTGTGCCGCCGGTGTAGCCCACGTCGGTGTAGACGACGCCCGGAATCTTTCGCAAAATCTCTTGCATCCCCCAGAAGCAGCCTCCCGCAAGATAGACGACTTCGCGATTGGGCGCAAGCCCTGCGAGAATGAACGGCTCTAGATAGCGTGCATAGCCTTCTGCTTCCATCTGCGCGACGGGCACGAAGCGCAATGACGCTGAGTTGATGCAGTAACGCTTATATGTAGGCGGTGGTCCGTCGTCGAAGACATGGCCCAAATGGGAATCTCCGTGCTTGGAGCGCACTTCGGTGCGCACCATCCCGTATGAATAATCGGGCTTCTCAACGATATTTTCTGGCTCGATGGGCTTAGTAAAGCTCGGCCAGCCCGTGCCCGAATCGAATTTATCAAACGACGAGAAGAGCGGCTCCCCGCTCACGACGTCTACATAGATGCCCGGTTCGTGATGGTCCCAATATTTATTCTGAAACGGTGGTTCGGTGCCGCAGTTGCAGACGACCTCAAATTGTTCCGACGTGAGACGCCGCTTCAGCTCTTCTAGAGAGGGCCTCTCGTACTGTGCCATGCGCACCTCCTGCCACATAGCTATTATAGCACAGTTGCGCTCACGCTGCTCATCGCTATAATCTCCCTGGGTGATCCATGATGCGATTCTTTGCTCTTGCTGTGGGTCTGATCGTCTTGGTCTTGGTGCCTAGCTCAGCGCAGTCCCAGCTAGTCTTAGTTTTAGACTGGCTCCCTAATCCCAATCACGTTCCGTTGTACGTCGCCCAAGAGATGGGCTTTTTCGCCGCTGAAGGTCTTTCGGTTTCGCTGCAAGCGCCCACGGCATTTGACCCAAGCGATCCGGCCAAGCTCGCTGCCTCAGGCCGCGCCGACGGAGCGATCACCACCCCGATCAATCTCATCGTCATGCGCGCGCAGAACATCCCGTTGACAGCCATCGGCTCGCTGATTCAAAAGCCCCTGGGAGGGTTGTTAGCCCTGAAAGAGCGCGGCATTCGCACGCTCGCTGACTTCAAAGGGCGCACGATCGGGTACTCTCTAGAGCCCGAAGAGCCGGTCCTGTGGACAGCAATGCTGGAGACCGCGGGCCTTAAGCCCGGAGATTATCAGCTCGTCAACGTGGGCTTCGACACGCTCCCAGCACTTTTAACGGGACAAGTGGACGCCATCGGCGCGTTCAGAAACGTCGAGAAGATTGTAGTCGAAGTCCAGGAGCAGAAAGAGACGGTCTTTTTCGCTTTTGAGGAGCACGGCATTCCCGATCACCCGCAGCTGGTCTTCATCGCCAGCGAGGCGATAGCGCAGCAAAAGTCTGAGCTTCTGCGAAGATTCTTGCGGGCTGTTGCCCGCGCCGTGGCGCTGACGCTCCAAGAGCCAGATCGCGCGTTTGCGCTCTTTCTTCGAGCGAACCCTGATCTGCAGCGCGAAGCCGATCTGAACAGAAAATTCTTCGAGGCGACGCTGGCGCTCTTCGCCGGCGCGCCCTGTCATAATCACCTCGAAAAGTGGGCGAAGCTCCAAGACTTTCTCTTCGCACGCAAGCTCATCGAACGCACAAGCGATCTCTCTCAGCTCGTCACCGTAAGTCTTCTCCCCGCGGAGTGTGGCCGATGATCAAAGTCGGGTTCTATCAGTTCTGTCCAACGTTTGGGGACAGGCGCGCCAATCTACATAAAATCGCCACAGCGATAGAAAAAGTTGAAGCTGATCTTCTGGTGCTGCCGGAGCTCTGCACGACAGGGTATCTCTTCACGTCGCAAGACGAAGTTTCTGAGCTTGCTGAACCGATCCCCGGCCCGACCACGCTCTTTTTAGAAGATATCACGCGGCGCAAGCATTGTTG
>JBKBIX010000051.1:0-10462 GCA_046293845.1 Bipolaricaulia bacterium | reverse complement strand
CTCAAGGCTGTGGGCGGGAGTGAGCGGCTTTGGATCGTATCACCCTCTATATACCACAAAACGGGGAAAAAGTCAAGGGGTTGGGTTTACTATGGCAAGATCATCGCCGCCCAAACTTTTTCTCCAGCTCTTCTAAAGAGTACGCCAAGACTATCGGTCGTCCGTGCGGACAACTGTAGGGGTTCTGCGTCTGCTTGAGCTGCCGAACGAGTTCTGTCATCTCTTCGGGACGTAACGGCTTGTGCTTCACCACGGCGGCTTCGCACGCGACGCGCGCTGCGAGCGTTTTGGCTAGCTCTTCAAGATTTGGCTCGGCTTCTTGTTCCAGCACCGCGAGCACACGCTCAATCGTTTCTGAAAACTCGCTCTTGCTCCACTCACTCGTGAGCACTTGAGGCCAATCGCGCAGAACAAACGTCCCGCCGCCAAAGTGCTCAATCCCGATCCCCAAGCGTTCATCTAACTCTTGGAGATGCGTTGCAAGCAATTCAGCCTTGTCTGGGGGCATCTCAATCGTGATGGGGATCAAGAGTCTCTGTCGGATAACTCTTCGTTCTCTGAGCTGGGCGAGAAATTTTTCGTAGAGAATCCGCTCATGAGCGACATGCTGGTCAATGATCTCCAAGCCCGATTCCGTCTGAACTAAGATATATGTCCCGTGGAGCTGGCCTAAAATGCGAAAGCTGGGTGCAGACTCGGCAGCAGCAGGAGCTTGACGCAGCGCTTCGATCTCGCGGCGCACCAGACTTCGTCTGGATTGTTCGCCTTCGCTCACCTCTGGCGGGTGATATGGAAGCCCACGCGCAGCGTGCCAGACTTCGTCTGGATTGTACATCGTGCCGCCTGCGGCGGCACGGCGAACGGTCCAGGCGGAGCCTGGTTCCAATCGCGGCACAGCATGAGCCGACGTCAATGCTTTCGTGATCGCTTGCTTGACGACAGCTTGCACTTTAATGGGTTCAGCGAAGCGCACTTCTGCTTTCTGCGGGTGCACGTTCACATCGACAGCCCGCGGGTCGATCTCGATAAACAGAAAGATATACGGGTGCTGGTCGCCCTTGATGGCGCTCTCATACGCTTGAGAAATCGCGTAATTGACCTGGGCATCTTTGACGAAGCGCCCGTTGACGAAGAGAAACTGCTCGGTGCGGTCGGAGCGCGTTATCTGTGATGGACTGACCAGACCGCGCACGGTGATCCCCGGCATGGCCATGTGCACATCGAGCAAGGCGCGAGCAAGATCAGCAGTATAGAGCTGGGCAATGGTCTGGCGCAGATCGCTGCTTGGGAGGAGATCGAGCACAGTCTTTCTGTCGTGCTCTAAGCGAAAGTGCACGTTGGGGTACGCGAGCGCGAAGTGTTTCACCACGCGCACGATGTGAAAGAACTCGGTCTTCTCGGATTTTAAGAACTTTCTGCGCGCGGGGACGTTAAAGAAGAGCTCTCGGACGTCTACTGTCGTACCACGGGCGCGTCCGGCGGCTTTGACGGAGAGCACGCGCCCACCCGCGATCTGGACTTGGACGCCTTCGGGGGATTCATCGCTCTTGCTGGTGATGACGGTCTGAGAAACTTCGACGATGCTCGCTAACGCTTCGCCGCGAAAGCCGAGTGTCCGAATATTAAAAAGATCGTCTTCGGAGGAGATTTTGCTGGTCGTGTGGCGCTGGATAGCTAAGAGTAAATCTTCTTGGGTCATGCCCTCGCCATCGTCAGCGACGCAGAGTCTGCGTTCGCCCCCGCCCTCGACAAAGAGCTCGATCTTGGTCGCTCCGGCATCGAGAGAGTTCTCGATCAATTCTTTAGCGACCGACGCCGGGCGCTCGATCACTTCCCCAGCAGCGATCTTGTTGACTAAGTGCGCATCTAAGACCTTGACTTTCATAGGCGCTCTCTGTCACAATAGCAAAAGAGTAGGAGGCTGACAAATCGCATGAAAAAATATCTTTGGGTTCTCGGACTCCTCGCTCTAAATGTTCTAGAAGCTCTCGCGCAGGAGCGCGCACCAAGTTTAGGTGTTGCCGCAAGCTGGATGGAGCTGGATAATTTTCAGCCGGCATTGCCGACGTTCGTGCTCTCTCAGAAAGTTGTAATGCTCTCGGTGCGCGGGGAGACGCAGATCGAGATCGGGGTGGCGTTGCGGTTAGCTGCGAGTTGGGGCTTCGCATTTGAGGGGAGTGCTCTGGGTGTAGCCCATTATGAGACTGCGCTAGCGCTCAATTTCCCGTTCGGGCGGGCCAGCGCGTCTATTGAGCTTGGCTCTGGGATCCTGCACTTGGTGCAGAACGCTGAGCAAGCGTGGCGGCTGACGGGCTGGGTTGGGGCCGGGGGAAGGTTCTCGCTTGTCTCAAAAATATCGGTCTTCTTTGACGTCGTGCCCTTGGTGCTGCTCGACTTCAGCCAGAAGAACCTGCCGTGGGTCTGGAGCTACCGCGCGGGAGTGCTCTGGCGGTTTTGAGCTATCTTGCAACTTCGGAGGGTGTGGGGTATGATACAGTCACGATGAGCAACATCAAAGAACTCGCACAACAAGTGAAGAACCTGAGTTTTGAGGAGAAGTGTCGTCTGGTGCATCTTGTTCCGGAGCTGCTACGCTTGGATGAGGAATTTCTGCTTCAGCGCTGGCAATCAGCGCGGAAGGACTTAGAGTGCGGCCACGTCGTGACAATAGAAAAGGCTCTAGCAAAGGCCAAAGCGAAGCGCCGCGCTACCAACTAGTGCTCTCTCGTGCTGCTGCTAAGGACCTCCAGAGTCTGCCTCCCAAACTGATTAAGCAACTTCAGAATAAATGTCTCCCAGTGCTATCTGTCAACCCTCGCGGTGCAGGGAATCCCAAGCACGGGCCGCTTGCCGGTCTCTATAGTTATAACTTTGGCCCTCGAAGAGGATATCGCATCGTGTACGAAGTTGTAGACAGCGAGCGTCTCGTTGTAGTGATCGCCATTGGCCCTCATGATCAAGCATATCGTCGGGCAAGGCGCCGAATATGATCATCCTGCCCGCCGCACGCGGATCGTCCCACCTGATTTGTGCGCTTCGTAGATTCTCTCGGCAGGTTCGCTCCCGCGCACTAACTTAATACTTCCCGTGCGCGAGACCGACCCGATAAAGACCGTCTCGCCATCAACTAAGATCTCGATATTGCGCCCACGCAGAGATGGGTCTAAGTCTAAGATCACGTGCCGGTCGCTCACTTCGATATCTATGTCTTGATGAAGCGTTGTCTCCATCTCATCATACGATCGCACGTCAAGCCCGATCCCCAGCTCGGCTTCAAGTTCGCGAATCCGGCTGCCCCCACGCCCTAAGATCATCGGGATCTGATCTTCATCTATATAGAGTATCGCTCGGTTGTCCGAGCGAATTTCGACGGTAAACGGCCCGCGGATCACGCGCCGCAGTTCATACTCCAGGGCCTGGGTAGCTAAGCGCCACACGGGCTTTTCGCTCGCGATCTCCTTGACCGGCATGACGACCACTTGCTCGCCAAAGCTATAAATCTCATAGACCAAAGCTTTACTCTCAAACTCGCGAATCTCGATCACCGGGCGAGCTAAGTCTGTGTCGCCCATCCCGCTGGGGACCTTCACGGTGAACTCAACTTCGTAGATCTCTTTCACATCACCAGCTTCGATGAAGACCACGGTGTCTACGACCTGGGGGATCATTCCCAAGTCCACGCGCCCGATCAATCTCTGCACGGCATCAATGCCCCGCGTGGCGTGCACTACCCCGATCATCCCCACACCCGCCAAGCGCATGTCTGCGAAGACCTCAAAATCCTCGTCCACGCGCATCTCGTCAAAGATCGTATAGTCGGGGCGGACGAGCAATAACACATCAGCGGTCTTCTTCATCTCGCCGTTGAGGGCTGTATACTGCGTGATCTCCTCAGAAAGATCCAAGTCCCTGGGTTTTTCCATGGTTTTGATGATCCAACCCGATTCTTGTAAATACTCGGCGATCCCCTGCACAAATGTAGACTTTCCCGCCCCCGGCGCCCCAGAGACTAAGACGCCGCGCGAGCGCTCGCGCAGCCGCTCTTTCAGTAAGTCCGCGTGACGGTACTCGTCGAGCTTCTTGCGCACCACGGGGCGGACAATCGTGATCTCCAGCGCATCGCTGAAGGGCGGACGGGCAATCGCAATCCGTAAGTTCTTGAGCTGGACGACGGTGCTGCCGCCCGCGTCCATCTCGATGAACCCTTCGGGATGGCCCTTGGCAACCTCGACGATCTCCCGAGCAATCCTCTCTAATTCTTTCTCAGTCATCGGCTCTTCTCGTAAAGTGACGATCTTCATCCGTCCGGGAGCGCCGCGCTTGGCTTTGGGGCGCGTCTTGGCGCGCAGGTGCACCGACATCGTCTGGTCATCGAAGAACTGCATAATCGAGAGCTGCTCCAAGCCACGCCCCTCGGTGGTAGCCCCCAGAAACTGCATGGGCAGCCCTTGAGCTTCGCTGACTAACGCTTGGCTGCGACTGCTCGTCAGTAAGACAGCGTTCTCTTCCTCGGCGACGGCGCGGATCATCGCGTGAATCTCTCCGGTCTCCATGAGGCGCAACGGGTCGAACCGGGGACGATCCCCCTTGAAGACCAGTTCGATCTGCCCCTCCCACGCGAGCTGCTGCAAGCGCTTCAGCTCGTTCAGCCCCGCGTAGCCTGTCTCCTGGCCACGCACTGCTTGCGCCTCAAGAAGCGCAAGCACCGCATTGGGCACGATAAACACCGCGTTGGGGAATTTGTTTTGGCGAATCCCTTCGGTGATGCGCCCGTCCACGATGACGCTCATATCGAGCACATAGCGTTCGGTTCTATTTGTCTCAGACATATCTCTCTCCTAAAAGGGCAGCGACTCTTTCTAAGAATTCTCGATCTTTCTCGGTGAACGCGTTCAGGGTGTTGCTGTCAATGTCAATCTCCCCGAGCACTCGTGTGCCCTTCAGGATGGGCACGACGATCTCGGATTTCGTATAGGGGAAGCACGCTAAATATCTGGGATCGGCAGTGACGTCACCGACGATGACGGTGCGCTTCTCGCGTGCGGCCAGTCCACAGATGCCCCTCCCTATGGGGATTCTGACGTGCTGGGTCGCTTCGGGGCCGTCCCATGCTTTAAGGACTAATTCATCGCCTTCGAGCATATAGATGCCGACCCAGTTATAGCGGGTGATATTTTCACGCAAGAACGAGACGGTCTTCTGCAGAGTCTGCGCAAAGTCCAACCCGGCGATCTCGTGCTGCAGAGTGTTGAGCAGGTCCATAACAACTCAAGCATATCACGAAAAGCGCGGGCCTACAAACGCCCCTGGAGCGCTTGCTCGAGCGCATACGCCGCCCGCAAGAGTTTTGACTCTTGAAATTTATCGGCGATGAGCTGCAGCCCAAAGGGCAAGCCGTCTACCGTGCCGCCAGGAAGCGAGATTGCCGGAATGCCGGCCAAGCTGGCCGGCACCGTAAAGATATCTGACAGATACATGGCTAAGGGGTCTTTGATGCGCTCCCCAAGCCGAAACGCCGGCGTCGGCGACGTTGGGGAGAGAATAATATCTGCAGTGCGAAAAGCGCTCTCGAAATCTTGGCGGATGAGCGCCCGCACCCTCTGGGCTTTGCCATACCAAGCTTCGTAATAGCCCGCGCTGAGCGCATACGTCCCGATCATGATCCTGCGCTTGACCTCGGGTCCAAACCCCTTGTCGCGGCTCTCGGAGAACATCGCTTCGACGGAGCTGTCGCTCATGCGCTTGGTGTAGCGCACCCCGTCAAAGCGCGCAAGGTTCGCGCTCGCCTCCGAGGACGAGATCAGATAATACGTGGGGATCGCGTACTCTGTGTGGGGCAGCGACAACTCCACGATCGCCGCGCCAAGCTCACTACAGATCTTGACCCAAGACTCGACGCACGCTTTGGCTTGGCCTGAAAGATCGGCGATATACTCTTTGGGTACCCCCACGCGAAAGCCCCTGATCTCTTGCCCGAGCTCGTGGGTGTAGTCGGCACACGGGCGCTCGACGCTCGTGGAGTCGTTGGGATCGCGCCCCGCTATATAGTTTAATAAGAGAGCGCAGTCGCGCACGTCTTTGGTCATCGGGCCGATCTGGTCTAAAGAACTCGCAAAGGCTACCAAGCCGTAGCGCGAGACAAGCCCATAGGTGGGCTTCAACCCAACGATTCCGCAGAACGACGCGGGCTGGCGAATGGATCCCCCAGTGTCTGAGCCGAGCGCACAGATCGCTTCGTGCGCAGCGACAGCTGCGGCTGAGCCCCCGGAAGAGCCGCCGGGGACTCGCTCGAGATCGTGCGGGTTGCGCGTGGGATAGAACGCGCTATTCTCCGTGGACGACCCCATAGCGAACTCGTCTAAGTTTGTCTTGCCCAAGATCTGCGCGCCTGCCTCTTTGAGCTTCTGTATCACGGTGGCGTCGAAGATCGGCTGGAAATTCTCTAAAAAGCGCGACGCGCAGGTTGTCTTCAACTCTCGAGTCGAGATGTTGTCTTTGACGGCGATAGGCAGCCCTCGCAAGGGCTTATCGCGCAGGCGCTCGCATCCTTCCAGAAGACGTTCTTCAAGATTCAGTGAGATGTATGCTTGTATGTGGGGTTCTCTCTCAGCAATGGCGCTATAGAGATCGGCGATGACGTCGCGGGGGTGGATCTCGCCCCTCTCGATGAGGGCGAGCAGTTCGTGCAGAGCTCGTGTGTTCAGGTTCATACGAAAAAAGCTCCAGGCTTCGCCTGGACCGTTCGCCTGCGCCAGCTTGTGGCTGGCGCAGATCTTGTGTGCCGAGGGAGGGATTTGAACCCTCACGGGATTTCTCCCCTACGGTCCTGAGCCGTAGGCGTCTGCCAATTCCGCCACCCCGGCACGCCTGCTGGCCCTTACCCCCAGCCCCTCTCCCGTAGTCACCTACGGGAGAGGGGTGCCCGCAGGGCGGGGTGAGGGCCTCGAATATTCTAACGCGACAGACTTGGCTTGTCAACCGATCTTAGGCTATACTAGCTTCATGAGCGACGAATGCTTCGTCATAGTGAATCTCTTGGCGGGGCGGGGGCGCTGCCGGCGACTGTGGCCGACCATCGAAGATGCCTTGAGACGCTCCCAGCTCTCTTTTCGCTATGTATTTACAGAAGCCCCCGGAGCAGCTATTGAGATTGCCCGACGCGCAGCGCAAGACTTTTCTACAGTCGTCGCTGTCGGCGGCGACGGCACGATCCACGAGGTCGCCACAGGGCTCATGGGCACGACGACAAAATTGGGGATCATCCCTGCAGGGACGGGGAACGATTTTGTCAAGATGCTCGGCATCCCTCCAAAAGACCCATTGAAGGCTATCCCCATTCTCGAAGCGGGGTGTACCAAGCGCGTGGACGTCGGGCGCGTTGGGGAACGCTACTTTGTCAACGGGCTTGGGGTGGGACTGGACGGGGCAGTGGCTTGGCGGGTCTTTCGCAGTTGGCGTTGGCCGGCGCTCGCTCGCTGGATCTATCTCTATGCCGCCGTGCGGGAAGCCCTCTTCTTCCAGAGTAGTGAGCTTGTAGTCCGCGCCCCAGCATGGGAGCACACCGGCACGGTGATGATGCTTGGCGTGTGTAATGGGCGGTATCTTGCTGGGGATTTCCGCCTCGCTCCGGATGCCGAGGTCGATGATGGGTTCTTTGATGTCTATCTGATCTCAGACATGGCCCCGCTAAGGAGAATCTTGCAGATTCCCAAGGCGCGCCGCGGGGAGCATATCTCTCTGCCGGAGGTGCAGATCAAGCGCGCGCCGTGGATCGAGATCGTTTCCGAAAGGCCGTTACTTGGGCATCTGGACGGTGAACCCACGGAATTCCCTGCGGGAAAGCTCCGGGTTGAGCTGTTGCCAAAAGCATTAGAAGTGATCGCAAGCTCCGCTTGACCTTAGCGGGCGACGGGATTCGAACCCGCGACACCCGGCTTGGGAAGCCGGTACTCTACCCCTGAGCTACGCCCGCATGTCAGCATAAATTATAGAGAGTATGGGGTTGCTTGTCAATACCCCTACACCGTAGAATACACAGCGTCTATGCGGATACTCATTCGGTTCTCCGGAGAGATCACGGTCAAGAGGCGCCGCACACGGCAGCGCTTCCTGGCGCGGCTCTGCGAAAACGTCCGCGATGCGCTCCAGACCACCCATACAGCTTTTACGCTGCATGACGAGGGCAGCCGGCTCGTAGTCGAGACCGACTCCCCCGAAGCGCCGACGCTGCTGAGCCGCGTCTTTGGGGTGCAGTCGGTCTCGTGCGTCGAGCGCCGCCCCTGTACTACGCTGAGCGAGATCGTCGCGACAGGGACGGAGCTTTTTAAGAGTGTCGTATCGGGCAGGCGCTTTGCCGTGCGCGCGCGGCGTCTCGCGCAGGGGCAGCATCTCCCGTTCTCTTCTTTGGAGATCGAGCGCGAGCTGGGAGCAGCCCTGCGCCCCTTTGCCCAGAGGGTCGATCTAGAAAACCCTGAGGTGACCGTCTTCGTAGAGGTCTCGGCGCAGCATGTGGATCTCTTCACAGAGAAGCTGATGGGGCCAGGGGGCTTACCTGTGGGGTGTAGCGGGCGGGCGGCGGCGCTGCTGTCGGGGGGATTCGACTCCGCTGTCGCCAGTTGGCTCATGCTCAAGCGCGGTATCGCTGTCGACTATGTCTTCTGCAAGCTGGGCGGCAGCCTCCACGAGTACGGCGCTCTGCACGTCGCTCAGGTGCTCGCTGATCGGTGGAGCTACGGGAGCTCTCCACGCTTCTACTCGCTCGACTTTGGGCCTATCGCTGCCCACATCCAAGAGCGCGTCCACCCCCGCTATTGGCAGGTGATCTTAAAGAGATTCATGTACCGCGCGGCGGAGCGCGTGGCACGGCGTGCGCAGCTTATTGGGATCATCACGGGTGAGGCTATTGGACAGGTCTCCTCTCAGACCCTTCAGAACCTAGCAGTGATCTCCCAAGTGACGACGGCTCCGCTGTGGCGGCCCCTGCTGGGCTTTAACAAAGACGAGATCGTCGCGCTGGCACGGCGGATCGGCACCTATGAGTACTCCGCGACGATCTCCGAGTACTGCGCGCTCATATCTCGTGGCCCGGCTACGGCTGCGCCTCTGAAGGCCGTGCTCGCTGAAGAGGAGAAGCTCGATCTGAGCCTGCTCGATCGCGCCCTCGAGACCATGCGCATCTATGAGGTGCGCTCGCTCGGCACGCTTGAGAACCCACAGATCGAGATCGACGAGATCCCTTCTGACGCGGTCGTCATCGACTTACGATCCCCACAGAGCTATCGCGCCTGGCACTATCCTGGGGCTCTCTTCAAAGACTTCGTGAGCGCGTTGCAGGAGTACCCTTCGTGGGACAAGAGCAGAGTCTATGTGCTCTATTGTGAGGTCGGGCTGAAGAGCGCTCATTTAGCTGATCTGATGCGCCAGGAGGGCTTTACCGTCTTTCACTTTAAAGGGGGATTTTCGGCGCTGGTGCAGTATGCGCTGGAGCGCGGGCTGATCCCGCCGGAGATCTTGCCCACAAGTGCGTGGGCTTAGGAGGCTCTCACCTCTGACCCCTCTCCCGTAGTCACCTACGGGAGAGGGGTGCCCCAAGGGCGGGGTGAGGGCCTCATTTCTTGAGAATTTCGATGGGGGGGAGCTTGCGCCCCCCAAGAAATTCGAGCGTTGCCCCGCCACCCGTCGAGAAATAAATATTCTGTGCCCCGGCAAGACCCCCACGCTGCAACGCTGCGGCTGTGTCTCCTCCCCCAATGATCGCAAAGGCGCTTGAGTGAGCAATTGCCTGGGCAACTTCTCGTGTCCCCCTGTCAAACGGGGGCTGCTCGAATCTCCCTAACGGGCCGGCCCAGACGATCGTCTTCGCGCGTGCAATGCGCTCTTGAAATATCTTTATAGTCTGCGGACCGATGTCCCACCCCTGCCAGCCGTCGGGGATCTCGTGTGCGGGAAAGACCGCACGTTCCACGCCCGCCTCTGACTCCCGCACCGCCTGCACATCCGCGGGCAGAACGATCCCCGTCTGGTGTTCGCGAGCCTTCTCAAGAACCCCCTTGGCTTCCTCGAGCAGCTTCTCGTCTACTAGAGAGCTTCCCACACACGCTCCCTGGGCCCTCAAGAGCGTGAACGCCACTCCCCCGCCGATGAGAAACGCGTCGACTTTCCCAAGGAAGTCTTGGAGCACCCCGATCTTATCTTTCAGTTTGGCCCCGCCCACGATCGCGAGAAACGGGCGGTGCGGGTTCTCCCTAACACGGTTGAGCATCGTGATCTCTCTCTCGAGGAGCAGCCCCGCCGCCGCCGGCAAGAACTTCGCGACTCCATAGGTGCTCGCATGGGCGCGATGGGCCGTGCCGAACGCGTCGTTCACATAACAGTCAGCTAAGTGCGCCAGCTCGCGAGAGAAATTCTCGTCGTTGGCTTCTTCTTGGGGATAGAAGCGTACGTTCTCTAATAAGATAATATC
>JBKBIX010000050.1:0-11052 GCA_046293845.1 Bipolaricaulia bacterium | reverse complement strand
CTTTGATCTTGGGAATCTGCGTAGCGAGGGCCTCGTCCATCGCGGGGCGGTGCGCTTTATATGCTGAAAATTTCTCGTGCCGGTGGGTCGGCCCGCGGCTGTCAAACGCCACCGCAACATACTGTGAAGGGTACTCGCGCAAGAGCATTAATACTGTGCGGACATAGCCGTAGATCGCCCCGGTGGGCAGCCCCGTGCTCGTCTTCAGCTCGCCCATGACGTGAAACGCCGGATATATAAGCGAGCTCGCGTCAATCAGTAAGATACGCTCGGCCATACTCTAAGCTTACTCCGATAGCGAAGGGCCGTCAAACCTTGACTTCTCCTGTGCCTCCGTTTATCATGGAGAAGATCTGCGATGCCTTTCGAGATGATCGTGGAGTTTGTGCTTGCGTTGGTCGCGTTCTTTAGTGCGGTCGTCTTTCACGAGTACGCGCACGGGCGGGTAGCGTATGCGCTGGGCGACCCCACAGCACGCGATGCCCGACGCTTGACGCTCAACCCACTGGCGCATATTGACCCCTTCGGCACGGTGCTCCTGCCCCTGCTCTTAGCTGTCTTGCGCTTTGCGTTCAATATGAGCGTCCCCATCATAGGGTATGCCAAGCCCGTCCCCGTCAACCCCGTCTACTTTCGCCATCCCTATCAAGGGATGATGCTTGTCGCGTTGGCCGGGCCGCTGATGAATTTGCTCTTAGCGGGGGTGGGCGTAGGAGTATGGCAGGGCCTAGGGGCAACCCTCCCGGAGGTGCTGTCGTTCTTCATCTTCTATTTTGTCGCGATTAATATTATCTTAGCCGTCTTTAATCTGATCCCCGTGCCCCCATTAGATGGCTCACGGGTCTTGCTCTATCTATTGCCGCAGGGGGGCAAGCGCCTGTTAATGCAGCTAGAGCCGTTCGGGTTTGTCATAATCTTTCTCTTGCTCTCTGCAGGGGTGCTCCAGCATCTGCTCATGCCCATCATCTCGTGGGTCGAGGGGCTGCTCTTTGGAGGGCGTTTCAGTTGAAGAGCGTGGCCAATAATGTTACAATAGCTATCTGTCCATAAAGAGCGAGGTTGATCGCATACAATTATGGAGATACTCAACGTGCTGGAAATCCCTCTTAAGGTGTTGTTTGTGCTCGTGAGCGTGGCCCTCATTGGGATCATTCTCTTGCAGATGAGTAAGCACGCGGGGCTGGGTGGGGCGTTCGGAGCCGGGGCGACTTCGACAGTCTTCGGCCGTGAAGAGGAGGCCGACCCCAAACGCACCGCCACGACGTGGCTCGCCGTGGCATTTATGGTCCTGGCGTTCGTGCTGACGTATTTTGCGTCCCGCTAGAGAGTGTCTATGAATGCTAATAATAAACTGATCGAGCTGCGCGACCTCAAGACCTACTTTTACACGGAAGACGGGGTCGTCAAGGCTGTGGACGGCGTGAGCTTCTCCATTGAGAAGCAGAAGACCCTTGGGGTTGTAGGCGAGTCCGGCTGCGGAAAGTCCGTCACCGCCCTCTCGATTATGGGGCTCATCCCCATGCCGCCGGGCAAGATCTTAGCCGGCTCTATTCTCTACCATCGCGACGGCCAAGAGATCGAACTAACCAAGCTGGACCCCAAGGGCAAGCAATACCGTGAGATTCGCGGCAACGAGATCGCCATGATCTTCCAAGAGCCAATGACGTCGCTCAATCCCGTCTACACTATTGGGAACCAGATCATGGAGGCGATCATGCTCCACCAGAAGGTGGGCAAGCGCGAGGCGCGCTCGCGCGCGATCGAGATGCTCAAGGCTGTCGGGATCCCTTTGCCAGAGCAGCGCGTTGACGAATATCCCCATCAGCTCTCAGGAGGCATGAGGCAGCGCGCCATGATCGCCATGGCCCTCAGCTGCAATCCCAGCTTGCTCATCGCCGACGAGCCCACGACCGCCCTCGACGTGACTATTCAAGCGCAGATCTTGGATCTGATCAGAAAGCTTCAAGAAGAATTTCACATGGCGCTCATGATGATCACCCACAATTTGGGGGTGATCGCGGAGATGGCGGACGACGTCGTCATTATGTACATGGGCAAGGTGGTCGAGGAAGCCCCCGTGAAAGATATCTATCACGACCCGTTGCATCCGTATACGCACGGGCTTATGGAATCCATCCCAGCGCTGACACGCAAGAAAGAGCGGCTGAAACCCATTAAAGGGATGGTGCCGGACCCGTACAATCTGCCCAAGGGCTGCCCGTTCGAGCCGCGCTGCCCCGAAGCGATCGACATTTGCCGCGCGCAGATGCCGGAGCTCAAAGAGATCAAGCCGAGGCACAAAGTAGCCTGCTGGGCTCGTTTCTGAGGTGACTATGGCGACCACACAGAATGCACGTATGCTCTTGGAAGTGCGCAATCTCAAAAAATACTTTCCTGTGCGGCGCGGCGTGCTGCGCAGAGTCGTGGCGCACGTGAAGGCCGTGGACGGCGTCAGCTTCTTCATTCGTGAGGGGGAGACGCTCGGGCTGGTGGGCGAGTCCGGCTGCGGCAAGACGACAGTAGGGCGCACGATCCTGCGCTTGATCGAGCCTACTGAGGGGAATATTCTCTTCTATAACGACAACAAGCCCACGGACATCGCCAAGCTCTCCAACCGCGCGCTGAAGCCCATGCGCCGCCAGATGCAAATCATCTTTCAAGACCCCTATAGCTCGCTCAACCCTAGAATGACCATTGGGGACATTGTCGGGGAGCCGTTGGTCGTGCACCGTGTGGGTACGGCTGCCGAGCGGGAAGCCCGTGTGAAAGAACTTCTCGAAGCCGTGGGGCTCAACCCCCAGTATATGAAGCGCTACCCCCATGAGTTCTCCGGGGGGCAGCGCCAGCGCATCGGGATCGCCCGGGCGTTAGCGCTCGGGCCGAAGCTCATCATCTGCGACGAGCCCGTCTCAGCGCTGGACGTCTCTATTCAAGCGCAAGTGCTCAATCTCTTGGAAGACCTCCAGAAGGAGTTTGGGCTCACGTATCTGTTCATCGCGCATGATCTCTCCGTGGTCCGCCATATCAGCGATCGCGTCGCCGTGATGTATCTGGGCAAGATCGTCGAGATGGCCGAGACCGAAGAGCTCTTCCGCAATCCGCGGCACCCGTACACCGAAGCATTGCTCTCGGCGGTGCCGGTGCCGGACCCCGATTACCAGCGCGAGCGCATTATTTTGAAGGGTGACGTGCCCAGCCCAGTCAACCCACCGTCGGGGTGCTATTTCCACCCCAGGTGCCCCTACGCGCAGCCCATCTGTAAAGAGCAGGAGCCGCCGTTTATAGACATCGGTGGGGAGCACTTTGCGAGCTGTCACTTCTCTCAAACATTACAGCTCAAAGGCGTGGAAGAGATCGCCGAGCGCCGCTAAATGCTTCTTCTGTTGGGCACAAAAAACACCAACAAGATCAGGGAGATCACGACGATACTCTCTGATGTCCCCAATGTAAAATTCCTGACATTTCGCGAGTGCCCTTTCTCAGATGTTTCTGAGGACGGCAAGACGTTTGCAGAGAACGCGCGCAAGAAAGCCACAGAGATCTGTGCTCAGACGGGGCTGCCCGTGCTCGCTGAAGATTCTGGGCTAGAAGTCTATGCGCTCGGTGGGGCGCCGGGGGTGGAGTCAGCGCGTTTCGCCGGCGCGCACAAAGACAGCCGTGCCAATATGGCGAAGCTTTTAGAACTGCTCAAAGACAAAGAAGATCGGCGTGCGCGGTTTCGGTGCGTCGTGGTGCTTGTCTTCCCCGATGGACGAGAATTGCTCAGCGAGGGCGTCTTAGAGGGCCAGATCGCTCCAGCACCGAGGGGCACGGGAGGGTTCGGCTACGATCCCGTCTTCATACCCAAGGGATATGCCCAGACGCTTGCCGAGCTTGGGCCGGAGATCAAGAATCGCATCAGCCATCGGCGTCGCGCCCTCGAGGGCTTGAAAGCTTATATTACCCAGCACTGCTCGCTGTTGGAGCGCCATCAGTAGTAGACAGGCGACGGAATCCCGTCCCCGCGGGGATGCGCTTGCTCACGATCACCGCGGGCTTGAGGCTCTCTAATTTATCTACAGCGCCCTTGAGCGCCGCTTCGGCTAAGACCGTTGTCGTCCTCTGGAACGATGCTGCGGAGAGCCACGATTTTGTCTCTAACGCTGCTTTGGAGATGCGCAGCAGCACGCGCTCGCCGTCGGGCAGACGCTTCTCGGCGATCCGCTGCGTGACTTTCTCCTTGCCGCGCTCCAGCACGATCTCGGTCACCCCGGCGCGCAGAGCGGCCCGAATCAGCTCGTCTGTCACCGTGGTGCCCTTCTCGGCTATGACTGCCCCTGTCTTATCTGTGATCGGCGCGGCTATCGTCAAGCCGATGATCTCCTCACGCTGCGCGCGAATGCGGCGGTTCTCTTCAAGGAGACGGTGATTCTCCGCTTGGAACTCTTCCAGCGGGATCAGCTCGTTGGGCAGAAACTGCGAGTCCCCTGGGTCAATGATGCGCACGTTATTGAGCATCTGGCGGATGACCAGCTCGATATGCTTATCGTTGATATCTACACCTTGGCTCTTGTAGACTTTATGGATCTCTTCCAAGAGATACGTTCTGGTCTTGTCTACACCGGCGATACTTAAGAGCCGATGGGGCGAGATGACGCCCTTGGAAAGCAGTTCGCCCTTCTGCACTTTATCGCCGACCCTGATTGTGGGCGGATTGGTCAGCTCGACTGTCACCTCGTGGTGATAGGAGATCTCGACAAGAGCTTCATCGAGCGGTTTGATCGCGTCGATCGTGACGCGCTCATCGCTGGGGAGAGCGAGAGCGAAGAGGGGTTCGCCGGCCTCGACCCAGTCGCCGTCGGCCTTGAGCACGGTGATATCTTCGGTGAGCGTGAACTCTTTATCGGGTTGAGGCTGATAGATAATAATCTGATTCTTCGTGACGATAGCGATGCCCTCGGTGCGCGCGCGCAGCTCGATGGGCTTCGATGCCGTCGAGAGCTGCTCCCCTTTGACGACCTTATCGCCGACGTTCACGGAGCGCCTGGCCCCGTAGGGGAGCTTATAGCGTACCCTGTTGCCGGTCTCCTTCTCTTTCACGATGATCGCGCGTTCATCGTTCTCGACGACCTCCTCGACGACGCCGTCCACCGTCGAGACGACCGGCTCCTCATGGAACGGCTCAGCGAGCACCGTATCTTTGGAGATTCTCTGCCCGTCTTTCACGAGGATCGTGGCCCCCTCGGGTAGGGTGTAGAGAGCATCGCCCTCGTCGGGGTTGAGAATATAGAGCTTTGATGACCGTGCAGTCTCGATAAGGCGCACGAGGCCGCTGCGCGGGCTGGAGCCTTGTACGAGCTCTTTCAAGATCACGGACGCGCCCTTCTCCACCGGGGCGCAGAGCGATTTTGGCAGCCGCAGGCGCTTCTCGTCGCCGTGCAACACGGCGCTCATCCGACCAGTCTCAGCAGATTGTTTGAGGTCTATCACCACGCCGCTGATCGGCGCGATCTCGCTCTGGGAGCTGCGCACGGCCTTGCGCGCTTCAAAGAGTTCTTCGGCACGTGGCAGACCCTGGGTAATATCAATACCGGCCACACCGCCTGTGTGGAACGTCTTCATGGTCAATTGGGTGCCGGGCTCGCCGATAGACTGTGCGGCGATGACGCCCACGGCCGTGCCCAGCTCGACGAGCTTATGGGTGCTCAGGTCGTAGCCGTAGCACTGTTGGCAGACACCTCTGCGCACGGTGCAGCGCATTGGCGAGCGAATGACGATCGTGGGGCGCACGCGGATCGTCTCGATCTTGAGGGCGCGCAGCTTTTCCGCCAGCGCGCGCGTGATGGGCTCGTCTTGCGAGATGATCACGTAATTCGTCTTGGGGTCACGAATATCGTGAGCGGCTTTGGTGCCCACGACTTTTTCGTAGAACGCGCGATCACTGACGGAAAGTTCGGCAGTGAGGTTGCCAAAGTATCGGGCTTTCTCGCGGTCGAAGACCTCGCCGCGCTTCATCAGGGTCTCCCCCAGAAAGACGAGATCATGGGCGAGCACCCGCCCGTAGATGCGTTCTTCTATGGTCTCCATGACTTCGTCGGGTTTGGTGTAGTAGAGCGGATCGATCTCGATGCCCTCGGTCGTGCCGCAGTCTTCGAGTTTGACGATCAGTTCTTCCGTAGCGTCGACCAAGCGCCGGGTGAGATACCCTGAATCCGCGGTCTTGAGGGCCGTATCGGCGGTGCCCTTGCGCCCGCCGTGTGTACTAATAAAATACTCGATGACGTTCAGCCCTTCTCTAAAATTGGAGATGACCGGCATCTCGATGATCCTGCCCGAGGGATCGCTCATGGGGCCGCGCATCCCGGAGAGCTGCTTCACTTGGGTGCTGCTGCCGCGCGCCCCAGATTCGACAATCATATAGATTGGGTTGAACGGGTGCTTCGCGAGGTTCTTCATGGTCGCATCGGCGACTTTATCGACGGTTTCCATCCAGACTTCTATAATTTTGGTCTTGCGCTCCTCGTCGGTGACGAGCCCGCGCTCGTAGCGTTCATTGATCTTGGCGACGCGCTCGCGGGCCTCTGTGAGAATATTCTCTTTTTCTTGAGGGATGAGACAATCGCGCACGGAGATCGTTAGGCCCGACTTGGTCGCGAACGAGAACCCCAAATCTTTCAGATCGTCTAGGAGCTGCACGGTGCGGTCCAGGCCGTGCTTGAAGTAGCACTCCATGATGAGCGCGTTGATCGCATCAGAATCGAAAGTCTTGTTATAATCGCGCAAATCTGGGGGGAAGGCGGTGTTGAGCAAGGCGCGTCCTAGAGTCGTATCGATGAGTTTTCCGTCAATACGAATTTTAATAGGGGCGTGGAGAGAGAGAATTTTCTCTTCGTAGGCGCGTTCGGCTTCGCTGATGCTGGTAAAATACTTGCCCTTGCCCAGGCCCTCGGGGTCGAGCATGGACATATAATAATACGCGAAGATCGCGTCTTGGGTGGGGATACTGAGGGGCTTGCCGTTGGCCGGCGAGAGAATATTTTTCGTCGAGAGCATGATCTGGCGCGTCTCTTGAATCGCTTCTTTGCCTAAGGGGAGATGAACAGCCATCATGTCGCCGTCAAAATCGGCGTTGTACGGGCGGCAGACAAATGGGTGAATCTGAATGGACTCCCCGTCCACTAAGATCGGCTCAAACCCCTGGATGCCCAATCTATGTAACGTTGGGGCGCGGTTGAGCAAGACCGGGTGCTCCTTCACCAATTGCTCTAGGATATCCCAGACTTCGGGCATCTCTCCTGAGAGGGCTTTGTTCTTGACATCGTCGAAGTTCGAAATAGCCGTGACGCCCAGGCGCGATAAGATAAACGGCTTAAAGAGTTCGAGGGCCATCTTCTTGGGCAGGCCGCACTGATGCAGTTTCAGTTTGGGGTTGACAACGATGACGGCGCGGCCAGAATAATCGACGCGCTTGCCCAAGAGATTTCTTCGGAGTCGCCCGTGCTTGCCCTGGATGCGCTCGCTGAGAGATTTTAATGGGCGGTTGTCGCGCCCTAAGATGGGGTTATCTTTCTTCTCATTATGGATAAGCGCGTCTACGGCCTCTTGGAGCATTCTGCGCTCGTTGCGCAGGATGACTTCGGGCGCGCCCATCTCGAGGAGCTTTTTCAATCTGTTATTTCTGTTAATAATACGTCTATACAGGTCGTTGAGATCGGTCGTGGCGAACTTGCCGCCCTCGAGCTGTACGATGGGGCGCAGTTCGGGGGGCAAGATGGGGATGACATCTAAGATCATATTTTGGGGCTGGTTGCCGCTGCGGCGCACCTGTTGGACGATCTCCAGGCGCTTTAAGAGTCTCTTGCGCTTGCCCTCGGTCGGCTCCTGCGCGATCTGCTGATGGAGCTCAGCCTCAAGGGCCGCTAAATCTAAGTTCGCAAGAACACCCTTGATCCCCGCGGCGCCGGTTTCGGCTTCGAATTGCCCCGGATAGAGCTTTTCGTAGGCGTTCTTTTCGAGCTCCCACAGACGATCCCCAACTTTGAGAGGCACGTTGGGGCTCTTGACGTTCGTCACAAGATAGATCAAACTGTCAACAGCTTCGACGACCTTCTTGCCCTTCAGATCGGGGTAAACGCTCTTCAGGAAATTGAAAGCTGTCTCGGTGAGATACTCTTCTTTGAGCAAGCGTGCTAGGGGCTGGCCGACTTGGACTTTCTCGCCGGACTGCACGAGCATCTCTGCGTTGAGCGGTGCTGGGAATGCTTTGGTCGCATTGGAGAGTTTTATAAGCTTTATCTCTTCCCCGTTTTCGAGTTTGATCTTCTCGAACGAGACCTTGCCGTCGCCCTCGGCACCGATCTCAAAGTCGTTCTCGAGCGCGTAGAGGCGCTCTGCCGTGAATTTCTTCTTCTCCCCTAGAATCTGGAGCTGCGTCCCGTAGATGATATCTCCCTTGGAGAAATCCGAAGAGCTCGAGTGGGTGACGATGTACATCTCTTCTTCGAGAGGGGTCGTCTCGTAGTACGCGATCTTTTTGAGCGTAGCGCGTTTGATGCCCAACAGGGTGCTCAAGGGCGAGGCGATGCCCTTCAGATACCAGAAGTGGACGACGGGGCTGGCGAGCTCCACGTGGGCCATATTGGAGCGGCGCACGTCAGAGCTCGTCACAAGGACCCCGCACTTTTCGCACGTGATCCCTTCGAACTTGCGCCCGCGATATTTCTGGCAGGCGCACTCGTAATCGTTCTCCGGCCCGAAGATCTCCTCGGCGAAGAGCCCTCCGCGCTCGGGCTTGTGCGTTCTGTAGTTGATCGTCTCGGATTCGGTGACCTCGCCGCGAGACCAGCTCTTGATCTCCTCGGGCGAGGCTAGGCCAATACGCAGTTTAGCAATGTCGTCACCGCTGTACACGTCTGCTCCCCCTTATTCATCACGTGCTGCAGTGCTGCAGTGTTCACGAGCTGCTTGAGCTCTTTGTTGTTTGAGCTGTGCCGTTCGTTGACGGAGAGTGCTCTGTGGAGCGTTTCCGTCCGTAGTTTGTGGTGTAGAAGCCTGAGCCTTTATATTGAATGCCGACGCGCGAGGGAAGGCGGCGCGCTTGGTGAGCCCCGCACTCCTCGCACTCGCGCTGGTCCGGGCTGTTGAACGAATCGAGCACGCTGAAACTATGACCGCAGGATTCACAGAGATAGCGATACAACGGCATAGGAACCCTCCAGTAAAAATAGACAGAGTTCTGGGAAAGAAAGAGTTCTCACGCAGTCAAACCCACAAACCGCCATCGGTCCGACAAGTATAGCAAAAAGTTCGAGGCCGTGCAAATGGCGCTTCTATTCTAGCTCCTCTTGGAAGAACAGAGCGAGCTCGCGCTGGGCTGACTGAGGGGAATCAGACCCGTGGATTAAGTTTTGTGTCAGATCGAGTCCAAAATCTCCCCGGATTGTCCCGGGCGCGGCGTTGAAGGGATTTGTAGCCCCCATCATCGTGCGCATAACACTGATAGCGTTTGGCCCTTCGACAATCATGGCGACGGCAGGGCCACTGGTGACGAAGTCTACTAAATCTTTAAAGAACGGCTTTTCGCGATGTTCGCCGTAGTGCGTCTCCGCGAGCTTTCTGTCAATGTGGATCATCTTCATGGCGACGATAGTTAAGTTCTTGGCTTCGATTCTTCGAATAATTTCACCGATGAGCCGTCGTCTGACGGCATCAGGCTTGAGCATGACGAACGTGCGTTCCATGGGGTGCTCCTTTCACGGCAGCTTCACATAGTGCTTGCCTTCAAGCTCTTGCACGATGCCCTGCAGTGCGAGCGTCAGCAGGCCCTCAGAGACCTCCCCAACAGAGAGCCCTGTTTTAGAGACGATCTCATCGAAGTGCATCGGCTCGAACTCCAAGACTGAAAAGATTTTCTCTTCTAAGGGAGAGAGCATGGGCTTCTGCGGCGCTGGGGCGGGCCTGTCGCGCCGCACTGTGAAGAGCGCCCGTAAGTCTTTAAATTCTTCTAAAATATCCGTGACGCTCTCGACAAGCTTGGCCCCATCTTTGATGAGCTTGTGGCAGCCACGATGGGACTCGCCCAGAATAGACCCTGGCACGGCGAAGACCTCTCTGTTATGCTCTAACGCCAAGCGTGCCGTGATGAGCGCACCGCTGTCCTCTGGAGCTTCGACGACGAGCACGCCGCGGCTCAGCCCGCTGATGATCCTGTTTCTCTGGGGGAAGGTCCATTGCTCAGGGGCGACCTCGGGAGCGAACTCCGTCATGGCGCACCCGCTCGAGACGATCTCTTCTAAGAGCTTTTGATTGCTCTGGGGGTAGAGCCGCGCAAAGCCGCTCCCAATGACAGCGATGGTGCGGGCATTGACTTTCAATGCGCCGCGATGCGCGGCAGTATCGATCCCCTCGGCCAGCCCGCTCACAATAGTAAACCCCAAGCGCCCAAGCTCTCCAGCAAACTGCTGAGCGACGCGCTTCCCATAGGACGTGGCCCGCCGTGTGCCCACAAGAGCTACGGCTAATTTATCTTTCTCGACGTACTCCCCGCGCAGATAGAGCACCGGCGGGGGATCGGGAATTGCCCGTAATGGCTCAGGATATTGGGCATCGTCGAGCGTTATCACGGTGAGGCCAAGCCGCGCGATCTGCTCTAGTGCCCTGTCTATATCAGCTCGCTCGCGATGGGCGCAAAAAGTTTGGGCAGATTCAGCAAAGCCCGGGATCTCTTTCAATCGGGAGAATGGCGCCTCCCAGATCTCTTGGGGGCTCGAGAAATTCTCTAGCAGAATGTGAAACTTTCTGGGGCTCAAGTTGGGGATGAGCGTGAGCGCGATCCAATAGCGTTTGGCTGTAAGAGCGTCCATAAATTTTACGGGTTCACACCCTCACCCAGGCCCGGCTTCTCCCTTCCCCACGCTTTCAGCCTAAGCTGATAGAGCCTCTTCGTGTCGTGATCGGCTACTAATAAGCGCCCGTAGCCCTGGCTGCCCGAATCCCACGCCAACGCTATAGGGTATGAGCCTCCTTCGGGGGCAGCCATCGTCCCCAGGACGCGCCCGTTCTCTGGGTCAATAC
>JBKBIX010000004.1:0-35668 GCA_046293845.1 Bipolaricaulia bacterium | reverse complement strand
ATCCGCGCTACATCCAGCTCATTGCTGGGTGTGCCCGCAACGTCACGTTCAAGGCAGGGGAGTTCATCTTCCGCGAGGGAGATCCGTCCAATAAGTTCTGGCTGATTCGTTCTGGGAAGGTCTCGCTGGAGGTCTTTGCGCCGGGGCGGGGACCGATCATGATCGAGACCCTCGGCGAAGGCGACGTGATGGGCTGGTCCTGGGCTGTACCCCCTTACAGAAAGCAGTACGATGCCCGCGCTCTAGAGCTCACGCGCGCGTTGGAGTTTGATGCCCTGTGCATTCGCGGCAAGTGCGACGAAGAGCCAAAACTCGGCTACGAGCTGTTTAAGCGCTTCGCACAGATTATCGGGCAGCGCCTGCAAGCGACGCGGTTGCGCCTGCTCGATCTCTATGGCAGTCACAGTTAGGCCTCAAGCGATTGCAGTCTCGGCTGATCCGATGGTGCCCATGCCGTATCGAGTTCTGCGGGTGCGGCGCGAGACATCGGATACGTTTACGCTGGAGTTAGAGGCCCTCACCCCCGACCCCTCTCCCGTAGGTAAGCTGCGGCAGCACGCTGCGCGTGGGCTTCCTTCACCCTCACCCCTCTTTCCCCTCTCCCCTTCGAGGGAGAGGGGACTAAGGGGTGAGGGGATGATGGCCTTCGCGCCGGGGCAGTTCAATATGCTCTATCTGTTTGGCATGGGCGAAGTGCCCATCTCCATCAGCGGCGACCCAGCCCATCCCGATATCGTAGTGCACACCGTGCGCGCTGTGGGGACAGTCACCAAAGCTCTCTGCAGACTCAAGCGCGGCGAGGTTGTGGGTGTGCGTGGCCCTTTTGGGAGCAGCTGGCCTATGACAGAAGCCGTGGGGAACGATCTGGTGATCGTCGCTGGCGGGGTGGGGCTCGCGCCATTGCGCCCAGCGATCTATCACATTTTGGGCCATCGGGGAGAGTACGGTCGCGTCGTACTGCTCTATGGCGCGCGCACGCCTAAAGATATGCTCTACACAAGAGAGCTCGCGGAGTGGCGCGGACGCTTCGACATGCAAGTTGAAGTCACCGTAGACGCTGCAAAACCCGAGGAGTGGCGTGGCAACGTCGGTGTCGTGACGATGCTTATCCCCAAAGCGAGCTTCGATCCATTCCATACGACGGCGCTCGTCTGTGGCCCGGAGATCATGATGCGCTTCACGATCGTAGAATTACAAAAGTGTGGCCTGCGTGACGATCAGATTTATATTTCGATGGAGCGCAACATGAAGTGCGCCATCGGCTTGTGTGGGCACTGTCAGTATGGCCCCAACTTTATCTGCAAGGACGGCCCGGTCTTCCGGTTTGACAGAGTGAAAGCGATCTTCGGAAAGCGAGAGATCTAATATGCCCAAAGCGAAAAAGCCCAAGATCGCGGTCTGGAAGTTCGCCTCATGCGATGGCTGTCAGCTCAGCTTGTTAGATTGTGAGGACGAGCTGCTTGCCGTCGCGGGCGCTGTGGAGATCGCTTACTTTCTTGAGGCGTCGCGCGCGGTCATCAAAGGGCCGTATGACGTCTCGCTCGTTGAAGGCTCGATCACGACTCCACACGACGCCGAGCGCATCCAACAAGTGCGCCGCGTCTCCAAGTTCTTAATTACTATTGGGGCATGTGCGACGGCTGGGGGCATCCAAGCCCTGCGCAACTTCAAAGACGTCAAAGAGTTTCTCTCTATCGTCTACGCCAAGCCCGACTATATCGATACGTTAGAGAAGTCGACGCCCATCGCTGAGCACGTCAAAGTAGACTTTGAGCTGCGCGGCTGCCCGATTAACAAATATCAGCTCCTCGAGGTGATCAATGCGTTTCTCAACAGGCGTAAGCCCAATATTCCACCATACAGCGTTTGTATGGAGTGCAAGCGGCGCGGGACGGTCTGCGTGATGGTGGCCTACGGCACGCCGTGCTTGGGGCCGGTCACCCAAGCGGGCTGTGGCGCGATCTGCCCTGCGTATCATCGGGGCTGCTATGGCTGCTTCGGCCCGAAAGAGACCCCGAATACGGCGTCGCTGAGCGCGTGGTGGCGCAAGCTCGGCGTCACAGATCAAAATTTAGTTCGAGCGTTCCGCGGGTTCAACGCCTATGCGGAGCCCTTCCGCAAGGAGAGCGAGGCCCATGAGCAAAAGTAGCAAAACTATTCGAGTCGACTATCTTGCGCGCGTCGAAGGTGAGGGCGCGCTCTACGTCAAGATCAAAGGCGACACCGTCGTGGACGTCAAGCTGAAGATCTTCGAGCCGCCGCGCTTCTTCGAAGCGTTCTTGCGCGGGCGCACCTTCACCGAAGCCCCGGATATTACAGCCCGCATCTGCGGGATCTGTCCCATTGCGTATCAGATGAGCAGCTGTCACGCGATGGAGGACGCCTGCGGCGTCACCGTAGGCGGGCAGCTCCGTGCGCTGAGAAGATTAATATATTGTGGCGAATGGATCGAAAGTCACGTGCTGCACGTGGCGATGCTGCACGCCCCAGATTTTCTGGGCTACGAGAGCGCCATCCACATGGCCAAGGATCATCCTGATCTCGTGCAACAAGCCCTCAAGCTGAAGAAGATCGGCAACGAGCTGGTCACGTTCTTGGGGGGACGGGAGATTCACCCGATCAACGTGCGGGTCGGGGGCTTTTATAAAGTCCCTACCAAGGGCGAGCTTCGGGGCTTAGTGCCCAATCTGCAATGGGCGCGTGATGCTGCTTACGAACTGGTGCGCTGGGCGGGCACGTTGGAGTTCCCAGATTTCGAGCAAGACTACGAGTTTGTCGCCCTCAGACACCCAGATGAGTACCCGTTCAACGAAGGGCGGCTCGTCTCCAACAAGGGCTTAGATATCGCGATCCGCGAGTACGACGAGCACTTTGTTGAAGAACACGTCGAGCATTCCAACGCCTTGCACTCCGTGATCAGAGGGCGTGGCAATTACTTTGTCGGGCCATTAGCACGCTATAATCTGAATTTCGATAAGCTCCCGCGCTCGGTGCAGCAAGCCGCTAAAGACGCGGGCTTAGGGCCGGTCTGTAAGAACCCGTTCAAGAGCATCATCGTTCGTGCCATCGAGACGCTCTACGCGTGCGAAGAAGCTCTGAGAATTATCCACGAGTACGAGATGCCGGAGAAGCCTTTCGTCGAGGTGCGCCCGCGAGCCGGAGTCGGCTACGGCTGCACCGAAGCCCCGCGGGGCATTCTCTATCATCGCTATCGCATTGACGATCAAGGCGTTATCTTAGATGCCAAGATCGTCCCGCCCACATCACAAAACCAGAAGACCATCGAGAGCGACCTGCGGCAGTTCGTGCCCAAGAATATCAATCTCTCCAAAGAGCAGTTGACGTGGAAGTGCGAGCAGGCCATTCGTAACTACGATCCGTGCATCTCTTGTGCTACGCACTTTCTGAAAGTCAAGATCGAGCGCGCATAGAGTGTGACGAACATCAGCCAAGACGCTGATCTTTCTCAGCGTCTTTTTTCGTTTTGTAGACTAGAGTAGAGATGCCCTGAAAGGAGGGAGCGGTATGGTGACGCGCCGATGGAGCGAGGAAGAGATCTTAGATCAGGCGGCGTGCGTGATGACCGAGTGCGGCGAGCGGGCAACACGGTGCTTTGTCTTGCAGGTTGTGCTCGACGAGCTGATTGAGAGCGTAGGGCCGTGGAAGCTGGCGCACTTCATCGCCACGACCAAAAACCAAGCCGCAGCGACAGCGCTGGGGAAGTATCTGGAGCGATACTGGCCGGACTACGCGCACAAAGTGACCGAGATGCTCGAGGCGGCCTCGTGGCAGAAGGGGGAAGAAGAGTTAGAGCGCGAGTTTGGCGGAGATTGAAGTCTTTTCGCTCTTGCTCTTTTTGTGCGCTACAATAAGAACACTATGAAGGCGATGGTGCTCAAGAAGCTGACTCGACTCGAAGAGAACCCAAACCCATTAGAGTTCGAGACGCTGCCCAAGCCCGTCCCTCAAGAGCGCGAGATTCTCATAAAAATCTCGGCGTGCGGCGTCTGTCACACTGAGCTCGACGAGATCGAAGGGCGCACCCCACCGTCGCAGTTCCCTATGATCTTAGGGCACCAAGTCGTCGGGCGCGTCGCTGACCTTGGCCCCGGTGCGCGCATTTTTAAAGTTGGCGACCGCGTCGGCGTCGCGTGGATCTTCTCAGCGTGCGGACGCTGTAAGTTCTGTCTGCGCGGCGAAGAGAACCTCTGCTATGACTTCAAGGCAACCGGGCGCGATGCCCACGGCGGCTACGCCCAGTACATGACCGTCTCCGAAGACTTTGCATACCCTATCCCAGAGATCTTCTCAGACGTCGAAGCTGCTCCATTGCTCTGCGCCGGGGCTATTGGATATCGCTCGTTGAGATTGGCAAATCTCAAAGACGGGCAGAACGTGGGGCTGACGGGCTTTGGCGCATCAGCGCACTTGGTCTTGCAGCTAGCACGCGCTCTCTACCCGAACGCAAAAATTTTCGTCTTCGCCCGCAGCGAGACAGAGCGTGCTTTTGCTAAAGAGCTTGGTGCTGTGTGGGCTGGCGACATCGGTGAAGAGTCTCCCCAAAGACTCGACGCGATCATTGATACGACACCCGTTTGGCGCCCCATCGTCGAGTCGCTAAAGAATTTAGAGCGCGGCGGACGATTGGTCATCAACGCTATTCGCAAAGAAGGTACAGATAAAAGCGTGCTAGCGCAGCTCGATTACGCAACTCATCTGTGGCTAGAGAAAGAGGTCAAGAGTGTAGCCAACGTGACACGACGCGATGTGCGCGAGTTCTTAGAGATGGCAGCCCGGATTCCCATCAAGCCCGAAGTGCAAGTCTATAGACTTGAAGAGGCGAACCAAGCGCTGCTCGATCTGAAAGCGCGCAAGATTCGCGGAGCTAAGGTCTTGAAGATAGAATGGTGATAAAGATGGCCGTCCAGAGCGTTACTTATCCTAGTTATCTTGCTCTTTACGAGCGCGGGGAGCTACGCCGGCGTGTGGAGGAAGCGCGCCGGCGTTTAGAAGCGTGCACGCTCTGCCCGCGCGTCTGCCGCGCGAACAGACTCAAGAACGAGATCGGCCAGTGCAACGTAGGCCGCTGGGCTCTAGTGAGTTCTTTTGGCCCGCACTTTGGCGAGGAAAGAGTGCTGCGTGGCTGGTGCGGATCGGGAACGGTCTTCTTCGCCGGATGCAATCTGCGCTGCCAGTACTGCTGCCATCCAGAAACCTGGATGGCAACAAGCCACGGCTGCCAAACCATTCAACAGATCTTTCAATCAGGCAAAGCATCTCCATATCTTGGATCTCGCTGCGCTTCTGGCCAGATCCGCTTCCCGCAGGCTCCTCTTACCACCTACACCCGCCAGGGGTACCAAGCTCCTATTGCGAAGGGCTTTGCCCATCCCTATCATGGGTATTTGATCTTTTTAAAGCCTTTTTACTGCCCACCTTTGCTCCTCACCCCGGATCATGAGGTGTTTGTCTGTCAGAAGCCCAACTTTAACGAGATCCGTAAGATCCGAGCCGCTGAGCTCACTCGCCAGCATCGTCTGATCGTCCCTAAGCTCCAACCCCCCTCTTCTCCATGCCGGGGGATAGATGTCCAAGAGCTTCTGAAACCGTATATCTCTACCTTTCGCAAGCTGCCACGGAAGGTCTCTTATAAGACCTTGCAAGAGATGGTGGCCCTCAAAGAGCAAGGAAGGTCTTCTCGAGAGATTGCCTGTCGTTATGGCTACCACCTCACCTATGTCCGCCGCTTGTTGGCACGGTTCCGTCGTGAAGGAATTCCCCACGAGGAGGCAGCTCAAAATGGCTTGGTCGTAGAGGGCGAGCGGGTTCGCTTCAAGACGGAAAAGCGCCCTGGAATTCCCGCTTATATTCCATTGAGCGAAGATTTTGCCCGTCTTTTGGGCTATTACTGTGCAGAGGGGCACGTTCATCGCCAGAAGGATCGCCCGAACTCCTACCATCTGGTCTTCTCTTGTGGCCTTCATGAGCAGGCCCTTGCCAAGCGGATTCAACAATTACTCCAGAAGGTGTTCAGAATCCAGGCAACCTTATCTCTCCGGAAGACCACCCTGGCCGTAGGAGTGGGTAAGACTTCGTTAGCCCTGCTCTTCCTCCATCTCTGCGGGAGGAAGGCCCATGAGAAGCGCGTTCCGGATCCAATCCGTGAGGCAGAAAATTCTGTCATCCGCGCCTTTCTTGAGGCGTACTTCGAAGGAGATGGCTACGACCAAGGAACTCATTGGGTGGCCAACACCGTATCGAAGGAGCTTGCCTTAGGATTATTCGAACTGCTTCTTCGCTTAGGAGCCTTGCCGAGCTTTCACGAGTGGCACCCTCCGGCTTCCACCGTTATTGAGGGGCGCACAGTCCGACAGTCCCCCTTGTACTACGTCAAAGTTAGGAAGGCTTGCCTAGCCAATAACCCTGTCCGGGTGCATGGGGTGAAGCATCGTGATATAGGCGATCACTTCTTGGTCCCTATTCACAAGATAGCTTATGTTCCCTATGCCGGCTCAGTCTACAACGTAGAGATTAACGATCCTGATCATTCTTACTTGGCTTCTTTCGTTGCCGTTGGCAACTGCCAGAACTATGAGATCAGCCAACTCTTAGATGGCGCGGCTGTCAGCCCAGAACGCTTAGCTGAGATATTTCTTAAAATCCAAGAGATGGGCTGTCATAATCTCAATCTCGTCACGCCCACGCACGTCATCGCTCAGATTTTGGAAGCGCTAGAGCTTGCGATCCCACAGGGCTTTCGGCTGCCCATCGTGTACAACACGTCGGGCTATGACTCGGTCGCGGCGCTTAAGCTGCTCGACGGCGTCGTAGATATCTATATGCCCGATCTCAAATACAGCGACTCGCAGATCGCCAAGAAGTATTCGGGAATCGAGCACTACTGGGAGGTCGCCAAAGCTGCTTTCAAAGAGATGCACCGCCAAGTGGGCGATCTTGTCGTCGAGAACGGGCTAGCCAAACGGGGCTTGCTCATCCGACACTTAGTGTTGCCCAATGGCCTGGCGGGCTCCAAGAAAGTGCTGGAATTCATTGCGAACGAACTCTCGAAAGACTCGTGGGTCAACATCATGGCGCAGTATCATCCGACGTACAAAGCGTTCGAGTATCCGGAGCTGTCGCGACGCATCACGTCGAAGGAGTATTGGGAGGTCGTGGAGCACGCGCGCTCGCTGGGGCTCTATCGTGGGATTCCGCTGGAGTATGCAGACTGATAACTTGGTGAACCACCATGCGCCTCTGCCTCATCCCGTTACAGATCACCCCCCAAGACGCAGCTGCGAATCTTTCGGAGCTTGAGCGACGTCTGCGCGAAGCCTCGCGCTCTCGCCCTGATCTTGTTTGTCTTCCCGAGTGTGCTCTGACTGGGTATCTCTACGAAGACGCAGACGTCCAGAGATTCGCTGAGCCGATCCCTGGCCCGACAACAGAGCGCATGGGCGCGCTCGCACGAGAGCATAAAATATTTCTGTGCTTCGGGTTGCTCGAAGTCTCAGATAAAAATTTCTTTAATTCAGCTGTTTTGCTGGATCGTCACGGGAGAATTCTCTTGCACCATCGCAAGATCTGCGAGCACCCACCCTTCACCACGGGAACGACAGTGCAGAGTGTAAAGACGGAGCTAGGGCGTCTGTCGGTGCTCATCTGCGGCGATCTCTTCGACGAAGACGCGACGTCTCAGCTCGATCGTTCTATAGCTCTGTTGCTCGTCCCGATGGCGCGCAATTTTGAGGGGCGTTCGCCCGACACAGAGAGATGGCTGCGCGAGGAGCGCCAGGTCTATCTTGACGGCGTAAAAGCTGTGGGCGTCACGACAGCTATTGTGAACGCTCTCGAAGTCGCAGAACAAGACGCGAGCTTTGGCGGTGCCCTGATCGTAGATAAAGATGGGCGCATGCTTGCAGAGTCCCCGCATGGTACGGATGAAGTTCTCGTATATGAGCTGGAGCATTGACTTATACACATAGACTTAGTATAGTATACACATCAGGAGGATAATGATGCGCACGAATATTGTCATTGATGACAAGCTGATGCGAGAAGCGATGCGCGTGACGGGCTTGCCCACAAAACGAGCCGTAGTGGAGGAGGCATTGCGCCTCTTGATTCAGGTGAAATCCCAGAAGGGGATTCGTCGCCTGTGGGGCAAAGTGCAGTGGGAAGGTAATCTGGATGAGCTACGTACCGGGCGCACATAAGGGCACGCATGGTCATTGTGGATACGACGGTTTGGATAGATTATTTCCGTGGTGTGCGAACCCCTCAAACGATTTGGCTTAATAGCGAGCTGGAACGCCAACGGTTAGGGATTACCGATCTTGTTCTCTGTGAAGTGCTCCAAGGCATCCGAGATGATCGGCAGTTTTCTGCAGTGCGCCGCGAGCTGCTGAAGCTGGAGGTCTTCACAACAGGGGGTGTGGAGTTGGCTTTGGCTGCTGCTCAAAACTATCGCACGCTTCGGGCTCAAGGGTATACCGTGCGTCGTACGATTGATTGCCTGATTGCGACTCTTTGCCTCCTTCATGATCATATGCTATTGCATAACGATCGCGATTTCGAACCATTTGAACGCGTATTGGGACTGCGTGTGCTCCGTCCCCTTTGAGGAGTAATGCTATGGAGTGGTGGCAGGGCTTCTTCGATGAGACGACAGGGCAGGTTATGTTTTATGAAGAAGCCTGGCAGCGGGCGGAGCAAAGCTGTGACGCGTTAGTGTCGCTGTTGGGGCTTCAGCCAGGCGCACAGATTTTAGACTTAGCTTGTGGGCCAGGGCGCTTCGCTATTCCCCTCGCGAAGCGTGGCTTCCGCGTCGTGGGCTTGGATATCTGTGACGTCTATCTTGAGCAAGCGCGCGCCAAAGCCCAAGAACAAGGGCTTCAGATTGAATTTATTCACGGCGACATGCGTGCCATCCCCTTCGAGCGCGAGTTCGACGCTGTTATTAATCTCTTCACAAGCTTCGGGTACTTCGAGAGAGAAGAAGACCATCTGCAGGTGCTCAAAGAAGTGCACAAGAGCTTGAAGCCTGGCGGGCGTTTCTTATTAGAGTTGATGAACCGTGACTGGCTCATCAAGAACCTCCAAGCTCGCGACTGGGTGGAGCGCCCAGGCTGTCTCGTGTTGGAGGAGCGCAGGTTGAACTTGGAGCGCAACCGTATTGAGTCGCGTTGGATTGTGCTCAAGGGCGCGGAGCGCAAGGAGTATACTCTGTCTTTACGGGTTTTCACGCTTGCCGAACTGTTAGAGCTGTTTGCCCAGGCAGGGCTGAAGGTGCTAGGCTATTACGGCGGTCTGCGCGGGGAGTCTTTCAGTTTAGAAGCCAATCGCGTGGCGATCCTGGCCGAGCGAGCGTAGCTGAAGAAGGGGGTGACAGTATGGAGGAGAAGCCCATCGGCAAGGTGACGCACTTCTTCGGGCGCATCAGTGTAGCTGTGTTGGATCTGACAGAGCCTCTCAAGGTCGGTGAGACGATTCATATCAAGGGGCATACGACGGATCTGACACAGACAGTTGAATCCATGCAGGTCGAGCACAAAGACATTCAAGAAGCCAAGCCCGGAGACCAAGTCGCGATCAAAGTGAGTGGGCGCGTGCACGAGCGCGACGTCGTCTACAAAGTTATCTCCTAGTTTGAGAAACTGAGAGGAGGCTATGGACTTTTTTACAGTCCTTCGGGAACGTCACTCAGTTCGCTCTTTTGCTGAGCGACCCGTCGAACCGGAGAAACTTCAGGCGATTCTAGAAGCAGCGAATCGCGCACCGTCAGCGGGAAATCTTCAAGCGTATGAGATCTATGTCGTGACGCGCCCAGCGGTGCTGAAGGCGCTCATGCGCGCGGCGTTCGAGCAGAAGTTCGTTGCCCAAGCTCCAGTGGTGCTTGTCTTTTGCGCGCATCCGGCGTGCTCGGCGAGTTCTTATGGCGAGCGCGGCGCAACGCTCTATTCTATTCAAGACGCGACGATCGCGTGTGCGTACGCGCAGCTCGCTGCGACGGCTTTAGGGTTGGGGAGCGTCTGGATGGGAGCATTCGACGAAGACGCTGTGCGTAGAGCCCTGGGCATAGGGGATGAGCTCGTTCCAGTCGCGCTGTTGCCTATCGGGTACGCTGCTGAAAGCCCAGAGATCACGCCACGACGGGCGCTAGAAGATTTAGTGCAATATATCGTCTGAGAGATCTTGGTAAGAATGGGAAAGGAGACTGGTCATGCCCAAGAAGAACGCACAGACAGAGTGGCTCCTCAAGGCGATGGAGCTGGCTGTTCAGAAGAAGAAGGGGCTGTGGGCACACTCGATGCTCGACGCCTTAGAAGGGCTGACAGCTGAGCAAGCTATGTGGAAACCCAAAGAGCAAAGCGTACACTCGATCTGGGAGATCGTCAACCATGCTACCTACTGGAAGGACTTCTTAGTTCAGCGGCTCGACGGCAGCACTGCGAAATTCTCCGACGAAGAGAGCTGGGTCGTCCAAGAGACAACTGAAGAAGCGTGGGCCAAGGCGGTCGCGCGCCTCACGCGCACCCATAATAAGCTTATGAGGCGCTTGCGGGAGAAGAAGCTCGATCTGAACAGACCCTTCCCTGGCGAGAAGATGACCTTTGGTGAAGCGCTCTACGGCGTGCTGGCTCACGATCTCTATCACACGGGACAGATCGTGCTCTTGCGCCAGATGCAGGGGATCGAACTATAGCTAAGAACTCGAATCGTCGCGGCGTCTACGTGCTCGTGATCGAAGCCCACGGCCAGACTCGCGTCGGTCGCTTAGGCCCTCAGAGCTTTGACGGAATTTATTTATATGTGGGCTCGGCGCTGGGGCCTGGAGGCTTTAAAAGAATTAAGCGCCATCGCGCCGTCGCCGAAGGGCGCAATCAGACTAGGCGATGGCACATTGACTATCTTTTGAGTCTGGGGCAGCTCAGGGGCGCTCTGCTTTTTAAGACGAGTGATAAAACGATGGAATGTGCTCTGGCAAAGCAGCTTGCGTGCTTTGCCGAGCCGGTGATCGCCGGCTTTGGCGCAAGCGACTGTCGCTGTCAGACGCATCTGTTTCGTTTATGAAGAGTTCGAAATCTCTTGTGCTTGTCATCGGCATTGGCAACCCTTACCGTCGTGACGACGCAGTGGGGCTGATCGTCGCTCGTGCGCTGCGCGCAAAGGGTCTCGATCACGTCGAAGTTTTAGAGATGAGCGGTGAGGGCACTGCTCTTCTCGAAGTCTGGGAGAACGCAGAGACGGTTATCGTGATTGACGCTGTCCATTCAGGAGCAGAGCCGGGGACGATCTTTCGCTTCGAGGCGCATCATCAGCCGATCCCAACAGAATTCTTTCGCTGCTCTACGCATAACTTCGGACTTGCTGAGGCGATTGAGCTGGCGCGGTCGCTCGGGCAGCTCCCCAGAGAACTAATCGTCTACGGCATCGGGGGTCAGGATTTTACTATGGGAGAGGGGCTTTCAGCGGTGGTTGCGCGAGCAGCGCAAGAAGTTACTCAACGGATTGGCCAAGAGCTGAGGGGGCGCTCCCACTTCCAGTAGACGAAGAGGCGGAGCACTAAAGGCCAAATCCCTATTATGCCTAGAACTAACGCGAATATAAAAGATTGAGTGGTGCTCCATATCCACCATACCAAGCCAATCGTTACTAGCGGGCTTAGAATAGCTGTAAGATTGCCCATACCGAAATTGACAGGGTATGTCAGGTAAAACATTTGGTAGATCACTTCTTTTTCACGCTCCGCATAGCAAATTCGATGGTACTTCATCGGGATAATTCCTAGCAAAGCAGTCACCATGAGATCATGAGGCTCCGTAATGGGCAAGAAGCAGCGATCACATAGTACAGAATCCCGCTCCATAGCTTTTGCATTATAGATTCCCAGAGATCACAATGTCAAATTGATCAAGCTCAGGCTCCATTCTGACGCAGATCATTGCAGCGCGCTTGGCAAAAGAGTATTTTAAATAGGGACAAAAAAAGTCCCCGATAGCTATGTTCCTCACGCGGCGGAGCGACTACGGACTGCAAGCGATCTTCGCGCTTGCTCAAAGCCCAGGGCTTCTCTCAGCTAAGCAGATCGCCCAAGAGCACAATCTCCCTGTAGCGTTCGTCAAAAAGCTTTTACAGAAGCTCTGTCGCGCGGGCTTGGTGAAAGCGACCGTGGGCAAGCAGGGCGGCTACGTGCTCGCTCGAGCTCCTGAGAAGATCTCGATTCGCGAGCTGCTTCAGGTGCTCGAAGGGGATCTGGCCCCGGTCTCGTGTTTAGCCCCAGATCACGACTGCGACCTAGCTGACGGGTGCACGACGCGGCGCATCTGGGCACGGATAGATCACAAAATCCAAGAAGCATTGGAGTCCCTTACCCTCAGAGACATCTTATGACGAGCTGTCACGGCACGGCACAGACGACGACAGAGCACGTAGCCGCGGGCACGATCGTGCTCGTGGGCGCGCCTAATGTCGGGAAAAGCCTGCTCTTCCATCGCCTGACCGGGACGTACGTCACGGTCTCAAATTATCCCGGCACGACGGTCGAGATCGCGCGGGGGAAGCTAGACCTCTCTCCTTCACCCTCACCCTCAGCCCCTCTCCCCTCTGAGGGAGAGGGGAGGGCAGGGAGGAGGTCCTACGACTTACTCGACACCCCTGGCCTGCGCTCGCTCGTGCCCATCACCGAAGAAGAGCAGATCACAAAAGAGATTTTATTGCGCGACGAGGTCGCCGTGATCGTCCATGTCGCTGACGCCACAGACTTAGAGCGCTCACTGGCGCTGACGCTTCAGCTAAGAGAGCTTGGCCCGCCGGTCGTGCTCGCCCTCAATATGATAGACGAAGCCCAGAAAGTAGGGCTTGAGATAGACCGTCGCGCTCTCGAAGAGAAGATGAAAATTCCCGTCGTGCTGATAAGTGCTTTAGAAAATCACGGGATCGCTGAGCTAAGAGACGCTATCACACAAGCCCTGCAAAACGTTGAGAAACCCAATCAGAAGCGGGACTTCTCGCTCGAAGAGGTTCTCGAATCTCACCGTCGTGCCCGTGCGCTCGCTCGTGAAGCGGTGCACTATGTTCAGGGACCGAGGCGCTCTCTCGCCGAGCGCGTGAGCGAACTTACAGTTCATCCCCTCAGTGGTGGACTGCTGCTTGTGCTCGTGCTCTGGGGACTCTATGAGCTTGTGGGCGTCTTCGGGGCGCAGATCGCTGTGGGCTTTCTCGAGAACACCGTCTTTGGGGAGCATATCAGTCCGTGGGTGACGCAGCTCGTTCAGACACTCTTACCCTGGGCGTGGGCACAAGACCTGCTCGTGGGTGAGTACGGGGTCATCACGCTGGGGCTGCGCTATGCGATTGCGATTATCTTGCCCATCGTGACGACCTTTTTTGTAGCATTTGCGCTCATTGAAGACTCTGGGTATCTGCCTAGACTAGCGATGCTCATTGACCGACTCTTCAAAGTGATTGGGCTGAGCGGCCGCGCTGTGATCCCTATAGTGTTGGGCTTTGGCTGCGACACCATGGCGACGTTAGTAACGAGAACGCTGGAGACGCGTCGCGAGAAGCTCATCGCGACGTTTCTGTTAGCGTTAGCGATCCCGTGCTCGGCGCAGCTGGGTGTGATCTTGGGGCTGCTTGCGGGGCACTCGTTAGCCGTGGGGATTTGGGCTGGCGTCATCGCGCTTAATTTTCTCGTGATCGGGTATTTGACCGCGAAGCTGTTGCCGGGGGAGCGCTCGCTCTTCTATATTGAGATTCCCCCGCTGCGCTGGCCGTCGCTCAGCAATGTGCTTGTGAAGACTTACTCGCGCGTCCATTGGTATTTGAAGGAGATCCTGCCGTTCTTTCTGATCGCGAGCGTTGTCATCTGGCTGGGGCAGATCACCGGTGTCTTCGGGGTGCTCGTGAATGCGTTAGCGGGGGTCGTCCAAGCGATTGGGCTGCCCCAAGAGGCTGCCGTGGCGTTTCTGTTTGGGTTTTTCCGGCGCGACTACGGCGCTGCCGGGCTCTACGATCTGCACAGCGCTGGCGTGCTGAGCGGTGTCTCGTTAGTCGTCGCGGCGGTGACGCTGACGCTCTTCGTGCCGTGTATTGCGCAGTTTATGGTCACAGCCAAAGAGCGGGGCTGGAAGACAGCAATCGCGATGGCGCTCTTCATCTTCCCGTATGCGTTTGTTGTGGGCTGGCTTGTGCATCTCGTCTTGACGACACTTGGGGTGCAGCTATGAAGTGCGCGCTCTGCGGCTTTGAGTTCTCTGAAGCAGACGCGAAGCGTCCGTGTGCTAGGTGCCCTGTGGGAGCGAAGTGCGATCTCATCTGCTGCCCCAACTGTGGGTATCAAGCCCCTAGAGAACCCCGATGGCTGAGCCGCTGGCGCTACCGCTGGCAGCGCCGTCACACTCAAGACGAGACACTGGCAGCTCTGAAAGCGGGCGTGGAGACAGAAATCGTTGCCGTGCGTCCGCGCGATAAGAGAATGTTGCACAAACTGACAGCGTTAGGGCTTTTGCCAGGGGTGCGCGTGCGCTTACTGAGAAAATTCCCGTGCTATCTGATAGAATTGGGGCACGCCCAGATCGCGCTCGACGGAGAGCTTGCATCGGCGATTGTTGTGCGAACTCACACCCTCACCCCTAGCTCCTCTCCCCTCAGAGGGGAAGGGGAAAAGGAGTGAAGGGATACCATGAAGAGCGTCTATCATTTGCACCTGACAGACGAGCAGATTGAGGGAGCGAAGATCGCGCTGCTGCCCGGCGATCCCGCCCGTGTCGAGAAGATCGCGAAGACAGCCCCATTGGGGCGTGCACGATTTCTCGCTTCTAAACGAGAATACACGACTTGGCTCAGCTATATCGAAAAAACGCCGGTGCTCACGACATCAACGGGGATCGGTGGGCCTTCGACAGCGATTGCCGTCGAAGAATTAGCGCAGCTTGGCGTGAGAATCTTCATTCGTGTCGGGACGACGGGCGCGATCCAGCCCCATATTAATATTGGCGACGTCGTCATCACCACGGGGGCGGTGCGCTTAGACGGGGCTTCGACGCACTATGCGCCTATCGAGTATCCAGCAGTTGCCGACTATGAGATCGTCCGGGCGCTCCTTCACGCTGCGCAGGCTCTGAAAATCCCCTATCACGTTGGGATCACGTGTTCATCGGACACGTTCTATCCCGGCCAAGAGCGATACGACACGTTCAGTGGGTACGTTCCCAGACATTTGCGAGGGTCGCTCGAAGAATGGCAGCGTCTTAACGTCTTAAACTACGAGATGGAAGCCGCGACGCTCTTTGTGATGTGCGGTGCGTTGGGGCTGCGGGCGGGCTGTGTCGCGGGGGTAGCGGCGCAGCGCACACGGAGCGAGTCTGTCGCCCTCGATCAGCTTCAGATGAGTGAAGAGAACGCAATCAGAGTTGCGACGAAGGCTGTGGAGATACTCAGGGAATCTTGAGGGTACTACGGCACGCCGAAGCGCCAGGGCGGCCAGATGCGTAAAACGATGCGGCCATACACGTTTGCTTGCTTAACAAATCCGACTTGCTCAAAGCGTGAATCCATGCTGGTCACTTCACCCTTGACAGGGTCTGTCCATAGCCCCGAGTTATCGCCTAACACGAAATAGTGCCCTTTTGGCACTGTTACTTCTACCCCAGGCTGCATCCGACCTATGTTGTAGTAGCAGCGTCGCCGTGGATTTGGATGCTCAGGATGATTGAACTTATCCGATGTGAGCGGCTTACCATCTACATAGACGTAACAGTCCTTGATCATGACACGTTGGCCACCCAGCGCAATGAGACGCTTGTAGAGCTTACGGGGCTGATTGAAAGCGATAATATCTCCAGGTTGAAGAGGGCGCAATCCGAGCTTCCACGAGATCTTTTCTATCAGAACATCATCTCCGGGTTGTATTGTGGGTGCCATAGAACCACTTCGTAGAACCCCAGATGCCACGACGACGGAATTAATGAGAAACCCTATTAGGCACCCTATGAACATCCCTTGTATTAATTGTACTAAACTCATATGGTTTTCTGTAAGCGATATTTATTCTTCCGTAGTTGGTATTGATTATTTGACTTTTTCGAGAACCCAATATAAAAAACCTACAAAGAGAATCCAAAGGGTTGTAACGCTTGCTAAATAGTGAGCCAAGGATCTAATCCCTGCAATGGAGAGCCACTTTGTGACTTCGGATCTAGCTGTTTTGAGCTTTGAGATGGCTAGCTCTAGAGTAGTTAAACTGAATATTCCCCCCCCGACAACGATTGGGATAGTCAAGTCATCCCTACCTAGCTGCAGTAGCTTGACGACAACCTGCACCCCTAGGAAAAGAAATGCACTTAAACCTAAAAGGCTACTCAAATCAAAGAGTAATGAGGGTAGTTTAGCATGTTCTTCAGGTTGTATAGGGTGCTCTAGCCACTCCTGTTGCTCTGACCGACGAAGAAGCTGCAGCACCAATACTATGAATGGACCCCCGATTATGGCAGCTACAACAAATCCCCACCCCACAAATGTATTAGGAGCTGGCCCCCAAAAGACCAACGCTGACATGGATAAAGTAGTGGCTATGAACACCCCTGCCGCTTGCCAAACACGAGTAGAAAAATAATGTCTATATCCAATGACACCTATGACCCATGCCACAGAGGGTACTGCCGCTGACAAGTATAAGAACTCTGCACCTACTCCACTAAGCCAAGCAATTAATCCCCCTAACACAACCACCAACAACCACCATCGTGCGCGCTGGATAAACAAGCTCATTAATTACATCACCCCCCACACTGGCCAACTGCCCAAGCTCCCAAAACTATTTCAGCTTGAGTGAGTTCAGAAATATTTTCTGCGCATGCTAGTGCTGCGAGCGGACTGCTCGCGCATATAATAATAATACCAGCAGTACCCAGTATTGCAATAGTGGCAGAAACAGTGCAGCCATTAATGGGCACGCTACCGCTGCCACTGCTGCTGCCGCCACCGCTGCCGCCACCACTACATTCTGGCAAGGTGCGAAACGATTGTTCAAGCACCTTATTGCTACTTGCTGCACACATATGAGGCCTTACTTGAGGGAAGAGTTCATAGCGTGCTTGTGTAATCACGTCTCTTAGCAAGGCGCTTAAGCCTTTTTGCTTAATGGCAGACCGTCTTATTGCGTAATCGTTTTGGTCTTTAGGCATCCTGATTTCAATTGCCTTCTCCGCGTTTCCCGCAGAGAACCCCATTTCTTTCAGCTCTTTCAACACGTATTTTCGCAAGGCCCTCAGGACCTCCCCTTCTTGTACTGGTATCTGAGGACTCATATCTAACATCGATTCCAACGATCCAATTATATCAATGTCTTCAAGATGCTTCAGAAGAACAAGAGTACTATCATTTGCCGTTTGAAACGCTTGTTGAAGTTCTTGAGAAGAGCTCTGCCAAAGCTTCTTCCAATCCAGAACCACTTTATCAACGAGCTCCTTCTGTAACTTGCCAGCAGCCTGCTGAAAACGCTTCTTAATATTGCTTTGAGAAGAAAGAGCTATCATTTCGCTAATACCTTTGTTAACATCTGTTGATGTTGATGAGCTGATAAGCGAAGTACACCCGCCTGTTAACTCGCTAACAACAAAGACAACCCCTAATGCCTTCAAGGCCTGCCTCCGACTGAGCCTATTGTACCTAGCCGTCTCTGACTTTTGCAACATTGACGACCACCTCCAAGCCCAGTGTAGGCGCTATCACCTCCCGTGTCTATAAACTCGTTTACACTCAGGGTGTAAAGTACTTGACACATCTCAGCTAAGCTGCTCCAGAACGAGAAAATGTCGCAATCTCTACGCGGGGGGGGGGCAAACTCCCGTAACTTTCCTTCATCGAGGATTACCAACTCCCCCCGCCGATAGGCGATCAACCCACGATCTCGAAGCACGCCAACCTGACGGCAGATCCACACCCGCGTGTTCCCCAACATATCAGCAAGGTCTTGCTCCGTCAGCTTTACGTCGATCACCAGCCCATGCTCGCTCTTAGAGCCATACTTCTCTCCTAGCTCCAGCAATAGTTTAATAAGTCGCTCGCGCGTCCCAAGATGGGCAAGCTCCACGAGACGCATGCGCAACTTGCTCACCTCATGGGAGAGCCTTCTCATGAACTCAATCGCTAGGGCCGGAGAACGCCTCAGAAGATCTCGCATGTCTGCAGGACTTAGCCAACCGATCACAGACTCGACCAATGCCTGAGCAGAGACGTTGCTTGCGCTGGCTTGCACAAAAACCGTCTTCTCCGAAGCAGTCGCCATCTTTAAGTAGCTCCACAGTCTGTTTGCAGCCATCAGTGGTGAGGTGTATCAGCTGAACCTTCCCCTGGCAAAGCACCCAGCAGCCGGAGATTATATCACCTTGGGAGAAGATCGTCTCGCCTTTGTCATATAGGCGATGCTGCATGAGGGTGTGAAGCTGAGCTTGCTCTTCGGGAGGGAGATAATTGAAAAGCCCTTCATTTTGAGCTTCGCACAGAGTTTGTTTGTTCATCTTTGGCAGTCCGGCAGCCATAGCTGAGCTCCTTCGCTGTAGGCCCGTGACTTTGCGCCCCCAGGTTTCCCTGGGTTTGCCCTGAGCAAAGATGCATCATAAAGCTAACATGAGGTAGCCCATATGTCAAACGGCTTTATAGGCTGAAGCTAAAGGTGATCTCTCTCAGCTTTTGGGCGAATTGGGTCTTTAAAAATTTGCCTGGGTCGCCCAGGGTGTCTTCCAGCTCCTCATCAAAGGGAAGATCCCCAACCAAGCGCACCCCAAAAGAAGCACGCTCTCTGCCACTTGATCTTCTCATGTTCTCGATGATCCCAAGTATGGGGATGTTCAGCTCGCTCAAGAGTGCAATAAGTTTGCTCACCGTCTCTTGGGCGATGCGCGACGGCGTCGTCACCACAAGAAAGCTCGGGTTTTTTAGGAGCTGCATCGCGTCAAGAGTCGTGTCGCCCAGCCCCGGCGGCATGTCGACGATCAGAAAATCTAACTCTCCCCAGCGCGTGATCGCCAAAAGCTCAATGAGCGCATTCGTCAGATCCGGCCCGCGCAACGGTGCTGGGTTCTTCCCCGCGTAGTAGACAATAGACATAAACTCGATCCCGTGCACCTTCGGCGGGACGATCCCGCGCTCTTCTGTTGGCTGAATCCCTTCCGAGAGTCCCAGAATAATATGTGTCGATGGGCCGTAAAAATCTAAATCTAAAAGCCCAACTCTATGGCCCATCTGTGCGAGCACGAGCGCCAGCCCCGTCGCGACCGTGCTCTTGCCCACCCCACCCTTTCCCGCCGCAACAGCAATAATCTTTTTGACACGCGCTAATCTCTGCTCGATGATCGCGATGCGCGGGTCCATCTCACTCCTCTCCCTTCAGAGAAGCCAGCCAGACCCCTCGCCCTGTGACTACTTCAAAATCTGGGCTGTGGCAGCGCGGGCACCGAATATACGTGTGCGCGACCTCAGGGATGAAGTGAATGGCTTCTGCGATCTCCGAATTTAGATTTTCAGTCTCGAAAGCCCATTCACAGTTACACGCGCGGCAGCGAAACCGCGCACGCTCAGTTTCAAGAACGATCTTTGCGTCGCGCACCAGAGATTCTTCTTGGCCAAGAATTTGCTCAAGCGCAAAGGAAAAAATCTCGCGCTCGATCTGTTGTAACTCACCAAGCTTGACTGCGATTTCTGTGACGCGACGGAGCTTCTTCTCGTGTGCTGCTCTCTTCGCCGTCGCTATGACGGCTTCAGCCAAGGCCCACTCGTGCATGGCTTAAGTATAGTCAATTGACAGCGCCCCCGCGAACCTTTAAGATCGTGCGAAAGGCGGGTGCATACCATGCTGCAAGCGTACGTGCTGTTGAAGTTCCACAAGGACCCCAAGCAAGCTTTTCCCATCCAACAGATCCTGAAGGAGTTGCAGCTCATCCAAGGGGTCAAGGAAGCGCACGCGCTCTTTGGCGACATAGACGGCATCGCGCTGGTCGAGGCGCAGAATCCCAAGCTCTTAACAGCTATTGTCCAGCAGATCAGCAGCGTCCCCGGCATCGAGCGCACCGATACGAGAATCGTCGTGCCATAGCTCTGTCAGGTCCTCACCTCTGCCCCTCCCGTAGCTACAGGAGAGGGGTGCCGCTAGGCGTAGTGAGGGCTTGCTCGACTCGCTGCACAAGCTCTCCAACAGCGCGCGCGACTGCGGGGCTGAGCTTTCCCCCGATAGTGTACAGATCTTCGACTTCGAGCGCAAAAATCTTGATCTCTTTGGGGAAGTCTAAGTGCAGCGCTTGAGCGGTAGCGATCAGCTCTGGCAAGCCTGCGTAATGGGGAGAGGGAGCGAGCACAGCGCCCAGATCAGCGGGGCTGAGCTCGTAGATCGTCCCTGGGGGGGTACGTCCGGTCTTCACGGCATCAATGATGATTGCCCGCTCGTACCCGATAAAGAGATCGAGCAAGGCCATCCCCGACAGTGAGCTTTCGACGACGTCGGCTTTATCTTTAAGACGCTCTTTGAGCGTGCGCGCCGCGAGAATCCCGACGGCATCGTCGCCGAGGAGCTCATTGCCCAGGCCGAGAATGAGCGCTTTCATCATTGTCAGTCTTGCGAAGGTCACAGATCTTCTGGTTTGAGTCCCGTGTGCTTGGCGATGCGCGCCAGCATACGCGGGCCAATCTCTTCGTCATCGTCCAGCCGATCCGTAACAACGCTGCCAGGACATTTCTTGCTTTTGTTGCCGGCCACCGGCTCATACTGTAACAGAAAAAATATTGTTCATCTCAGGGACACTTTCGCCGTTTTCGAGCCGGTCAGCCAGTACCCGCAGAGCTAAGGCTTTGACTCGTGCGATGGCAGCATCACGTGTTACCCCATAAGCGAGCACGCCAGGGAGTTGGGGGATTTCTGCGATCCAGCGACCATCTTCCTCTTGCTCGGTCTCAATTGTAAGATTCATGTGCTTCCCTCTGCCATGCTATGCTAAGCTAAATTGTAGCTACCGGAAATGATGCGCAGCACGGATTAGGCCTTCATCTGCTCCGTGAGATAATTCTCAATCCCCATCTGTTTGATCTGGTCAAGCTGGGCTTCGAGCCAATCGACATGGTCTTCCTCGTCAGCTAAGATAGATTCTAGGAGCGCTCGTGTCCCGTTGTCCCCAACTTCAACCGCGAGCCGAACGCCCTCGTTGTACGCTCCTACTGCCATTTGTTCTGCAGCCAAGTCGCTCTCAAACTGCGCTTTCACATCCGAGCCGATCGTGATCTCGTTGAGCTTGCTCACAATAGGGGTCCCTTCAAGGAAGAGAATGCGCTCGATCAGTCTTTCGGCGTGCTTCATCTCAGTGATCGCGCGCTTCTCAATAGATTCGTGCAGTCGTTCGTATCCCCAGTTGGCGCACATCTCCGAGTGCACAATATACTGATTGATCGCGGTCAGCTCATCTGCGAGCAACGCGTTTAAGCGCTCGATGATCTTCTTGTTCCCTTTCATGACCTCTCCTTCACGCTCATTTTACTCTCTTCGGATCTCCTGGAGCAAATTTCTCTCGCTATCGTAGACCCGCACGATCAAGGGCATCTGGCCCGGCAGGGCGTGCGTGGCGCAGCCGTGACAGGGATCGTAGGCCCGAAACGCCATCTCGATGAGATTGAGAATCCCGTCGTCGACTTTGCCGTTCTTGATGACCCCGCGGGCGGCTTTGTCTACAGACATCGCGATGCGCGCCGCGTTGTTTTGTGTCGCGACGATGAGATTTGCTCTCGTGATCACGCCCTTCTCGTCGGTCTGGTAGTGATGGAAGAGCGTGCCCCTGGGAGCCTCGACGACTCCAATGCCCTCTTTAGGTGTTGCTGTGGGAATCGTGCGCACGTTGGGGCTGGTGATCTCCGGGTCGTTCGCGAGCTCTTGCATGCGTTCAGCAGCATAGAGCAATTCAATGAGACGTGCCCAGTGATTCGCGAGTGTGTGATGGACGGGTTTTCCACCCAGAGTCTTATAAAATTCTGTATACGCTTCTTGGGCTTTGGGCGTGGCCATGCCCTCGGCAGCGTTGAGCCTCGCTAGCGGTGCCACAGCGTAGATGCCGCTCTCCGGCCCATCTGAAAAACCCTTCCAGCCAACGTCTTTCAGATAGCAGAACTTAATATAGCTCCAGGGCTCGACGTGTTCGGCCACGTGCTTGAGATAATCTTGGGCTTTGAACTTTAAGAACTCTTTGCCGTTGGGGTCGACAACGCGCAGCTGCCCGTCATAGAAATTGACTCTGTTTTGGTCGTCCACCAGGCCCATATAGTACGTCTTATGGGTATATGTCTCAGACGTGATCGTCTCGACGTACTGTTTATTTTTCAGCACGACGTCTTGGAAGACCTGCAAGCTGAACAGTCCGAACTTCACGGCGCGCTCCGCGCCGGCGATGAACTTCTCTTGGTCTTCTTTCGTAAGGGCTTTGGAGATGCCGCCGGGCAGGCCAAAGACCGGGTGTATGACTTTCCCGCTCGCAAGCGATATTAAGTCTCGCAGCTGCTTGCGCACCCCGATTACTTCCCGTCCGATCTCTAAGCCGACTTTGCCCAGTACCCCCAAGATATTACGCTGGGCTTTGGGAGCCGTCGGGCCGACGACAAAGTCCGGCCCTCCCAGGAAGAAGAAGTGCAGCGCGTGATCTTCTACGAAGAACGTGCTGTAGACAAGCTCACGAACTTTCTTAGCTGCTGCGGGCGGCTCGACTTTATAGAGATCATCAAGGGCTTTCGTAGACGCCATATGATGGGCCGTGGGGCAGACCCCGCAGATTCTCGAAGTGATTTGGGGCATGTCTTCCGCCGGACGGCCAACGGCGAACTTCTCAAAGCCGCGAAGTTCTGGGACTTGGAAGAATGCTTTTTCAACGTTGCCCTTGGCGTCTAAGAAGATATCGATCTTGCCGTGGCCTTCTAATCTCGTGATGGGATCAATGACGATTTCGCGGGTCATGCCTGAGCACCTCCTGTGACGTTGCGGCCGTGCCGCACCTTTCTATGCAAGAGCGACGCTGGGAGACTGTAGCGATAGAACGTCCCTACGGGGTCTACTATCTGCTCCATGATCGCTGCGATCTCCTTCTCGTCTTCGGCGTCTATCAGCGACGCGATAGCCGAGAGCGCCTTCGCCCCGTAGTCTTTCACGCGGCTTGTCGGGCCCAGACACCCTGTGCAGGGCATATTGGCGCTCACGCACGGAGCCCCGCAGCCGGAGCGCGTCGCCGGCCCCAAGCATAAGAGCCCTTGGGCAAGCAAGCACTTCTCAGAATCTATCTGAATCTGATGGGGGCGCTTCAGCTCCTTGAGGGCTAATTTCTCGGGCTTAGTCGGCTTGCGCGGACACTCCTCGCAAAGGGCTTTATCGGGCGCGAGCACCGTGCCCTTGGGAGGGAGTTTCCCTTCCAAGATGGCCATCACAGCGTTGACGATCAGCTTCACTGGCGGTGGGCAGCCCGGCAGATAATAATCGACTTCGACGACTTGATTGAGCGCCCTGACGGTATCACGAAACGCCGGCAGCGTCAGGGCGTAGCCATTCGAGCCGATTTTTGTCTGCTCTTGCGGGACGACCCCTTCGGGGTTGACGACGCTGGGCGCTTCTTTGTAGACGTACTCGAAGATCGCCTGGCGGTCCCACAGATTGGCTAAGCCGGGTATACCCCCTAGATGCGAGCAGCTCCCAAACGCGATCAGAAGCTGAGACTTCTTGCGCAAAAGCTCAGCCATCTCTTCTTGCTCGGAAGTTCGGATTGCCCCGTTGACAAAGCACGCGGCAAGCTCACCGTCTTTCATAGCTTCGACATCAGAGCGCTTGAAATCTAAAGCCACCGGCCAAAAAACTATATCGACTGCTTCCACGACTTTGAGCACATCTTCGGCGAGGTCGACGACGGCCTCCTCACAGCCCCCACACGAGGCGCACCAGTAGAACCCGACTTTGGGCTTATTCATCGCGCACCTCCTCGAACCTCTGCCTTGGCCCTCACCTCGGCCTTCGGCCACCCCTCTCCCGTCTTCACGAAGGGGAGAGGGGCCTGGAGTGAGGGCCTCTCCCGATGCAACGGCCCAAGCTTACGGATCTGCTCGGCCATCTCGTTCATCACTTTTTGGACGCGATCCCCCTCAGACGCTGAGATCCATTCGAGCCTCAGCCGTTCCGGCTCAATGCCCATCTCCGTCAATACGCGCTTGAGCAAGATATACCTGCGCAGGGCTTTGTAATTGCCCGCTTGGTAGTGACAGTCCCCAGGGTGGCAGCCGCCGATCAGCACCCCGTCGGCTCCATCAGCGAAGGCTTTGAGCACAAACTGCGGGTCAATCCGCCCAGAGCACATCACGCGGACGATGCGCGCGTTGGGCGCGTAGGCCATCCGTGAGATGCCGGCTAAATCTGCCGCCGTGTAGGTGCACCACGTGCAGAAGAACGCCACGATTCTGGGTTCCCAGTCGTTAGACTTAGACATAGCTTAACACCCCTTCGATCTCTTGATAGATCTGTTCGTCGGTGAATAGGTGCTGCTGCGCTGCGCCCGACGGACAGGCCGCGACACACGTACCACAGCCCTTGCACAACGCTTCGTTTATCACTGCCACGCCCTTTTCGCTGTTGAAGCTGATCGCGCTGAACGGGCACAACGGGATGCACGTCTTGCAGCCGGAACAGAGCTCCTCTTGGATATAAGCTATATTGGGCTCCAGCTCGACGAAGCCTCGGTCAATGAGGGCGAGGGCTTCAGCTGCAGCTGCGCCCGCTTGGGCCACGGCATCGGGGATGTCTTTTGGTCCCTGGCACGCCCCAGCGATGAAAACCCCGTCCGTAAATGTCGAGACCGGGGCGAGCTTGGGATGGCGCTCGAGGAACCATCCCTCCTTGCTGCAGGAGATCGAGAACTTCCTGCGGACCTCTTCGGCATCAGCGTGAGGCTCCAACCCTGTGGCCAAGATGACCATATCCACGGGGATTCTGCGGACAACGCCGGCTAACGTGTCCTCGACGCGAATGATCAGCTTGCCCTCTTCTTCAGGGGTGAGAGCGACATCGGTCACTTCACCAACGTTTCCTCGAATGACGCGGGCGCCCTCCGATAGAACGCGATTATAAAATTCTTCATAGCCCTTGCCGAAGGCACGCATGTCAATGTAGAAGTTATAGACTTCGGCCTTGGTGCGCTCTTTCACCAAGTGTGCGAATTTGAGCGAGTACATGCAGCAGACGCGCGAGCAGTAGGGGTTGAAACGCTTGTCGCGCGAGCCCACACAATGGATAATCCCGATAGCCTTCGGCTCCTTCCCGTTTTTGAGCAGGATCTTGCCGCCGGTGGGGCCAGCGGAGTTGACCATGCGCTCAAACTCTAGAGCCGTCAGCACGTTGTCGTACCGCCCATAGCCTGTATAGGGAGCGCGGCGCGGGTCAAATGTCTTGAACCCTGTGGCGAGTATAATCGCGCCCACCACGACCTCTCGAATCTCGTCCTTCATCTCGTAATTGATGGCTTTCGCTTCGCAGACGGTCGAGCAGAGCCGACAATCGCAGCAGATCGCGCAATCGAGACAACGCTTCGCTTCGTTTTGCGCCATCTGTTGGGTGTAGCCCGTGTGCACCTCGTCGAACGTGCGGCGACGTGCAAGCTCGATAGCGGGCATCGGGATCTGCTTTTGCATTGACACGCCGCTGGTGTCGATAGCGTACTCGGTGCGATAGGGGCCTTCGCGCTCGCGCCCCACGCGCATATCTAATTTGTTCAGATAGCGATCTATTGAGATCGCGGCCTTCTTGCCGGCGTACATGGCGTTGACGACGACGTCGGGCCCAGTGACGCAGTCGCCACCAGCGAAGACCCCAGGGATATTCGTCTCCAGCGTTACTTCGTCGACTTTGAATGTGCCCCACTTGGTCGTCTCAATACCGAGCTTGTCGCCCAGTGACGCCAGATCGGGCACCTGCCCAATGGTGACGATGATCGCATCGCACGGGAGGGTGAACTCCGAGCCGGGGATCGGCTCTGGCGCGGGGCGCCCTGAAGCGTCGGGCGCGCCGAGCTTCATCTTCAGGCACTCCAGCGCCGTCACACCCGTCTCTTTGCTGCCTAAGATCGTCTTGGGAGCTGACAAGAAGAGCATCTTGACGCCCTCTTCTTCGGCAGCTTCGATCTCCTTGGGGTCAGCAGGCATCTCGGCGCGCGTGCGCCGATAGACTATTGTCACTTCCTTCGCGCCACACCGGAGTGCCGTGCGCGCTGCGTCTATCGCCGAGTTGCCTCCACCGATCACCAAGACTCTCTCTCCGAGCTTGAATGGCCCTTCGAGATTGACTTTTCTTAAAAACTCGATCCCGCCCCAGACAGTGGGCAAGTCTTCTCCTGGAACGTTGAGCTTGCGCTCGACGTGCGCTCCGATCCCGATGAAGACCGCGGCGTATTGCTTGCGCAGCTGCTCCAAAGTGATCGCTTTGCCTACAGGGGTATTGGTCTTGATCTCGATCCCGATCTCTTTCAGTCTATTGATCTCTTTATTGATGACGTCGCGTGGGAGCCGGAATGCGGGAATCCCCAAGGAGAGCATCCCGCCGGGGACGGGCTGCGCTTCGTAGATAGTAGGCCAGTAGCCCCGTTGTCTCAGTTCATACGCGCACATCAGCCCGGCAGGGCCGGAGCCGACTATCGCGATCCTCTCTGAACGGTTCACTGCAGGCTGTGGGAGCTTATAATCTGGGAAGAGATCGGTGACGAAGCGCTTCAGCCCCGGGATATTGAGTGGCTCGTCCACAGTGCCCCGCGTGCAGTTGACCGTGCACGGGTGGGTGCAGATGCGCCCACAGATCGAGGGCAACGGGTTGTCTCTCAGAATAACATCGAGGGCTTCCTTGAACTTGCCATGGGCAATGAGCGTGATATAGCCCTGGGCGTTCTGGTGGATCGAGCACGCGGCCTGACAGGGCGGTGTGCCCCGTCGCGAGATGGTGAAGACGTTGGGCACGGCTTGGGGGAATGGCCTGTAGATCGCTTTGCGCATGCCCAAGCCTTCGTCGAACTCCGAGGGCACGCTCACCGGGCAGACATCAGCACATAGCCCACATCCTGTGCACGTGTCTTCGTTGACATAGCGCGCCTTGCGCCGAATTCGCACTTTAAAGTTTCTCAGATCATACGGTTCGACGGACTCGACTTCGGAGTACGCCAGAAGCTCAATATTGGGATGAGCGCGCACTTGGGTCATCTTGGGGGTGAGAATACAAGCCGCGCAGTCGAGCGTCGGGAAGGTCTTGTCAAACTGGGCCATGTGCCCCCCGATGGTCGGCTCGCGTTCGACGAGATAGACCTTCTTGCCCGAGTCCGCAATTCTGAGAGCTGCTTCAATTCCGGCAATCCCAGCGCCTACGACGAGCGTATGAGGGTGAACTGGGACGCGCTTCTTCTCCAACGGCTTGTGGAACGCCACACGTCGCACCGCCGCGGCGATGAGCGCTTTCGCTTTCTCCGTCGCGTCCCTCTCGTCTTCGGTGACCCAGCTCACGTGCTCGCGAATGTTGGCCATCTGGAAGAAGAACGGGTTTTGCCCGCCTTCGGCCGTCGCTCTCCTAAACGTTGCTTCGTGCATCAACGGCGAGCACGATGCGACAACGACCCGATTGACTTTTCCCTCGCGTAGGTCTTGCTGAATCAGCTCTTGTCCAGGGTCGGAGCACATGAACTTATACTCGCGAGCAACGGTGACGAACGGCAATCTCTGGGCGAACTCGACGACTTCAGCAATGTTGACTTTCGCCGCGATGTTGACGCCGCAGTGACAGATATAGACGCCGATCTTCGGTGCGCCGTTAGGTTTAGGTTCAGACGCGGACATGGCGACCTCCCTCCGAAGCTGTAGCTATGCTGCTCAGTAACGGTTCGACTGGAACCATCACGCGGGCAAAGCCCAGCTCCTTCTCACTAATCCCAAGAGCCAGCCCCAACAGTTGCGTGAAGAAGAGCACCGGCACGCTGAAGCCCAAATCGTAGCGCTTGATGATCTTGCTCTGGTAGCAGTCGAGATTGAATTGACACAGTGGGCACGTAGTAGCGATGACATTGGCTCCCTTCTTGTGGGCTTCGTTGAGCAGAATATAGTTGAGCCGCAGCCCCACTTCCTCGACAAGTCCCGTAACCGAGCCGCCGCAGCAGCGGGTCTTCAACGACCAGTCCACGACTTCGGCGCCCAAGGCCGCTAAGAGCTTATCGAGGGTCTCTGGGTAGAAGGGGTCGTCAAATTCTTTATAAGGCCGGGTCGTCTGGCAGCCATAGTAAGCCGCAACTTTAAAGCCCACTAAGGGGCGCTTCACTCTTCTCTTTATCTCTTCAAGCCCGACGTCATTGATGATCACTTCTAAGGGGTGCCGCACGCGGACTCCCCCAGTGTACTTCATCCCTACGGCAGCTAAAGCCCGCCCAACTTTCTGGCGCACCTCTTCGTCATGAGTTAGATAATCTTTGGTCTTGTTGAGTGCCAAGTAACACGCGCTGCATGGCGCTACTAAGTCGCGCCCCTCGCGCTCCGCCCGGCTCAAGTTGCGCGCCGACAGCGCATACGAAGTCAAACGACTGACCGAGCTGCACATTGTCGCGCCGCAGCAGTTCCAGTCCTCAAGCTCATAAAGCTTCAACCCCAAGGCGTCGAAGACGCGCAGTAGCGACTCTTCGTAGTGCTTGGCCGTGGTCCTCACAGAACAACCGGGATAGTACGTATATTCTTTCACGGGTGTGTTCATAGCTCTTCCTCCTTCATCTAAAGCCCTCAGCAACTGGTGGATTTCAGGCGCGTCTTCGCAGAGCAGACAGACGCTCGCCCGATAATCCTCCCAGCCCTTAGGCTGACCTTCTCCCAAACAGGCGGGAGAGAATTCCCTTGCGCTCATACGGCCCTTTCTCTTCTGATTCTAAGACATCCAGCATCTGCTTAATTTCAGCTTGGTTTTTGACGCACTCTGCTGTCATCCCGATGCGCTGCTTGCGCCACAGCCGCCAGCCCAACGGGATCATTTTCACGAGCTCTAGGGGGCTTAAGCGCACATTGGCTTTCACAACGAGTAAGCTCTCCGTACTGCGGCCCCGACCCGTGACCATCTCGGTAAACTCTTGGGCGTAGACCGGCGTAGGAAATCTTCTCGGATAGAGTCCCTCAGCGATGGCGCGCTCCCGCAACATGTACATGAGATCCGTGATACTGATCTGCACCGGACACTCAACAGTGCACGCATAGCACGATGCGCAGAGCCAGATCGTGTAACTCTTTAACACTTCGTCCTTAAAACCCTCGCGAGCGAGCGCGATGAGCTTGCGCGGCGTATAGTCCATATAGATGCTCATGGGGCAGCTGCCGCTACATGCCCCACATTGGATACACTGCCGCACCTTCTCCCCTATGGGGGTTGACGTCAGCCAGCGCACGAAGTCGCGATCCAGCTCGGCTTCGTATTTCACTCTGCGTTGAACGACTTCTTCCATAGCGATCTCCTTTCGCTTATTCTTTCAAGCGCTCACTGACCAACTCAATGAGGTCTTTCACTTCTATCTTCTTCTCCACAGTCTTAGACGCTTCTTGGAGGTTCACCATGCAGAACTGACACGCGGTGACGAGCACCTGTGCGCCTGTGGCTGCTGCTTCTCTGTAGCGAATCTCTGCCAGATGCATTCGTTCTTCTTCCAACGGTTCCACCCACATCCGGCCGCCGCCGCCGCCACAGCAGATCGCACGCTCTCTGGAGTTTCTCATCTCGATCACGGTGATGCCGGGCATGGCCTTTAAGACGTGTCTTGGCGCATCGTAGACCCCGTTGTGGCGCCCCAAAAAGCACGGATCGTGATAGGTCACGGTGAGCGGCGGGTCCGAGACGAACCGTAACTTCTTATCTTGGACAAGCTCGGCCAAAAACTGCGTGTAGTGCAGCACTTCCCCAGGGCGCTCCGGGTACTCGTTCTTGATGACGTTATAACAGTGTGGCGAGCCCGTGACGAGCTTTGCGATCTTGTACTTGCGCCAATTCTTGATGTTGGCATCAGCGAGCATCTGAAAGAGCCCTTCTTCTCCCATGCGGCGGACGCAACTGCCACAACAATTTTCCAGCTCCCCCAGAATGCCAAAGTTGACCCCAGCGGCGTGGAAGACGCGGGCCATCGCGCGCGAGATCCGCTGCGCCCGTGGGTCATACGAAGCCCCACAGCCGACATCATATAAGACTTCGACGCCTTCGGAGGCGTGCTTGACATCTAACCCTGCGGCCCACTTGGCGCGCTCGCTGCGCGGCTTGCCCCAGGGGTTGCCATATCTATTTGTCCCTTTCAAAGCCACAAAGAGCGTCTTGGAGATATGCTCTGGGACGCTGCCGCGCTCTACTGCCTTGGCGCGCAGGGATGAGAACGCCTCCGGGGGTTTGACCTCCATAGGGCAGCGGGCAACGCACGCATTGCACGAGGAGCAGAGCCAGATCTGCTCTGTATCCAAGACTTTCTCCGGCTCCAGCCGCGACAGCAGGATGAGCTGTCTCGGATTGAACGCCACGGTCATGCTGAAGGGGCAGACGCTGCTGCACGCCCCACACTGAAAGCAATAGTTGAGCGAGTGCAGGCGCGATTCGACGATCTCTTCTATCTCGGCGACCTCGGCCATAGTGCTCCTCCTCTCATAGGGCCTCTGCAATCAATTCGATCACATCTTTGACGGCGATCCGGCCTTCGCTGTTGGTCGTCTTGATGGCGTCTTTGAACATCACGATGTCTTTGGGGCAAGCGATGACAAGATACTGAACGCCGTCGAGGGCGAGGGCCTCGCGGATGCGGCTCTCGCTGGGACGCTCCTTCAAGTCCTCTTCTTCCATCCAGATTCTGCCGCCCCCAGCCCCGCAACAGTACGAATGGCGCTGGGAGCGAGGCATCTCGCTGAGCTGCACCCCTAGGGCACGTAAGATCTTGCGCGGGGCGTCATAGACGCCGTTGTAGCGCCCCAGATAGCACGGATCGTGATAGGTCACGCGATAGCCCAGTCTCTTGCTAAACGAGAGTTTCTTGTTCTCTAGCAGTCGTGCGAATAGCTCCGTGTAATGCGTGACTGTGAATCTCCCCCCATAGTCGGGGTACTCGTTCTTCAGCACGTGATACGTATGGGGATCTAGAGTAATAATCTCGTGGAACTCGCACTTGCTGAGAGCGTTAAGATTCTTCTCGACGAGCATCTCGAAGAGGCCCTCTTCTCCTACGCGGCGCACGTCATTGCCCGCGTTGCGCTCACTCTCATAAAGAATCCCAAAGTCCAACCCCAGACGATGAAAGACTTTCGCTGCTGTCCGTGTGATCTCTTGGATGCGCGGGTCGTAAGAGCTGTAATCGCCGACGAACCACAGATACTCTGCAGGCTCTTTTCTGATGTCTTTGATTGTAAAATCCAGCCCTTGGGTCCACTTGCCGCGCAGACGATCCGACTGGCCAAAAGAATTCCCATACCGCGAGAGCTTCGTCAACGCATCTTGCAATGAAGCATCCACACGACCCTCGTTCACTAAATACCGGCGCATCTGAATAATTAACGGGAGATGCTCATTGCGCACGGGGCAGTGGGCCATGCACGCTAGACACGTGGTGCACGCCCATAGTTCTGCTTCAGTGACGGCCTTGCTGACCTCTCCCCCAGCCCCTCCCCTCAAGAGGGCGGGGAGTTCCCCCTTTCCTTTAGGGAAGGGGGACAGGGGGGTAGGTCCGAGTGATGATGCTCTGATGAGCTTTGGGCCGACGGCGAAGAGATGCTCTTTGAGATGATGAATGAGCAATCTCGGCGAGAGCGCGGCTCCGCTGGTGAGCGCGGGGCAAGCGCGATCACAGCGGCCGCATTCCGCACATGCGTAGGCGTTAAAAAGCTCTCGCCATGTAAGATCTCTGATCGTGCTCGCTCCAGACGTGCTTGACGGGCGCGGGAGGCTCCCGCCCCGCAGCGCCCCAAAGAAGACACTCAGAGGGGCTGCAAGCAGATGGAGATGCTTCGAATACGGGATGTAGACAAGCATCGCTAAGACGATCAGTGCATGGGCCCACCAGAAGACGTGATAGAGACTATAAGCGAGATTTTGTGCAACTCCCAAGCGGGTCCACAGCCCGCCAAGGGCATATCCGATGGGTGCCCAGGCCCGGCTCACCGCGCCGTCGGAAGCTTGTGCAAAGCTGTCAAAGAGCAGAAACGTCACCATGAGAGACCCAATGAGAATGAGAATAACTGCGGCTTCTCTGGTGCTCTCCAGATGGGGCGGCGGGGCGATGTAGCGCCGGTAGCTCGCGATGGCTATGCCCATAAGCACGAGAATCGCGAAGATCTCTAAAATCAGCGTGATGGGTCCGACCTCCTCAGGGGAGGGTATAGGCAGGAAGGGGAAGAGCCCCACTAATAGCGTCCACGCGAAGCTCGTCGCGTAGAAGACAAATCCCCAGAAGAACCCGATAGCGTGAACGACCCCAATGAGGGGTTCGTCAAACAGTAATCGCTGCCCTAGGACGTAGAGAAGAAATTGCTTGATTCTCTCTTTCACGTGGTCGAAGCGATTCTCCGGCTGGCCCAGGCGCACCAAGCGATACAGAAAATAGATACGCTGCGCAAAAAGCCCCATAGCTACTGAGAAGACCACCCAGAGGAGCACAGAGCCAGGGATGCCCCAATAGGTCTCCTTGGCCGGGCTCATGCGTTACGCTCCTTTCGTCTGCTTGAGCTCCTCGGTGAGCTTGGGCACGATCTCGAAGAGATCCCCAACGATGCCGTAGTCAGCAACTTCAAAGATAGGTGCGTTCGGATCAGTGTTAACCGCTACAATGACGTTCGCGTCCTTCATGCCCTCGATATGTTCGGGAGCGCCACTGATCCCAAGAGCCAGATAGAGCTTGGGCTGCACCATCATGCCGGATCGGCCGACCAGGCGCGTTGGGGGCAGCCACCCTTGGTCTACAACGGGTCGAGAAGCACAGAGCGCTCCTCCGAGGGCGTGCGCGAGTTCCTCAGCGATGGGCAAATTTTCTTGGCCCTGGATGCCGCGCCCCACCGCGATTAAGACCTCTTCCTTGGTGATATCGATGTCGCCAGCTTCCGGCTCGATTAATCTCTTAAAGCGAGTCCGGAGATTCTCTAAAGCTGGCGGCTTCGACGTCTCTACAGAAGCTTTCTTCTCGGTGCGACCCTTGTCGGCGGGGAACGCCCCAGGCAGAATCGTGACTATGCCGTTGTCCAGCTCGACCTCTGCTCCGAGTTTGCCTCCGTAGAACCGACTGATCGCTACGATCTTCCCATCTGCGACGTGGAGGCCGGTGCAGTAGCCAACAACAGGGATATTGAGTTCTGCAGAGAGAGCCGCAGCGAGATCCATCCCTACTGACGTGTGGCCGATTAAGGTCAGCCGCGGGGTTCGCTCGCGCAAAAGCCCTGCAAGCACGCGCTGATACGCCTCGGGGATAAAGTTTCCCACGAGCTCGTCTTCTATATAGAGCACGGTATCAGCAGTTCCAAGGGATTCTGCTAAACTCTTGACGTTGTGCCCAAGTACGACGGCGCAGAGGCGCCCGCCGAGCGCATCCGTGAGTTCTCGCCCTTTGCCCAACATCTCAAACGTAATGGTGGCCAACTCCCCCTTGAAGTGCTCTGCCACGATGAAGATCTCTTGAGCCATAGGTTACCCCTTGATAAGCCCTTTCTCGCGCAGGATACGTATAAGCTGACTCACGGCTTCTTCTGGCGTGCCAGAGAGAATCTCGGCGCGGCCTGCGGCCTCCGGCTTAAAAAGCCGCCGCACTGATAGACCTGCTCCGCTAGGAAGTTCCGCGGGCATCTCTTCGATCTTGGCGGACTTCATAGCTTGGCGTAAGCGCGCCATCGGCACATATCGTGGAGGCTTCTCGGCAGCTTGAATGCCCAACACCGCCGGGAGCGAGACTTCCAACTCAGCGCGCACTCCGCCGGGGTACTCCTTCAAAACGGTGCAGCATGCTCCATCAATCGTTACGCCTGTGACCACTCCTACATAGGGAAGCTTGAGCATTGCCGCGAGCATTGGGCCGAGTTGGCCGTCCAAGTCGTCCACGGCTTGTACCCCGGTTAGGATGAGATCGTAGGAGAGCGTCTTGAGGATGCTGTGGAAGACTTGAGCTGCTGTGTGGGTGTCTACGTGCTCGAACGCTCCCGTGATCTTTACGGCGCGGTCGGCTCCTTTCGCAATAGCTGTATATAAGCTCTCGTCTACATTGCCGCGGTCGAGCGCAAGCGCGCTGACTTGGCCTCCCTGCTTTTCCTTCAGCAAGAGGGCTTGCTCCAGGGCATGATCGTCAAATTCGTTGAGCACGTGTCGGACGCGCTCTCGATCCACGCGTGTGCCCGTGGCATCAAGCTCCAGCTCCTCAACGAGATCCGGCACTTGCTTGAGTAGCACGATAATATCCATAAAAACCCTCAGTGATATTCTAGGACTTAAGGTGTTGCTAACGCCATGATTCTCGATAGACTTCTCTACGTTATAATTCAGACATAAAAGTGATCAAGATCAGACCTCTAGGCGTCTCCCATCATGGCATCGTGGGAGAGAATCGCTTATAGTAAAAATCTCAGAAAGGGGTAATCTATGGCGCTCAAGCACGATGCGTTGGAGTATCATAGTCGCAGGCCGCCGGGCAAGTGGGAGATCACCCCGACCAAGCCCTGTCTCACCCAACGTGATCTCTCGCTTGCGTATACGCCCGGCGTTGCCGAGCCTTGCCTGGAGATCCAGAAGAACCCCGAAGATGCGTACACGTACACGACCAAAGGGAACTTGGTCGCTGTGGTCACCAATGGCACGGCCGTCTTGGGATTGGGCAACATCGGTGCTCTGGCGGGCAAGCCCGTCATGGAGGGCAAGGCCCTGCTCTTCAAGCGCTTCGGCGACATTGATGCGATTGATTTAGAAGTGAACACGGAGGACCCAGAGCTGGTTATTCAGACTGTGAAGCTGCTGGAGCCCACATTTGGCGGCATCAATCTCGAAGACATTAAAGCTCCGGAGTGCTTCTATATCGAAGAGACCCTCAAAAAAGAGATGAAGATCCCGGTCTTCCACGATGACCAGCATGGGACAGCTATCATCTCTGGCGCGGCACTGCTCAACGCTTTAGAGCTTGTCAACAAGAGGATCTCGGACGTGAAGATCGTCTTCAGTGGGGCGGGGGCTGCGGCCATCGCTACGGCAAGATTTTACGTGCTCCTTGGGGCGAAGAAAGAGAATATTATCATGTGCGACAGCCGCGGGGTGATCTATCAAGGGCGCGCAGAGGGCATGAACCCGTACAAGGCCGAGTTTGCCGCCAAGACCAAAGCCCGCACGCTCGCGGAAGCCCTCGTCGACGCCGATGTCTTCGTGGGGCTGTCAGGACCGAATACAGTTACGAAAGAGATGCTCAAGAAGATGGCCAAAAAGCCCATTATATTTGCGATGGCCAACCCCAACCCCGAAATCCCCTATCCCGACGCGAAAGCCGCTCGCCCCGACGCCCTCGTCGCTACCGGGCGCAGCGACTTCCCCAACCAAGTCAATAACGTCTTGGGATTTCCCTTCATCTTTCGCGGGGCGCTCGATGTGCGTGCCACGCAAATCAACGAGGAGATG
>JBKBIX010000049.1:0-11642 GCA_046293845.1 Bipolaricaulia bacterium | reverse complement strand
CTTGCGCAAGGCGTCTGGGGTCACTTTCTTGAGCACCACAAGAAAATTAAGATCGGAGCGATCGGGCACAAAGTCAGCTCCGGCGGCGCTGCCGTAGAGAACGAGCGAGACAAGATCGTCGCCGTAGAGCGTTTGGATCTCGTGAGCAAACTTTTCGATAATGTGCTCAGTTTTGGTGTCGAGCTTTCTCATAGCGAAGATATTGTACCGTAAAGGGCAGGGGTTTGAAAAATCAGAACAATGCGGCCATCTGGATGAAGATAACGATGGTGTGATCCTCGGTGTCATCGGCGACGGAATCCAGCGAGGGAACATAAGCGCGCCAGACGGCCTCGCTGGGGGGCTCATCGGGCCAGCGATCTTCTTCGAGCACCACACGGAAGATGTACGTCTTCGTACCATTACGTTTGACAGATACTTTGCGCTTGGCCATAGCAACTCAGTATAGACCGAGCATGAAGTGATGTCAAACACGCAGCGGACCGAGCGCGCGCCCGGCGAGCGAATAGCGCGCCTTTGACCTCACCCCCAGCCCCTCTCCGACACGGAGAGGGGAGCACTTAGCGCAAGATGACGAGCTTGCGCACCGCACGTACGTGCGTTTCTTCGGTGAATCATGGGTCATGTTTGGGAAGGAGTTTCAAGCGTTTTAAATCCTCTGCAGACCACTTGGCCTCGCGCTCAATAATCTTTTTGAGGGTCTTGGGAGGATAAGTCTGGCCAGGGCTGTGAAAGGGCACAGCGACGCCGCGACCATCGGGATGACGATAGTAGAGATGCTTCCCACGATCTTCCAGGGAGAAGCCATCTCGTTCCAGAGCGCGGATCACCCTTCGGGCAGTGAGACTCCGCAGTCTGTGGTAGTCAATGGTGTTCATTCCATGAGAGTCACTGTGACGGCGGGCTCCGATGAAATTTTGACTTCCGCTTCAGGCTCCTCTGGGATGGGCTCATGATGGCGCTTCATGCTCTGGAGCACCATGCGCACGACCTCTTGCAAGTTTGCCAGGGCTTCTTCTACAGTATAGCCAAACGTCGCTGCGCCCTTCTCTTCTAGGAGAGGCACGCAGGCATGATAAGCCATACGCCCGTCCTCAAAGGGGTCAGGTTCAATGACGACGCGGAACGTATAGGACTTTACGGACTTCTTTTCCAGAGCTACGGCTCGCGCTTTGGTCATGGTGTTCAGATTATACGCACCAGATGAATTCATGGCAAGTGATGATCACTCAATGCGTACGCACACCATCCCTGCCTGGCGTTGAACCGCGCCCTGACCTCTCCCCTGGCCCCTCTCCAACACGGAGAGGGGAGCGCCTACCGCAAGATCACGAGCTTGCGCACCGCACTCACGTAGACTTCTTTGTTAAAGCCCCGCACGCGCACGACGTAGCGGTAGCCGCCGTTCATTCTCTCAGTAATCATCTATAAATACGGGTTACATTCCCTTTGACCACCCAACCATCTCCTAAACGCCGTTCTTTTAGCGAGAGATCCCACGGATCCCAATACACAAAATCTGACCACTTGTCGCCTTTCCCTTCATACCTACGCACGTAATCTGCTGCCTTGCTCCATTTGATAAGACATCCACTTTCATATCCGTTGTTCTGCTTCAAGTAGTCGTTTAACTGTCGCGGGTTTACACTCGCACACTTAGCCCTGAGCTTCCTAGTTGATCACAGGCCCACGCTGGGTCATTTTGTGAGAAGAAAGTCCAACATCCCTGGCTTTGGGCATGAAAGCTTACTACGATGGCGACGCCAACTAAAAGTCCGACTACGAGCATCTTCTTCATTCTGATCGCCTCATTTTTGCGATTTATGCTAACTTCAGGTGTTGCACGACCTTAGCTAATGGCTCTTCAATATAGCGGAAACGCCTCGCTGAAGACCCGTCGCTCGTTCACGTAGCCCTCGACTCGCCAGGCTCCCGATAGCTTGTCGTACAATGGCGACAGCGTGTAGGGAATCCAGAGCGAGCCGCTCCCTACCGTCCGCACCGGCGTTGTGTATTGACTCAGAAGTGATCGCAAATACCTCCTTCCCCATCGGAGACTATTTGCTAAAGTATTATACCGTCCCCCCCACTGTCAAGACCATCTTTGAAGCACAACACACCGCCACTTGCGCCCTACCCATCTTTTGCAGTAACTTAGGACGTATCTCTAAAGATAAAGGGAGCGATTTCTATGCGACCGAAAGTCTCGATCATCGGGGCCGGAGCCACCGGCGCAACAATGGCCCAGCGTCTCGTCGAGAAGAACCTCTGTGACGTCGTGATGCTCGACATCCCAGAGCGCGAAAACCCCACCAAGGGCAAGGCTTTAGATATGCTCCAAGCCAGCCCGCTCGTGGGCTTCAGCTCGTCTGTTATCGGCACGAGCGACTACAAAGATACAGAGAACTCTCAGATCGTCGTCATCACCGCGGGAGTTCCCAGAAAGCCCGGCATGACCCGCGAAGACCTCTTGAATATCAATACCAAGATCGTGAGAAGCTGCGCCGAACAAGCCGCACAATACTCTCCTAACGCAATTTTTATTATCTTCAGCAACCCCTTGGATGCGATGGTCTACGTTGCCCATAGAGTGACGCAGTTCCCCAGAGAGCGCGTGATCGGCCAAGGCGGGGCGCTCGACTCTGCACGCTGGAGGACATTTATTGCGATGGAGCTAGGCGTCTCCGCCGAAGACGTCCAAGGCTTAGTGCTGGGTGGCCATACCGACGTGGGAATGGTCCCATTGCCCAGATACTCCAGTGTCGCCGGGATTCCCTTGACCGATTTGCTCGACTCAGAAAGAATCGCCAAGATTATAGATCGGGCGCGCAAGGGCGGGACAGAGATCGTGCAGCTCTTGGGCGAGGGCAGCGCATACTACGCGCCTTCGGCGGCCGTCATCGAGATGGTCGAGAGCATTCTCTTAGATAAAAAGCGCATCATTCCCAGCTCGGTGCTCTTGCAGGGCGAGTACGGGCTGAAAGATATATTTTTAGGCGTTCCCGTGGTGCTTGGGGCGCGCGGCGCGGAGAAGATCATAGAGCTGAAGCTCACTCAAGACGAGCTCGCCCAGCTTCATAAAGCCGCGGAGATCGTGCGGGAGACGGTGAGCAAAGTGCCGCTCTGAGGAAAGTACTGAGAAAGGGGGTGAAGACCATGCTGTCTCGTAGGGAATTTCTGAGCGCGTCTTTGGCACTGGCAGGCTTGACGGTGCTCTCAAGCTGTCGTCACACGGTAGACATCGGCTCTCCGGTGCTCAGTTTTCATCAAGGGCAAGCGAGCTGCGGCGCGGGCGCTGACGATGCTTACGTTCAAGCCGGCCCCGGAGTTATCAGATTCTCCGGCAGGATGACCATGCCAGATCCGTGCCATCAGCTCGACGCGATGTTAGAGACGAAAAACTCAGAGCTGATCGTGCACATCTCAGCGATCGCTCCGAAGCCCTCTGAGGGCTTCTGTATTAAGTGCATTGGGCAAGCGCCCTATGACGGCGAGATCGTCAGCGTGCGTCCAGGACAGTACACCGTGAGAATTCGTCATGAAGGGCAGGAGATCAAGCGGGCTCGTGTCACAGTTTTATAGCAGCACGCGGCGCTTGAACTCCACCCGCCGCATGTAGCCGTTCTCTAAAGCCTCGCGAATGCGCCCTGGCCCGTAGGTCAGATAGACCGTGGGGAAGCCGATAAATTCCTCGTTGCGCCGAAACGTCTTGAGCAAAATATGCCCCTCTGTGCTCAAGATGAGCGTCTCGCTGCGCTCTGAAATGCCAAGCCATTCGGCTTGGGCGTCCACGTGCTTGGGAGCGTACTGCCTCCAGACCCCACCGCCAAGATGGGGAATCTGCGGCGCAGTCGTCGTCGCTAGGATCACCAACGGCATTGTGGGGATGACTTCGAAGCGCCTCATAGCGTCAAAGATTTCTTCAGCGCGCATGCGTTTCTCGTGCTTGGGGGCGTACTCAAACACAAACTGATTGTCCTCAAAGCGCACGTGGCGACGCTTCTTCTGTGCGTCAATCCCCTCGACGAGAAACGTGTCTTTGATGTATTTCTCTTCGGGGACGGGCATCTCCCAGAAGGGGAACCCTTCTCTGTAGAGGGCTTCTAGGACATCGGCGGTCTTGGCTTGCAGAGCCCGAGAGTACGCGACCTCAGGAATGACGTCTATCTCTAAAAGCCCCAAAAACTCTCGACGGATTGCGAGCAATCGGGCGCTCACGTCACCAGGGCCGGAGTGCTTTTCCAAGATCGCTTCTATCTGGTCGAACCGCGCCCGAAACGCTTCTAAGTTTTCCTCCGGGGCGCTCTTGACACGATTCTGTCCGTCTTTGATCAGTTCTTGCGCATTGTAGAAGAACCCCTCTTGCAAGCTGGGGATGATCTCCGGGTCGAGCACTTTGGGGTTGACGATGCCAAACTGTACTGTATAGGCTTTAGGCGTGTCGGTACGCGGGATGTAGTTATCATAGGCGCAATTGATCACGCGGTCGTGCGGGATGCCGGCAGCGTCGGCGATCTTCGGTAGGACGTAGTTGCCAAAGACCTCATCGAAGGGGAGATTGGGGGTCAGGTGCGAGAACGTCGCGATCAGTTCTGTATTGTTATACAGTGCGTAGATATGGGGGAACCGTCGCGAGCGCTCTCGATTTTCTCTGAGAATGCGCGCGTTCTCGCGAATGATCGTATCCACGTCCACGCAGTCCATGACATCGTGAACAGCCTGTAGGCATCCCATAGTGATAAGACTAACAGAGAGCAAAGCTTCTGGCAAGGTGCTCGATGCCCTTGACGGCCTTGCCCTGATCTGATAAGATATTTCAGCTTTTTCTCAAGGTGTGTTTGCGCGGAGAAACAGCCTGAAATGTATCGAGGTGATCTGTTATTCCCAACGTACGAGCGGCGAAAAAGGCGTTACGTCAGAGCGAGCGCGCCCGCTTGCGCAATCTGAAGCGCAAGGAGAGCATTCGCCACGTGATAAGGCAGATTCGCAAGCATCTGAGCGCAGGGCAGAAGCAGGAAGCGCAGGCACTCTTGCCCCAGTTGGCCAAAGCTGCGGACAAGGCTGCCTCACGCGGCGCGATCCATAAGAATAAAGCGGCACGCCTGAAGGCGCGCTTCATGAAGTTAGTAGCCCAAGCCTAACGGTCTCATGTCCCACGTGATGCAGTCGCTGGTGTACAAGCGTCGCTGGCGCCTCAAAGATTTTTCTCGTGAGCGGGCCGCGCAGATCGCCCGCGAGCTGGGCTGTTCGGCTCCACTGGCGCGGGTCTTGGCAGTGCGTGCCCCTGATACCCCCGCAGAACTGCTCGAGCGGGGGCGCCTCTATTCGCCTTGGCAACTTCGCGGCGTCAAAGAAGCGGTCGTTCGCATTGACTGTGCCTTGCGCCAGGGCGAAAAGATTTTTATTCAGGGAGACTTTGACGTCGACGGCATCACCAGCACAGCGCTGCTCTATAAAGCCTTGCGCGCGCTCGGCGCTCACGGGGTCAAAGTCGATCTGTCGGATCGCGAGCGGGGCCACGGCCTCAGCGACGCCGTCATACGTCGTCTGAAAGACGAGGGCTTCTCGCTCTTGATCACGGCTGATTGCGGCATCTCCGAAGCCGAGTTTGTGCAGAGCCTTCAAGAGCACGGGATTGACGTCATCATCAGCGACCATCACCATCCGCCCTCTCAGCTGCCCTCGGCATATGCGATCATCAATCCCAAGCAGCCGGGGTGCTCGTATCCCAATAAAGACCTGGCAGCTGTTGGTGTCGTCTTTCAGTTAGTGCGCGCGCTCTATGAGCAGCGTGGGCTGCCCCCACAAGCGTGTGAAGACTTTTTAGACTTGGTTATGCTCGGCACCATTGGGGATTTAGTGCCCTTGGTGCGCAACGGATGCGCTGAGAATCAGCGTCTTGTCGCGCAGGGGCTGCGGCGCGTTGCTCAGGGCCAAGCGTGTCTGGGGTTGCGCGTCTTGATCGAAAAACTCTCGCTCGATCCGCAACGGCTGACGACCGGCGAAGTGGGCTATATCATCGTGCCCAAATTGAACGCAGCGAATCGTGTTGGCGATCCCCGCGACGCGTTCATGCTCTTAGTGACGGCTCTGCCCAGCAAAGCTGAAACTTTGGCAACGAAGCTGCTCGCGTACAATCAAGACCGCCAGATCGCCCAAGATGACCTGCTCTTTCAAGCTGAAGAGCAGTTACGGAGCCAGCCCAACTGGCAGAATGAGAAGCTGATCTTTCTTGCGGGGCAGTATTGGAACCCCGGGTTGATCGGGCTGGTCGCTTCGGACTTAGCCGAGAAATACTATCGTCCCACGGTCTTGGTCTCTATAGGAGACGAGATCAGCCGCGCGTCGTGTCGGAGCATTCCGGGGTTTGACATCATGGAAGCTTTAGAAAAACACGGCGAGCTGTTTGAACGCTATGGCGGGCACTCGATGGCCGCGGGCTTTTCCATTCGCAATGAGAGGCTGCCTGTCTTAAAAGAGCGCCTGTGCGCTTACGCGCGAGAAGTCTTGCGCGATCTGGAAGACCCGTTGCACGAGCTTGAGGCTGAGCTTGCGCCTGAAGAGATCACGTTGGAGACATACACGGATCTCTTACGATTAGCGCCGTTTGGCATGGGCCATCCTACCCCAAGATTTCTGTTGCGCTCAGCGAAGATTATAGAGCTGCGCACGGTGGGTAACGGGAGTCGTCATCTCAAGCTCAGGGTAGCTGCTGCGGGGAAGGAGTTCTCAGCGATTGGGTTCTCGCTGGGGGAGTTCGCGTACAATGTCGGGCGTGCGGGCACGGTGGGGTTAGCGTTCAAGCTCGGCTGTGACACCTGGACGGGTCGCCCACAAGTACAGCTAGAAATAGAAGATATTTTGGAGCCGTCGCCCTGACTCTTCTCCCTTGGGTGTGCAGTGATGCTCAAGTGCCAGGTTTTGGCACGACCTCCATTTGGACTGCGAAACCAGATATTCTCTCAAGGCGACCGCTTGGTTGTATTCGACATCGTGAGCTGAAAATAAGAGCGTCAGTCGGTCTGTACTTGCTCTTTCGTCATTCCCCACACCCGATCTACGAGAACACGAAAGCCATCGTGCAGATCGGCTGGTTCGTATACCCGTTTCGTTCGAATGTCCATCATAATGCCATCAGTCCAGCTAACGGTTGGCATAACCCGCTTGCGACGAGCGCAGCGAGGCGAAGCCTGTCGGGTGCATGCGCTGGTTAGCCAGCGCCTCATTTCATCTCAATCACCAGACAACCTGAACAGCATACTTGGCGATATGGGGGTCTGCACTTACCAACACCGCTTCTTCAACAATGGCTTGCGCAACCAGCAGACGGTCAAAGGGGTCTTTGTGATGAGTAGGCAAGTTTTCCAATGCCAGCACATGCGCCAGTGTAATCGGTAGTATCTCGACGTTGTTGGTTTGTCGTTGAGTTTCGATAATCTCTCTCAGGGGCAAAGTCAGTCGCAGTTTGCCCAATTGGAGTTTGACTTGCATTTCCCACACGCTGACCACGCTGAGCAGCAAAACATTTTGGCGGTCTTGGCAGAGTGCCAGCGCCTGGGGCGAAAGTTTGGCAGGCTCACTGTCCCACCAGATAAACGTATGCGTGTCCAGTAGCAACTTCATGCGTTGCCTGTCCAGAATTCTTCGGGGAGAGGTTCATCAAAATCTGGGCTCGTCCAAATTGCCCCTGCGTGTAAACCTGCCACACGAGCAGATACAGGCACAAGGCGAGCAATGGGTGTCATGCCGTCTGTGAGAATCCACTCTACCCCTGAGGCGATTTGGGACAGCAACTCTTGGAATCGTACTTGGGCTTCCTTCACGTCAATCTGTTTAGTCAACATAAGCCTTTCTCCTTATGAATGAGCCGATTCGCAGTCAGGTTGCGCTGGCTAACGGCTTGCGCTTTAGCGGCGGCGTGACGGCCAACCACTCCTTCGCCCGAACTCAACTCGGCCAGCTCGCGGCGCGTACCCTTGGCGGCATAGCCGCCGTCCGCCTGCAAGCGCTTGTTGGGCGCATTCGCAGGCTGGAGCAAGACTCCCTGCCCCAAAGACGCTTTCTCTCTGCTGGCAAAGAACCAACGAACAGAACACTCACCGATATGATGCTTTGTTGAGTAACTCTCTAACCCCAATCTTCAGCTTATTATACACTCTACCCTCCCCCGCCTGTCAAGCCTTTAGCGTGCGCATGCGACCTCGCCCCTACCCATCCGCCACAAGCTGCGCGAGCTTCACCAACGCTATCTGCCCCACAAAGACCGGGATCGCACTCACGCGCACGAGCCTTGTTGGTTCTTGACAAACCCGATAGAGCCATTCCAATCCCAGACGCTGCCATCGCGTCGGTGCGCGCTTGCGTCTCCCCGCCCAAACGTCGAAACAGCCACCAACCCCTATGAGCACAGATACGTTAAGCTTCGCTCGGTTGTCTCGCATCCACAGCTCTTGGCGCGGCACCCCCAGCCCAACTAAGAGCATATCGGGCTGCGCTTGATTTATCAGAGAGAGAATCTGCTCGTTCTTGTCGGGGCGGAAATACCCGTGATGCACCCCGACGATTTGCAGATTCGGGTATCGTTCGCTGAGCTTCTGCGCGGCGCGTTCGGCCACACCCGACGCTGCTCCCAACAAGAAGATCCGTAGGGGCGCACGGCGGTGCGCCCAGCGAGCAAAGAATCTTTCTAACAGATCGATCCCGGAGACGCGCTCTTTCACTGACGCTCCCAGCAGTCGCCCCGCCCACACGATCCCCGTGCCATCGGGAGTCACAAGATCGGCTTGTTCGTAGACTTCTCTCAGTCGGCGATCGCGCTGGGCGCGCACAATTGCCGTTGTGTCCGGTGTGCACACCAGAGCCGGCACGCGCGCACTCACACAGCTCTCTATCTTCTGAACGGCTTCATCGAGCGTCACGCAGTCAAGGGGAACCCCAAAGAGCACGAATTTCCTCGCTGTGCTCGCGGTCTGCGAGAGGTGCACGATACCCCACATGAGAAGCCCTATGCCTGCACCACTCACTCCTATGATCAAACCGAGAGTTTCTCGCTCCAGCCGAGTCGCCAGGAACGCGAGGACGCTCCCACAGGCCGAAAGCAGATACAGCAAGACGAGCCCGTTCCACCGCCCGATCTTCAGCTCGTCAAGCCATGAGAGGTTGATCTTGTGGCTGTACACAATCGAGAGGGTGCCCGTCAACGGCAGCCCCAACGCGATCACCGGAGCGAGCAACGCCACGGATGCCGTCGTCTTCACCAAGCCGACAATAGCGGCTAACGCTAATCCGTAGCCAATAGCTCGGCTCCACCGTTCCACAGGCATATCGTACTTTCGCAATCCCAGTACGATCATAAGCACAGCGAATAAGAGCATCACGCCCAAGAGCTGCCCCTGCACGAGACTGATCAACAAGAGAGCACTTCCCGAGATGATCAATATTTTGGCCAAGAGCTTTCCCGAAGATTCAAGCTGCCCGATGACGTAGACCCCTTGAGTGACAGCGATGATCCAGCCGAGGGTGATGAGCCAGCCCCAGTTCTGGAGATAGAAGAAGCCCCCGTCAGGGTTGGTGATGAACTCAATGCGATAGCCCGCAAGATACGCGATCAGGGCTGCGAAGAGCAAGCTAGCAAAATTGAGCCACCAGCGACGGGCCAGTGTCGCTGTGCTCACTAAGAGTGCAACCCCCGCGAGCGCTCCCCAGGGCTTTGGGTCGAACAAAAAAAGAGAGAGGGGGATAACAGCGATAAGATGAAGCACCCCTCTCTGGCGCACGAGTTTGGTAACCATCGCGTCGGTGTGAGTCTAAAGAAATTTTTTCGTTGACGGAAGGACTGTCGGAAGGATTGATGGGTGATCTTTGTCTTAGGGGAGGGTGACGGCGGATCAGATCGGCTCAATGACTACTCTTCGTTCCTCGCCCTGGCCCTCGCTGTAGGTGCGCACGTTGGGAAAGCCGCTGAGCGCTTCGTGGATCGCTTTGCGCTCGTAGGGCTCCATCGGATCGAGCACGATTCTCTTATGCTCACGTAGGGCCTCTTCGGCTAATTGAAGAGCTAGTTCGCGCAGCTCAGCTCGACGGTGCTCACGAAAGCCATCGGCATCGATCTGGACGCTCACATCGATATTCAGGGTTCTCTTCAGATAGATCTCGACGAGGTGGGCGAGCGCCCGCAGCGCGCGCTGGTTCTGCCCTATGAAGACTTGCGCTCCTTGTAAATCAATGAGAAGCTCTTGATCGCTCTGAGTGAGCTTGAGGCGAGCGACCTCGCCAACAATCTGAAAGAGCTCGTGCAAGAAGCTCTCAACTGCTTGAATGATCTTGGGGTCCATCGTGGGCTGCCTCGACGGCGGGGGTCTCATCGGGTTCGGGTTGAGCGGGCTTGGGGCGGCGGCGCAGCTCCCACGTCACTACAAGCTGTTGGCCAACTTGTACGAGGGTGGAGACGAAGTAGTGTAACCAGAGCCCTGCTGACAAATCTTTGAGCAAGAAGCCGAAGACGACTGGGAAGAGCCAGGTCATCACTTGGTTTTGGCCGCTGGCAGGGGTAGGGGTCAGCTTGCCCTGCGCGATCTGCGCTAGCACCGTCAGAGCAACTATAATATAGAGCGAGTCGTGCTGGCTGAGATCGCTCATCCATAAGAATCCCGGGCTGAGATGGATCGCCTCGGCGCTGTAGACGATCACGCGCCACAGCAAGATAAAGATAGGAATTTGTAACAGAGCCGGCAGGCATCCCCCCATGGGATTGACTCCCTCTTTACGGAAGAGCTCCATCTGTTTTTTGGTTAACTCTTCGCGGTTCTCGCGGGCGCGACGCTTGAGCTCGTCCTCGGACATCTTGGGGTACATCGCGCGCAGCTGTGTGAGCGATGGGTAGCGCGCTTGGAGCTTTTCCAGCTTCGGTTGGATCTCTTTCATCTTGGCCATCGAATGGAACTGCGCGCGCGTCAGCGGGTACATCAACAATCGAATAATCAGAGTAAAGAGGATGAGCGCCCAGCCGTAGTTGCCCGTGTACTCGTAGAGCAAGTTGAGAAATTTTGTCACACCGGCGAGGGCTTGGCTCCACAGGCCGTGATCGGCGATGCCCTGCAATCCCGCTTGCTCTAAGAAGACTAAATTGAGCCGTCCAGCATAGAGCGTGAAGCGATACGTGCGGCTCTCATTGGGCGCGAGGGTCAGCTCTTCGACGCGCACGCCCAAGATCTGTCTGCCCTTGGTATCAGTGCCCACCCAGGGGCGAATATCCGTCTGGGCAGGGTCGTTGCGCAGCCATAGTAATAGATTAGTGCCAACGAACCCCAAGCCCTCGAAGCTCTTGTAGTTTTGTAAGATTTCACTGGAGCGCACGCCGTCGAAGAGAAACCGCGCCTCGGATCGGACATCTTGAACGCCGGCCCCCAGGGTCATCTGCCAGCCTTGGGGGAGCGAGAGCGTCTCAGCAGAAGGGTTCTCTATGCGCAGCTCGACGCCCATTGTGTAGTCCGGCGCGTTGATAACTGTAACAGTCTTCTGAACTCTCAGCGAGTCATTCTGATACGTGAACGCGACCCTCTGTGTTTTTTGGCCTTCGCTGGGAAGTATCTCTGCCTGATAGGGTGTTTGGGGGGGGACAGAGCCTATCGTCAAGGCCAGCG
>JBKBIX010000048.1:0-11771 GCA_046293845.1 Bipolaricaulia bacterium | reverse complement strand
GCGATCTCGTCGGGGCGGCCCGAGAGTATCAGCTTCCCCTCATTGAGCAGATACGCGTAATCAGTGACGCTCAACGTCTCGCGCACGTTATGGTCGGTCACGATCACGCCGATCCCGTCGGATGCGAGCGCCCTGATAATCTCTTGTATCTCCGCGACGGAGATCGGGTCTATCCCCGAGAAGGGCTCATCTAACAAGAGAAATCGCGGGGATGTCGCGAGCGCCCGGGCGATCTCGACGCGCCGGCGTTCCCCCGCTGACAGGGTGTCCACCCGCTGATCGGCGAGATGATCCACGCCGAGTTTCTGCAAGAGTTGAAGGGCTTTGTGCTGGCGCTCGCGCGGCTCCCTCCCCCAGTGCTCCAAGACGAGCAAGAGATTCTCTAACGCGCTGAGCTTGCGAAACACCGAAGGCTCTTGAGGAAGATAATGAATCCCCTGGCGGGCTCGCACGTAGAACGGCCAGCGGCCAATGGGTTTTTCGTCTAAAAAGATCTCCCCGGCTTCGTGAGCGATCAGCCCAGTGATAAGATAGAACGTCGTGGTTTTGCCTGCGCCATTGGCTCCCAACAGTCCGACAACTGTGCCGCTCTGGATCTGCAGAGAGACGCCATCCACCACGCGGCGTCTCCCATAGCTCTTCACTAATCCTTCGGTGCGCAGGATCATTCTCTTTCTCTTCCGCGCGCGCGTAGAGTGAGCTGCGCTTCGCCCAGAATAGTCACGAGCCCCGTCTCAGAAGAATACTCTAAGCCCCGGCCGATCAGCGTGAAGTCGTCACGCTCGATGCGTACGGCCGATGGGGTCGAGAGCAGTCTCTTCTCGTTGTCCCAGAAGAGATTCTCTGTGGTGAACGAGAACTCACTGCCCGTAGCGACGAGAGGGCCGAGCAGCTCGATGTCCCCGGTACGGTTGGGCAAGCGGGCTTGAGGGGCTCGCACCGTGAGCGTCTCGCGGCCATCGCTGTCGAAAAAGCGCAGCACGATTCTCTCAGCCATGCTGTCGCTCTCCGTCACGTGCATCGAGTCGGCCTCGAGCTCCCACAGTCTCTTTCCTTGGGCATCGTACTTGATGATGCGGGCACCTTCTGCAGAGATCGCTGGGGATTGCAGGGTCATCTCCGGCCATAGGGTGGGGAGTGAAGCCCAGAGCCACAAGATGAGCACTCCCAGCCCAACGATCATGACGAGACTGCCAGCTTTCGCCGTGCGAGACATGCTTGCACCAGCCCGACAAAGAGCGGGCGCGGCCGGGTCGGCCGCGACTTGAACTCCGGGTGGAACTGCGACGCGATAAAATACGGGTGATGGGGAAGCTCGACAATCTCCATGCGTCGGCCATCGGGGGATTTTCCAGAGAACTTCAGCCCCGCCGCTTCTAACTCTCTGATATATCGAGGGTTGACTTCGTAGCGATGCCGGTGGCGCTCCCAGATCTCCAGAGCGCCATAGAGCTTGTGGGCGAGCGTGCCACGCTCGATGAGCACGGGCTGCGCGCCCAGGCGCATCGTCGCGCCCTTCTCTGTAAGGGCTTTTTGCTCCGGCATCAGATCGATGACCGGGTGTTCGGTCGGGCCGAACTCCGCGCTATTAGCTTGTTCTAAGCCCAACACGGAGCGCGCAAACTCGATCACCGCAAGCTGAAAGCCGTAGCAAATCCCCAGAAACGGCAAATTCTGCGTGCGCGCGTAGTGAATCGCCCTGATCTTCCCCTCAGCCCCACGAGAGCCAAATCCCACGGGGACGATCATCCCCTCTACCCCTTCCATCTGGGACTCGCTGAACTCTTCCGCTTCTATCCAAGTGATATCGACCCCCACGCCGAGGGCCGCCCCAGCGTGCGTGAGCGCCTCCACGTAGCTGACATAGCTGTCGCGTAGAGCTGTGTACTTGCCGACAATCGCGATGCGTACTCGCTCGTGGGGATGGAGCACAGCATTGACAAAGCGTTTCCAATCCGCCAAGTCTTCATGGTGCGCGGGGAGTTTCAATCTGTGTAGCAGTAAAGCTGTTAAGCCCTGCTCCTCAAACAAGAGAGGGACTTGGTAGATCGAGGGCACATCCGGCGCGCTGATGACGGCTTCAAAGGGCACATCACAAAAGAGCGCGATCTTCTTGCGGATCCCTTCCGTGAGGGGGGCCGTGCTCCGCCCGATGATCACATCGGGTTGGATCCCAATGGCCCGCAGCTCTTTCACAGAATGCTGAGTCGGCTTGGTCTTCTGCTCGCCGACGGCCGAGACCGTTGGCACCAAGGTCGTGTGCACGAAGATGCACTGGTCGTCGCCCAGCTCTTGGTGCAGCTGGCGCAGGGCTTCTAAGAAGGGCATGGACTCGATGTCGCCCACTGTACCCCCCACCTCGACAAGGACAACGTCAGCCTTGTCTTTTTCAGCAACGCGCTTGATGCTCGATTTGATCTCGTCGGTGATATGGGGAATGATCTGCACCGTCGCGCCCAGATAATCCCCGCGGCGTTCTTTTTCGATGACGCTTTTATAGATCTTTCCCGTGGTGATATTGTGCTCTCTGGTGAGGTCTATATCTAAGAAGCGCTCGTAGCTTCCCAGGTCCATATCGACTTCCGTGCCGTCTTCGAGCACGAAGACCTCACCATGCTGGTAGGGGTTCATCGTGCCTGCGTCGCAGTTGAGGTAGGGATCGATCTTAATAGCTGTGACTTTCAGGCCGCGCGACTTGAGCAAGAGCCCAAGAGAAGACGAGGTGATGCCCTTGCCTAAGCCGGAGAGCACCCCGCCGGTCACGAAGATATATTTGCTCACAAAGCACCCCTTACATAAAGTAAAAATGCTCTTTGGGAATGATGAAGGCTACTGTGATTATACCGTGCCTCACAGGGCACAAGCAAATCGTTCTCCCTTGCGGGACTTGTCATAATTCTGCAGAATACTGGGGCACAAGGAAGAGCACGATGAGAGCATTGCAGACAAAGAGGCTCGATGAAGCTATCTCCCTGGCGCTCGCGCACATTGAGCCGATCACTGAGAGCGAGGCGATCTCGACGACGGATTCTCTCGGGCGAGTGCTCGCGGAAGATATCCTCTGTCCTGAGGATGTTCCGGGATTTGCCCGTGCTGCAATGGACGGCTACGCCGTACGCTCATACAACACCCGTGGGGCAAACCGTGAGCATCCCGTTACGCTGAGAATAAGTGGCGCAAGCGAGATGGGGCAGGACCCGCGCACATTGCCCTCTGTGAACCCTGGAGAAGCGTGCGAGATCCCCACCGGCGGCCCCATGCCCCCCGGCGCTGACGCTGTCATAATGCTCGAAGAGACAGAGCGACGGACTAGCCAAGTCGTGCATATCTTCGCAGAAGTAGCGCCAGGGACACACGTACTCCCCGTTGGCTCTGACTTTCGGTGCGGCGAGCTTGTCTTCAAAGCGGGCCACAAGGTGCGCACTGTCGACGTCGGGGCACTGCTCGCCATGGGGGTTCTCTCAGTGAAAGTCTATGGGCGCGTGCGGGTGGGGATCATCAGTATCGGCTCGGAGCTCGTCGAAGCTGATAGAAAGATTCATCCAGGGCAAGTCCGCCAGATCACTTCCCACATCTTGCGCGGCTTGATCGAATCTCACGACGCCCGAAGTCTCTTTGTGGGGATCGTTCCTGATGAGAAAGGGAGAATCCGCGCAGCGGTGCAGAACGCTGTGACCCAATCTGATATAGTCTTGCTCTCAGGGGGATCATCAGTAGGGTTGCGCGACTGGACGCTCGAAATTCTTCAAGAATTGGGAGAGGTCTTCGTACATGGGCTACAGATTAGGCCAGGCAAGCCCACGATCTTCGCGATAGTTGAGAACAAGCCTGTGATCGGGCTGCCGGGCAACCCCGTCTCGTCTGTTATAGTGTTTGAGAAGTTTGTGCGCCCGGTGCTGGCGCGGCGCAGCGGCCTGAAGGTCTTATTGCCCTCGCACAAGCTAGCGTCGGCGCACTTGACGCAGACGGTGCGCTCAGCCCTGGGGCGCGAGGATTTCGTCGCCGTGCGTTTCAGAATAGACGAAGCACATGAGGCGCTGTACGCCGAGCCCCTGTGGGGGCATCCCAGCAATATTTCGACGCTAGCGCGGGCCGACGGAATCCTCCGTGTCCCTTCAGAGCTTGAGGAGATTCCCGAAGGAGCACACGTCTGGGTGGAGCTGCTATAATGAGTCATATGATAACGATATCGGTAATCGTTCTGGCAGGTGGACGCTCGCGCCGCCTAGGATACGACAAAGCGTTGTTGCCCTGGCGCGGCCGCACCCTCATCCAATATCTCGTTACATATCTCCAAGAGGTGAGCGACGACGTGCTCGTCGTCACCGGGACAGAGAGACGCTACCAGGAGCTTCTCACTGTGCCGATCTTCCCCGACGAGATCAGAGACATCGGGCCGCTCGGCGGACTCTACACGGGCCTCAAACACGCGCGCTCCCCCTACAGCCTGGCCGTCGCCTGCGATATGCCCTTTGTGAATAAGGCGGTCATAGACCTCCTGAAAGACAATGCCGAGGGTAGGGGCGGATTTGAAACCCGCCCCTGGGCCGTCGTCCCCTCTATACAGAACCACCGTGTGCCGACGTGCGCGATCTATCATAAAGACTGTCTTTCTGTCATAGAAAAGCTGCACGCGCAGGGGCGTTCCTCCCTGCACGCCCTGCTCGATTCCGTCCCTCTAAAGATCCTCTCTGAGGACGAGGTGCGCGCTGTTGATCCGACGCTGCGCTCGTTCGTGAATATCAATACCCAAGCTGATTGGGAGAGTTGTATGCCCTTGGGGGCTGTGCTATCATCAGAGAGCGAGCTATGACGAGAGCAAAGCTTACCCCGATGATGCAGCAATATCTGCGCATTAAGGCGCACCATCAGGATGTCATTCTCTTCTTTCAGCTTGGGGATTTTTACGAGACGTTCTTCGAAGATGCGGAGCTGGTTGCGCGTGAGCTCGATATCGCGCTGACCAAGCGCGAGGACGCGCCGATGGCTGGCGTCCCCGTCAAGCGCGTCACGTTCTACGTCAATCAGTTATTAAAAAAAGGGTATAAAGTAGCCCTCTGCGAGCAGCTCCAAGACCCCGAAGAAGCGAAGGGGCTCGTCGAGCGCGATGTCGTTCGCATCATCACCCCTGGCACAATTTTAGAAGAAGAACTGTTGGAGCGTGGGCTCAATAACTACGTAGCCGCGCTCTATCACGAGGGCAATCTCTGCGGCTTTGCTTACGCCGATATCTCTACTGGGGAGTTCCGCGCGACGGAGTTCTCCCTGAACGAAGCGCAGAACGAGCTGAACAGGATCCGCCCCTCCGAAGTCGTTCTCGCGAAAGATAATGCTTTACAGAGCCTGTTTGCCGCAGATCACAAAGTAGCCATCAGTCAGCTGGAGCCTTATCAGTTTCACATACAGAAACTGCTCGATCATTTCGGGGTTGTCTCGCTCGCTGGGTTGGGGGTAACGGAGCTTGCGGGCCGCAGCGCCGCAGGGCTGATCAGCTATCTCCAAGAGACTCAGAAGGGCGCGCTCACACATCTGCGCCCACCAAGCTTCTATCAGCTTTCATGCCAGATGGGGCTCGATCCGTTCACGCAACGCAATTTAGAGATTTTTGAGGAGCTGCGCGGCTCCGGCACCAAGGCCACGCTCTTTTCTGTGATCAATCACACGGTGACTGGGATGGGGGAGAGGCTCCTCAGACAATGGTTGCTCGCGCCGTTGCTCGATCGCGCGCTCTGCGAGCAGCGCCTCGATGCTGTGGAGTTCTTCGTTGCCGAGGGTCTTGAGCGCGGTGCTGTGCGCGAGATCATCAAAAAAATCTCTGATCTGGAGCGTTTAGCGGGGCGGCTCGGCGCGGGGCGTGTCACCCCAAGAGATTTATTGTCTCTGCGCCAATCGCTGGAGCGCCTGCCGGAGCTAGTCGCGCACTTCCAAAGCTGGGCCGAACGCGATGCCCCAAGAAAACTCAAAGATTTCGCAGTGCAATCTCAGGCGTTAAATCTCGATGAGCTGCGCGAGCTCTTGCACAAGTCTATTCGTGATGATGCCCCGCTCGAACTGAAAGAGGGCAATATTATCAAAGAGGGCTTCTCGGCCGAGCTCGATGAGCTCAAAGCCCAAGAGAGAATTTTTAAGCGCAAGATCTTAGAGCTCGAAGCACGCGAGCGCGAGCGCACCGGCATCCAGACGCTCAAAGTTGGGTTCAACACCGTCTTTGGGTACTATCTCGAAGTGAGCAAGGCCGCAGCAAAGCGTGTCCCCCCAGACTATCATCGCAAGCAGACCCTCGCCAACGCTGAACGATTCATCACCCCAGAGCTCAAAGAGTACGAAGAGAAGATTTTATCGGCCGAGGAGCGTTCCAAGCGCTTGGAGTATGAGCTCTTCTGCACAGTTCGTGATCAAGCCGCTCAGAAGGTCTTCGAGATTCAGCAGCTGGGACGCATGATCGCTGAATTAGATGTCTTGACGGGGCTCGCCGAGGCCGCGCATCTCTCTCGCTACACGCGCCCGCGCTTTACCGACCGCCACGAGATCACTATTAAAGATGGCCGACACCCCATTGTCGAAAAACTGCTCCCCGGCGGACAGTTCGTCCCAAACGATCTCTCTCTCGAAGAGAACGAGTATCTCATTGTGCTGACGGGGCCGAACATGAGCGGCAAGAGCGTCTATTTGAGACAAGTTGCGTTGATCTGTCTATTGGCTCAGATCGGGTCGTTCGTGCCCGCTCGAGAAGCGACGCTGCCCATTCTAGATAAGATCTTCGCTCGTGTTGGGGCCAGCGACATGGTCGCGGCCGGATACAGCACGTTCATGGTCGAGATGCTGGAGACCGCCAATATTCTCAATAACGCGACCGAGCGCAGCTTAATAATCTTAGATGAGATGGGGCGCGGGACGAGCACGTTTGATGGGGTGAGCATCGCCTGGGCGGTAGCAGAACACCTCGCTACACAAGTTCGAGCGAAAACGCTCTTCGCTACGCACTATCACGAGCTGACCAAACTCGCTGAGCGCCTACCGGGGGTTAAGAACTGTCACGTCCAAGTGAAAGAGTACGGCAATCACGTGATCTTTCTGCACAAGGTCGCTCCGGGAGCGACCGAGGGCAGCTACGGCGTCCACGTTGCCCGCATGGCCGGGCTCCCCCAAGAAGTCACACGCAAGGCTGATGAGATCCTCAATAAAATATTGCAGAATAACCCCTTAGATGCTATGGGCGAGCCGCGCAGGAGGGACCCGCGCTTTGCCAAACAACTAGCGATCTTCCAAGCCGACGAGCACCCTGTTGTCAAAGAGCTGAAAAAGATAGATATCAACGCGCTCACGCCCCTCGAAGCGTTAGAGCTTATCGCCAAGCTCAAGAAGCAGCTTGAGCTGTGAGTAAGCACTCAGCAAGCTGTAAATCTCGTGCTGTCGTGATCTTGATATTGTGCTCATCGCCGGGCACGGCCTTGGCCCGCACGCCGCTCATGGCCAAGAGCGCGCTCGCTTCGTCAGTAAAGTAGCGTCCTTGGGCGCACGCGCGCTCCAGCGCGTCGAGCACAAGTTTTCTCTCAAATCCCTGGGGCGTCTGTGCACCGAAGAGCTCGGAGCGCTCCAGATCAGCAACAATAAAGTCTTCAGAGACGCGCTTGACGCTCTCAGAAATGGGGACGACCGGCACGGCGGCCCTGTGGCTCTTCATCGCGGCGATCACGCGCTCAATAAGCCCTATAGAGACGAAGGGCCGCGCGGCGTCGTGTATTAACACAAAATCCCCGCAGGCCGCTCGCACCCCCGCACGGGAAGAATCTTGGCGCTGTGACCCGCCGAACACGACTCTCACAGGCTTGTGCAAGCCCTCCAGCACACGGCGTACTCTTTCGGTATCGTCGGGGTGAATGACAACAATCAGTTCTGAGATGAGATCGCATCGTGAGAGCGTCCCCAGGGAGTAGAGCAAGATGGGCTTGTTGTGAAGGGGAAGATAGGCTTTCGGTTGGGGTGCACCCAGGCGCGTCCCGCGCCCCGCTGCGAGAACAACAGCACTTATTGCTCCCATTTGACCGGCTCGACCTTCGGACGCACGAAGAGCATCTTGCCCGCCTCCGTCTGGAGGCTGGAGCTCACGACCGCTCGGATCTTCTTGCCAATGAAGCGCCGCCCATTCTCGACCACGACCATCGTGCCGTCGTCTAAGTACCCGACCCCTTGGTTGATCTCCTCGCCCTTGTCGATCACCTCGACTTCGATCTCCTCGCCGGGGATGAATCTCGGCTTGATCGCGTTGGCCAGCTCATTGATATTGAGCACGGGAACCCCTTCAACCTTGGCGACTTTATTCAGATTATAATCGGTCGTGATGATCTTGGCGTTCAGCTCCTTGGCAAGCTGAATGAGCTTCCGATCGACGTCGAGGGTGCTGGGGTAGTCTTTAGCAATGATCTCGACCTCGATCTCACTGGTGCGCCGCAGCTCGGCGAGGATATCTAAGCCCCGTCGCCCCTTGCGCCGCTTGAGATTATCTGAAGAATCAGCAATAGTGTGCAGCTCGCTCAAGATAAACTCAGCGATACCGATCTTGCCCTCGATAAAGCCCGTCTTGGCTAAGTCGCCGATGCGCCCATCAATTATGGCGCTCGTATCCACAAGCTTGATAGGAGAGCTGGGGGATGGCTCACGGCCCCGCAGTTCTATCCACAAGTTCTCTTCCCTGTGGCCCACAGCAAATCCCCCCACGGTGAGCGAGAGCGTGATGATCCCTTGCAGGGCGCGCACGAGCGGGTTCTGAGGAAAGAGCAGCTCTAAGCCCCACGATACGATCATGCCCAGCAGGGCCCCGGCAATGCTCACGACAGTGCCTTGCACGAGCCGTCGCGCCCCGCCCTCTTGGGCTAAACTGTGCTGAACGAGTCGGGCAAGATTAGTTATCACGAGCGCAACCAAAAACCCTCCCAACGCACCGACGACGGTCTGGGCCTCCCACGGATGAAGCCCCTCAAGCGGCGGAGGCAGGGACGGTACCCACCCCTCCATGACGCTTATCATGACCCCGAGCGCTATGCACACGAGATAGATCGCGAACGTGAACACGGTTCCTTCCCCTTCACTCAACCCTATCTTAGCACACGCTTGACTTTTGAGCAATCTTTCAGATATTTTTAAGGAGATGGTATCTCGAACGGATCAGCCGCTGACTGCCCGTGGGGCGCTGCTCTGGGCAGCGCGGCAGTTACAGCAGCACGGCATAGAATCAGCGCGCTGGGAAGCAGAGCTGATCACGGCGCATCTGCTCAGGGTGGCGCGTGACGAGCTCTATCTCCATCCCCATCGAGTGCTGACACCCCTTGAAAGCTCTCAGCTCCAGAGTCTCATGGCGCGCCGCTGTCGCGGAGAGCCCTTACAGTATCTTCTGGGGTATACGGAGTTCTTCGGCTGTCGCCTCCGCGTGACCCCTGCTGTGCTCATCCCGCGCCCAGAGACGGAAGAATTGGTCGAGCTGCTGGTGCGAAGCTATAGCCATGCCCCGCAGAGGGTTTTAGACTTAGGCACGGGATCGGGAGCGATCGCCATTGCGCTCGCGCGCGCCTGGCCAACAAGCTCTTGCGTAGCCGTTGACATCTCTGCAGAAGCGCTCGCGCTCGCTCGCGAGAATGCCCTACAGAACAGTGTGGACGAGCGCATCTGCTTTCTTCAGTCGGACTGGTTCTCCCATGTGAGCGGGGAGTTCGATCTGATCGTCTCTAACCCGCCGTATGTTAGGACAGGGTATTTACAGCGTGCTCCGCGTGAGCTCCACTATGAGCCCAGGGTGGCTCTCGACGGAGGCGCAGACGGCCTCACTGCGATCAGTCGCATCATTCGTGAGAGCCCTCGGTATCTTCGTCCACACGGCGCGCTCTATCTTGAATTCGCTGCAGACCAAGGGGAGCACGTCAGAGAGCTCCTCATGCACAGCAAATCTTTTGAGGAGATCGAGATCATGAGAGATCTAGCAAACAAGGAGAGGTTTGCGCGTGCTGTGCGCAGTAGTGAGCTATGTCTATCTTAGTGCAGGTCTCGGAGTTGCGGTTTGTGACCCCTGAGGGGAAGAGCATTCTCGAAGACGTGACCCTGCGGGTGAATCAGAGCGAGATGGTCTTCTTGGTGGGCGCGCCGTCGTCGGGCAAGAGTTTAATATTAAAACTGCTCTGTCACGAGTTGCAGCCCCAGCACGGGCAGATTCTCGTGGACGATCGTAACGTGACGCGCTTGCACCCGAGTAAGCTGCCGGCGTTCCGACGGCGCTTGGGGATCGTGCCCCAACAACTGACGCTGCCCCGCCGTACGGTACGCGATGCGCTAGCATTCAAATTGGGGAGTTTGGGCTTTGAACAGGAGGCAATCGAAGCCCTCACGGAAGAGATCCTCGAAACGGTCAGAATGCGCGACGCTGCGGACACACTCGTCACTGAGCTCGATCGAGCCCAGCACAAGGTCTTCGCTCTCGCGCTCGCGGCGTGTCATAACCCCGTGCTTGTGTTAATAGACGAACCCTTCGGCGGGCTTGAGTATGACGACAGCCAAAAAGTTTTGGAGAGCTTGCAAGCGGTGCATGAGCGCAAGCGCGTGGCCATGCTCATAGCAACACGGGAGAAGGGATGGGCGCTGCGCAGTGGTGCCCGAATTGTCTATCTATGGGCAGGGCGAACTTACGATGAAGCCCCCATAGAGAGGACACAACTATGAAAAGCTTTCTCATCAAAGAGTTAGGACGAACTCTGCTTAGGGAGTGGCGGCTCATGCTGTGGGTAGTGGGGGTTGTGGGCGTCACAGCCTTGTCTTTAGTGGTCTTTATGGGCGTGTGGGTTGCCGGCGGCAATTGGGGGGAGAATCGGTTGATCGTGCTCTTTGACCCCGGCGTCTCGAACGAGCAGATTCGTTCAGTCTATCACTACGTGGGCCAGTGGGAGGCGATCTCAGAAGTCTTCTATATTCCCCCACATGATCCGCGGTTTGCGCAAGACGGGATAGAGCCGGAGCGTGCTCCGGCGGGATATTTACGCGTCACAGTGCGTCAGATTTCTGAGACCGCTGAAGCGCAAGCAGCGTTGCGCGATCTCCCTGGCGTGGCTGCCGTGCAAAGCTATCAGAAGGGAGCGCTCCGGGCGCTCGTGACCTCAGACGGCGCGGCACGTTCGGTAGCTACAGCCCTGCAGATCAGCGCTATTATCGTTGCTCTAGCTGTTCTGGGGGTGTTCGTGCGGGTCTTAGCAGCAGTGTGGCGGGGTGAGCTCGAGATATTATATCTCTCGGGTGTTGCGCCGGCAGGGGTTCGCTGGTCTTTCTTCAGTATAGCCGTGCTGTGCTCAGTGGTCGCTGGGGTCATCGCTGTCGGTGTGATGATTCTTTTAAGAAATTGGGATCGGCTTCACTATTGGCTGCCGGAGCTCTCGCAGCCGGGGGTGATGGGAGAGGTGAGCATATGGGTGCTTGGGCTCGCGTTGTTCGTGGGGGTCGTGGCTGGTCTTCTAGGGGGATGGGCGGTGCGACTGAAGCCCTAACGTCAGCCCTTGAGAAGAGCGTACAATAGTGTGCTGACAATGCTGATGAGCAGCGCGCCCAGCAACGCCCAGCCAAAGCCCTCTATCACGAACGCCGCGACGAGCATATTTGCGATCCAGAGCATCCCCGCGTTGATGACGATCAAAAAAAGCCCGAACGTAATCAAAGTTGCCGGCAGCGTCAGAAAGATAATAATTGGGCGCAGCAGCGCGTTGAGCAGCCCCAGCACCAAGCCGACGAGAATGACC
>JBKBIX010000047.1:0-11826 GCA_046293845.1 Bipolaricaulia bacterium | reverse complement strand
ATCGCGATTGACCATCTCAAGCGCGGGCGATGCCACCGTCTCATACTGACGCGCCCCGCCGTGGAAGCCGGAGAAGAATTAGGCTTTCTCCCCGGCGACATCGAAGCGAAAGTCAGTCCGTATCTGCGCCCGCTCTATGATGCGATCTTCGATATGATCCCCTACGAAGAAGTCAAGAGACTGATGGAGAACGGGCGGATCGAGATCGCGCCGTTGGCGTTTATGCGCGGGCGCACGTTAAATAATTCGTTCATCATTCTCGACGAAGCCCAGAACACGACAGCGACGCAGATGAAGATGTTCCTGACGCGCTTAGGGTTTAAGTCCAAAGCCGTGATCACTGGAGATATTACTCAGATTGACTTGCAGCGCGGGAAGTCTGGGCTGAAAGAAGTCCAGAAAATTCTCAAAGATATCGAGGGCATTGCGTTTGTCTACTTAGACAAGCGCGATGTCGTCCGCCATCCGCTGGTGAAGAAGATCATCGAAGCCTATGAGAAGAGCGAAGGCAAGTAGGGGCGAAGCACGCTTCGCCCCCACATCCCTGCCATTCCGTATCTCTCCGGAAGTTGAAGCTAGTGGGCTGCTGTGGGCAGCCTTGACGGCATTGGGAGCGTTCCGGCTGACGCCTACAATGGGGGGAGTGCAGCTTGTGCCGTGGGCGCAGATCGTAGCCCAAGGGGTGCTCATGGCGCTAGCGTCTCTTGCGTTGGGTATCTATGCCCATCGAGCGAGAGTCTCGCCCCGGCTTCTGGGATTTACAGCGGGCTCGATCTTGTTGACTGTGCTGTTGGCTCAGATAATGCACCCGTGGGTACCCTATCTGGCCCCAGCCCCCTTGGCAGCAGCGCTCGTGACGCTCTTTGTCGGCCTGCCCATGGGCGTAGCCACGAATATCTTCGTGGCGTTGGTGATAGAGCTTCTTGGGCCGCTGCTGAGCGGGCTGATCGCCCTTGCTGGGGGATTTGTCGCGATCTTCTGCGTGACGCGCCTGAGCAAGCTTTCAGACTTAGCGTGGGGAGGGCTGGAGATCGCTCTGGTAAACGCGCTCGTCTACGGGAGTGGGACGGCGATCTGGGGAGGTTTTACGCCCCACTCGCTCTTGTGGGCGACGCTGAGCGGCCCGCTGACAGCGTTGCTCATTATGGGTGTGCTCCCCCTCGCAGAGCAGATCACCCAGAAGACCAGCTCCTTAGGGTTGATGGAGCTGCTCAATCCCTCGCACCCGCTCTTGGATTTACTCCGTGAGAAAGCCCCAGGGACATATCATCACAGCTTTAATGTCGCTGACTTGAGCGAAGCTGCAGCTGAAGCCATCGGCGCGGACCCACTCCTAGCGAAAGTCGGCGGGTACTATCACGATATTGGGAAGATCCAGCGCCCAGAGTTCTTCTTAGAGAATCAACACAACAGCACCAACCCGCACGATAATTTAGCCCCAAGCCTGAGCAAGACGATCATCACTGCACATATTCGCGAGGGGATCGAGCTTGGGCGACGGTATGGTTTGAAAGAGGACGTCTTGCAGTTCATCCCGCAGCATCATGGGACCTCGGTCATTCGCTATTTCTATGTAAAAGCTCTCCGTGAGGGGCAAGAAGAGTGCTCGATAGACGACTTTCGCTACGATGCCGAGCTGCCCAAGACAAAAGAGACAGCGATCGTCATGCTCGCCGATGGGGTCGAGGCGTCATCGCGTTCGGTGGAGAACGGGGCGCGCCTAGAGGAGCTGGTCGAGCAAGTGATCCGTGAGAAGATAGAAGACGGGCAGCTGAGTGAGGCGCCGCTGACGCTAGCAGAACTTGAAAAAATTAAGAAAGCGTTTGTGGCGACGCTGCACGCGATGAAGCACGGCCGGCCTATTAGCTTTCCCAAGATTATTTAATTATAGGGTCTCTCAGAGAGGTTTGTATAGTGTTTGACTTTCCGGCCCTCGATCTGTCATAATGCACACCATGACGCTGACAGATCTGGTCACCAGCTTCGCCTGGACAGTGCTCGCGGTCTCGGCATTGCTCATCGCCGTCGGCGCCCTCATCGTTTTTACGAAGCTTGCCAAGCTCATCGACCGACTGGAAGATCGCCTCAAGAAGCGCTAGTATTTGAAGTATGAAGCTGTCGCCGGAAGAAGCCCGCCGACGCATCGAACGGTTGCGCGAGGAGATCGAACAGCATAACTATAATTACTTTGTCTTAAATCAGCCGACGATCTCCGACGCCGAATACGATAAGCTCTTGCGCGAGCTGCAAAGATTGGAAGAGCAGTTCCCCCAGTTCAAATCGCCCACGTCTCCCACCCAGCGCGTCGGCGCTCCGCCGCAGACGGAATTTAAGACCGTCCGACACTCTCTTCCCATGCTGAGTCTGGCAAATGCTTTCTCTGATGAAGAAGTCCGCGAGTTCGACGCGCGCGTGAAGAAGCTCGCTGAGAGGGAGCATATCGAATACGTCGCTGAACCCAAATTTGATGGGCTGGCCGTCGAGCTGGTCTACGAAGACGGGGTCTTTGTGCTGGGCTCTACGCGCGGCGATGGCGAGACCGGTGAAGACGTCACCGCGAATCTCAAGACTATTAAGAGTATCCCCTTGAAGTTGCGCCAAGCTGAGGGATTGCCCATCCCCAAGAGGCTCGAAGTCCGCGGCGAAGTCTACATGGAGATCGAAGACTTTCGCAAGCTCAACGAAGAGCGCGAAGAGCACAGTGAGCCGCTCTTTGCCAACCCGCGCAACGCCGCCGCAGGGTCACTGAGACAGCTTGACCCTAAGATCACTGCCCAACGACGTCTCTATATGTTCTGCTACGACGTGGGCCAGACTGTTGGCATTGAATTTCATACGCAAGAAGAGCTGCTCACGACGCTGCCCCGCTATGGGCTGCGCGTCTGCCCGATCTATAGAGTCTGTAAGACCATAGACGAAGCTTTAGAATTCTATCGCGAGATGCAAGAGCGTCGTGAGGAGCTGCCCTACGAGAGCGACGGGGTCGTCATTAAAGTCAATGACTTTCGCATTCGCGAGGTTGTCGGGGAAGTCTCGCGCAATCCGCGCTGGGCGATTGCGTATAAATTCCCACCCAAGCAAGCGACGACACGCGTCAAAGATATTATCGTACAAGTGGGCCGGACGGGAAAGCTCACGCCGGTAGCGGTCTTGGAGCCTGTCCCTTTAGGCGGCGTCACCGTGCAGCACGCGACGCTCCACAATCAAGACGAGATAGACAAGAAAGACATTCGCATTGGGGACTGGGTGCTCATCCAGCGCGCCGGGGATGTCATCCCCGAAGTCGTCCAGCCCATCATCGCGCGCCGCACCGGAGAAGAGAAGAGATTCACTATGCCGGAGCGCTGCCCCGTCTGCGGCGATAAAGTCGTACGCTTGCCTGATGAAGTCGACTATCGCTGTGTGAATATCTCGTGCCCCGCGCGCTTGAAAGAGAGCATCTTGCACTATGCGTCCAAAGAAGCAGCTGACATTGAGGGCCTGGGCGAGCGCTGGGTCGAAGCGCTCATGAACGCCGGCTTGGTCAAAGAGATCCCCGATCTTTATAGACTCAAAGAGAGGCTAATCGAGCTGGTGCGGCTGGAGCGCATGGGGCCAAAGCTCGCCGAAAATCTCTTGAATGCTATTGAGAAGAGCAAGCGAATCTCGCTGGCGCGCTTTCTCCACGGGCTGGGGATTCGACATGTAGGGGGGCATCTGGCAGAGCTCTTGGCACAGCGTTTCAGGAGCTTAGAAGCGCTCATGAACGCTTCCGAAGAAGATCTTCTTAGAGTTGAAGAAGTCGGCCCCACAGTCGCGCAGAGCATTCGCTCGTTCTTCCAAGATGAGCGCAACCGTGAGATGATCCGAAAGCTTCGCGAAGCCGGTGTCCAAATCATCGAAGAGGCAAGCCCACAGAAAGCCGGGGCGCTGGCGGGCAAGACCTTCGTCTTCACTGGCACACTGAAACACTTCACGCGCGGCCAAGCCGAAGCGCTGGTCAAATCGCTGGGAGGCCGAATCTCGTCAAGTGTCAGTCGCAAGACGGACTACGTCGTCGCCGGCGAAGAACCAGGGTCGAAGCTCGAGAAAGCGCGTGCTTTGGGGGTCACCGTGCTCTCGGAAGAGGAGTTCCGCAAGCTGATAGAAACTTAGAAGGCCCTCACCCTGGCTGCGCCACCCCTCTCCCGTGACTCACTCACGGGAGAGGGGCCGGGGGCGAGGGCCTCACTCATTCTCTTACCTTGGCCAACAACTCGATGTCTCGAAGCCGCTCGCTTGCGCGGGCACGCACAGCCGCGTCCACTCCTCGAGCGGTAACAACGATTGATTGCGCGCGTTTTTGATGATGAACGGGTTGCTGAACGGCAAGTAGAACCCCGGAACGCGAGCAATACCTGCGATGAAGATGAAGATCGTATTGGTCTGAGTGCGTTCAGGGGTGCCGTCGCCGTTGACGTCAAGCAACAGCTCGATGCGGGCAGCCGAGACGGTGTCGCTGAGCTGGATCGTGTAAATGACGCGCCCGTTGCTTCGCACCGATCCGTTCAGCGTGATCTGTGTGACCTGCCCGGTGATCTGCGGAACAGGCTGAGCCGTAGCCGCCCCTTCTGTCTGCACCCCGACACCGTCAATCGTCCCGTTCACAGCAAGTGAGATCTGATAGGGTCTGTTGCTGTTCCAGCCTGTTGCTCCCTGGACCATCAGATAGAGCTTGTCCGTCCCCATGATGAAGAGTCCTCCGGCGCCAAGGGGGATGTACGGGCGCGGCGTCGGTGTGGGCGGCGCGCTCGTCGTCTGCACTGTGACGCTCTTGGATATTGAGCCTGTCAGCCCTTGGTCGTCGGTGACTTGCAAGAGTACCGTGTACGTGCGCGCTTGAGTGAACGTAAACGCCACACGCACGCCCTGGGCATCGAAGCGCCCATCGCCGTCAAAATCCCAATCGTATCGCACAATGCGCCCGTCGAGGTCAGTTGAGCACGACGCATCGAATATGACAGATTGATTAACGATAGGGTTAGTCGGGCTGAACGTAAAGCACGCTGTTGGTGCGCGATTTTGTGGGGGAGCAGTCGTACCGACTTGGAAGCTTGTGAACGCGCTTGTCCACGTCGCTGCTGGCGCGACGCTCTGGATGCGACGAGCAAGCTCAGCGCGGAACGCTTCGGGGTTGAGCCAGGCCATGTTGCGCAGCCCATCAAGCCCTAAGTTTACAGATTGTGTGATCGCGACCGCGTGCAGATACTCGGTGCCCTCTGGCCCACTGATCGTGAGAGTATATGGGCCGTCGGGCAGGGTGTATGTCCCCGCGTTCAACAGATTTTGCCGCGAGAACGCATTGGGAAAGACTTGTGAGACACGTCCCGCTGGGTCAACGTCGAAGACGTAGATATACGCTTGGGCTCCTATGCGTAGGGAGATCTGCAGTCTCTCCCCAATGCGATAGCTTGTCTTGTCGGTGCTTATAGAGATCGAGAGTTGGCTAGGTGTCGAAGCCCGCACCGTGATCTGACGAGAGTTATTCGTCTCATTAGATTCTGCGACCTGGCGCAGGGCGTCGGCAGTGACGGTGAACGTCTCTGCAGAACTGTTGAGCCGGCGCGAGAAGTCTACTCGCACGGAAGCCCCGGCACGCAGCCCAGACAACGTCTGTCGAGTCGTCCCAGCACTGTCTTGCAGTTCGACAACAAACGCTCCAGCGTCGGCATTGCCGATATTGCGCACGATGGTTGTCAAGGTGAGCGTGCTGCCCACGGTGGGATCGCGCGGGGAGTAGTCGAGCGAGTCAATAGTGAGATCGGGCAATCGCGTCTCGGCTAAAGCTTCAATGCGCACTTGCATCGAATTATTAGTCTCGTTCGACTCGTCTATCTGATTGGTGACGTCGGCCGTGATCGTGAAGATCTCCGTTGCGTTATTCTGCCGTCGCGTGAACGAGAGCGAGACAGAGCTTGCGGCTCCCAACCCGGATAGTGTCCGTCGGTCTTGCCCAGCGCTATCGCGGATCTCGACGATGAACGGCCCGGCGTCGCTATCGCCTTGATTGCGGACGACGACCGTGAAATTCACGCTCTCCCCAAGACGTGGAGTTCGTGGTGTCCAATCGACCCCGGCGATGGTGAGATCGGGCTTGCGCGGCGCTTGCGGCTGCGCATCCACCCTGATTTGCACGGAATTATTCGTCTCATCAAGCTCGTCTATCTGATTCGTCGCGTCTAGGGTGATGGTGAAGAACTCGGTCGTGTTATTCACCCTTCGCGTGAAGCTGACCGGCGCGGTGCTGCCGACGGCAAGCCCTGAAAGAGTCTGACGAGCTGTCCCGGCGCTGTCGCGCAGTTCTATCACAAACGGTCCAGCGTTCGCTTGTCCTTGGTTGCGCACCACAATAGAGAGTGTGACGTTCTGACCGACCGTGAGCGTGCGCGGCGACCAGTCTGTGCTGGCGATAGCTAAGTCGGGCTTGAGCGTGGGCTGCGTTGCCGTGACGCGCAGCTCAGCAGAGTTATTGCTCTCGTTCGATTCGTTGACTTGATTGGTCGCATCTGCGACGACGACAAACGTCTCAGACGCTTGGTTGATACGGCGCGTGAACGAGAAACTCGTTGCGCCTCCGGCATTGAGGCCTGCAGCTGTGCGTCGGTCGGTGCCGCCGCTGTCGCGAATCTCGATCACAAACGAGCCGGCGTCGGCGTTCCCGATATTGCGCACGATCCCGCTTACCGTGACGAAATCCCCAACGCGGGGATTAGACGGGCTGTAGGTGAGCCCGCTTACGGTGAGATCGGGCTGGCCTGGGGGCGGGCTGGACTGCGCGAGATTGAGCCGCCCAGAGCCAAACTGCAACGGCGACCCCATGGGGACAGCGTCGCCCTTGAGACGCGCCTCAAGCTGCCCTGCCGTCAATGACGGATTTTCTGAGAGCAAGAGCGCCGCGGCCCCAGCGACGTGCGGCGCTGCGGCTGATGTGCCGGGGAACTCTGTGTACGTAAACGTCGAAACGCGATCAGGGCCGACGATGTCGGGCTTTGTCAGCCCCGCGTTGGTCGGCCCCTGAGAGCTGTAGGGGGCTATAGGGCCGGTCGTCCAATTCTGGCGATTCACCGCGCCGACAGTCAGAGCATTGGGCGAGTCCCCCGGAGCAATGATGCTGCTTGAGGGGACGGCGTATTCTATATCGTGATTGAGGCTGAAGAGCGAGAACGTCCGCGGTGCAGGGGTCCCGTCAGCTTTGATTTGAATATGGAACGTTCCGGGAACGAACGACTGGTAGAAGAGACTTTCAATCGGGGGTTCGGTGCCCGACTGGATGCGCTGCGATGCGGCCACTTGAGTTCCGTTATTGTTAAAAAGATAGAGATCGTAATCGTTCGCAGAGGCGGGCCAGTCGTTCCATGTGAGGAAGACCCCGATCTGATCTCCGGCGTTCACCGTAATAGTAAGTGACTCGTCGCCGCTGGAGAACTCGTGCCACTTGTTGAAATTGGTATCGCGAAAAGTCCCTTGCCAGTGACGGCGTGCGTAGTTGCCCGCGGCGTTGACCCAGAGCACTCCGCGGCTACGCGCGTCCGCAACGATATTATTCACTGTACCCGTGCCGTCATAGAAGTTCGTGTTGAACCAACCGACAGAGTGATTGATGATCTTCGCGCCTTGGCGAATCGCTTCTTCTTTGGCGTTCTCTAGGTCGACCTCGTCACCGACTTTCATCAAGATTAGTTGGGCTTGTGGAGCCATATCGTAGATGATCTCCGCGACGGCAGTGCCGTGATTGGTCCCAGACTCAATCCCTGTATTGGTATAGTCGAACGTCTGGATGCCGCCGGGGAGTTCGCCGCGGCTTTGCGCGTTCGTCAGCCCTTGGAAGCCTAAGTCGATTACTGCGATCTTGACGCCTTGACCACGAAAGCCCATCGCGTGATACTGCGACGCCCCGGTGAGAGCAACCCCTTCGCTGACAACTAAGGTTTGGGGAACGAGTGGGGGCCGGACAAACTGTACCACGCCGCTGGCTGCTACCAGAGAAGCGCGCAACAGCCCCAAATTCATGGGTATCTGGACTTTCCACGCGTATTTTGACGTCGCGACGACTTGTCCCCGCATGAGCGCGACCTGCTTCTTGAGCAGTTCTTGAGCGTTGGGATCCCGGCTGACGCTCTCAGGGACCTGAAAGATCACAGTAGCCGTGTTACCAAAGACTGGGACGCGGAACTGCGCTGCTGCTTGAGCTGCCGCTTGTGCTTGCCCTTGTTCAGAGAGCTTAAAGATCTGCTCCAGCACACTGTCAATCCTCGAATCGTGTTCCAGGCGGGCCACGCTCTTGGGGTCAGAGGGCTCTTGGGTCAGCCCCACCGCGCCGAGCAGCACCAAGACTGCTCCGCAGAGAATCCAAACGAGATACTGATGTCTTCGCATTGTTTTTCAGCTCCTTTACAGCCCCGGCTGGTAAGGCGGCCGGACAAGTTTCACCGCAGGATCGCGCGCTAATGGCATCAACTGATGGATCGGCACGAGCACGCGCATCAGCCCCGACGGCGAACGCGCTTCAATAATAATATTGTGACCTGGGGCGAGCTGCGCTTGCGGGGAGACCAACTCGACAATGACCCGCACGCGCAATCCCCACAGCTCTAACTTCTGCTGCGGCGCAAACTCGTACCAATCGGGCATGAGCATCAGTGCATAGAGCACAGGGTCTAAGTGAACGCCTTCAGGAGGCTTAGGAGGCTTGACCCCAGGCACGACAGTCAGCTCTTCAATCGTCAACGGCAACGTCGGATTTGCGAGAATCGCAAGCTGCGTCAATTTTACGCCGATCTCGTCGAGAATTGCCGACGCGCTCACGGTGGTCTTTGGGGCAACGATCAGCTCGTAGCTACTGGTTTGTGCAGGGCGCAGATTATACTTCGAGAGCCCCCCCTCAGCGCGCAGCCAGAGCAGATCCCCGTCCACAAAGAGATGGGGAAAAACGAGCTTCTCGCGCTCGTTCTCCGGGGTGCAGCCTGTGCACGGCTGCGTCCCGAGAAAATACGTCACCGTAGTGCCCTGAGCGATCCGTACCGAAAACCCTGCCTGCTTTGCCGACTCGATGATCCTCGTGAGATCGCTCTCAATGTTAGAAAGCGCGACACGGTAGAACCTGCCTGCCAAGAGAAGTTGATCGGCCATGATCGGGGATGTGGGGTCTTCCCGCAGAGTGAGCGAGAGGGCTATCATCACTATCCACGGTACGACCAGGAGAACTTTGAGCATACAGCTCCTTTCTGTTTCTCTCTATTTCTTGAGGCGCTTGGCGATATTCTGGGCGATCTGCGCCCATTCAGCAGCGCTCACCGTTTGGTCGATATAGCTTGTCAGCATCTGTGGGATCAGGGGGTTGCGGGCGAGCCGCAGCTGCACCGCAGATTTGATCGCGTTTGCGTCTTCAAGCTTGCCCCCACCGCGCACGTGGTCTTCCAAAGCCCACGCAGCTTCAGTGATCGTCGTGTCGACGGCCTCGAGAGTAAGCTTGAGCGTCACCGTCCCGAACCGAATCGTGAGATTAATTGTCACACCCTTGCTCGCAAGCAAGGTCTTGACTTCTGAGAGGGTCGTCTTCCGTTCTAACAGATCATCATTGATGACGTCGAGCGGGATGCCCTTGGTGAGGCCCTCGAACGTCTTGTCCACAAGCATCGTGACGGGCAGTTCTTCTACTAATGCTCGCCCGATGATCTGTAGCACTCCTTCGCGCAACGAGATCGGAGCTGAAGACTGCTTTAATCTTTGGCAGAGCTTGAGCGCCGTGTCGGGGGTGATCCGTTTGTCAGCAAACCCCTTGGCGAACGCAGTCTGCAGCGTCTGCAGGTCGGAGACACCCAGTTCCGCAAAGCACCTATAGACATCTTCAGGGGTCGGCTGCGCGATGACTCCTCCCACAAGCAGTCCGAAGATCAGAGCTGTAATTGCTAAAAAGCGCTTCATGGCTGCTCACTCTCCTCATTCTTCTTCTGCAGGGGAGCAACATACAGCACCGAGTTGATCTTGTCGTCAAAAGTATGGACGAACTCCGTCGCGCGTGGGTCGTAGACCCAGCGTGTGCCGTCCACGATAAAGCCGTATTCGTACCGACCGGGCTTAATATCTGTGGGGAGCCGGATCCACCAGACACCGCTGCGATCCGGGCCGTTCATGGGAACAGGTTCCCACAGCGTAAACTGGCTCGCGAGGCTGACGCTCTTGGCATGGGGATAGACCAAGCACAAGACATCGGGATCAGCGCAAGGTGCAGCTGCAAGATTCAGTCCCACCCACAAGCCGATCAGGAAGACCGCTGCCACGGCGACGGCTCCTATTCCGACAAGGCCCCATCGTGGCCGCGGGTTCAGCCGGCTCTCCGGAAGCTCCTCGACGATCTCGTACTCCAGATCGGCGATACGATCTCGATGAGCTGCAGCGTAGTGGGTCAGCGTCTCTTTAAGCAAGTTTTCCAATTCGTGTTCATGCATGGCCCGTCACTCCTTTCTGCTCCAAAATATGCTTCAGTTGTGATTTCGCTCGATGGAGCCGCGTCTTGACCGTCCCTTCGGGCAGCCCCAAGGCTTCGGCAATCTCTTTGTAGTCTAGATCAGCATAGTAGCGCAGCACCAAGGGCATTCTGTACGCAGGCCCAAGCTGGTCTATCGCTTCTCGGATGATCTGGATGCGTTCTTGTTGGGCGAGCTGCTTCGCAGGGTCATTCCCTTTGGTCAATCTCGCAATATGTTTCAGCGGGGCGAAGAGCCGCTCCCGGCGCAGCTTGTTCTTGCAGACGTTCGCCGTCACAGCAAAGATCCACGTCGAGAATCTTTTGTCGAGATGGAACGTGTGAAGCCCTTCATAGGCACGGATAAACGCATCATGGGTGGCGTCTTCGGCATCGGCGGGATTGCCCAAGATGCCGATGGCAATCCCGAAGACTGCGTCTTTGTAGCGTCTCACGATTTCACCCCAGGCGCTTGTATCTCCGTTGAGCGCCCGTTGTATTAACTCCAACTCCCCCTCACCCATGCGACCTCCCTTCGGACGAAAGTATATACAGACTCAGCGGCTCAAAGTTTCACAATCTATTTTATCAAGATGATGCGGGGGTGCCCTACTCACTATGACGACATCTGTCTTCTCATAAGCAGACAAAGCATCCCCTGCATCCCGACGGCCTTCCTTCCTTCTCTTTTGCAGCTGCCCTATAGTCAGAAGCGTTATAGCTGGCTTAGGGAGGTACGACTTTATGATACGAGCCTTGACGCGACGCCCTGAACGAATCTCTTTACTCGTTGTGCTCTTGATCTCGTTGAGCGGTTGCACACTTGCGCAAGCCCCGCTCGCTCTCTTTACAGCGACTCCGACGACCGGCGAAGCCCCACTCACCGTGAGCTTCGACGCTTCTGGGTCGAGCGACCCCGACGGCACCATCGCTCAGTACCAGTGGGACTTCGACAACAACGGCACCGTTGACGCCACCGGCGCCACAGCCACCCATACGTACTCTGCCGCGGGTCTCTACACGGCCGTTCTGACTGTCACCGACAGCAGCGGGCTGAAGAGTTCGTTTGCGCTCTTTATCACTGTACTGGAGACGAGCATCTTCTTCACATCTAATCGTAGCGGCATGCCCCAGATCTTTCGCATGGATGCCGATGGTACGAATCAGACCCAGATCACTTTTCTCCAAGGCATGGACGCCTGGCCTACTCTCAGCCCCAACGGACGCCAGTACGTGGCCTTCGCCCGCGCCCCTCTCATCTTCGGTAACCCTCCACAATTTGGAGACTTCGATATCTTTAAGATGCTCCCAAACGGAACATTCCAAACGAATCTCACTCAGCA
>JBKBIX010000046.1:0-12203 GCA_046293845.1 Bipolaricaulia bacterium | reverse complement strand
CCCGGAGGCAACACGAGTCCTCGCGCTGCAAGGGGTGCAGATTATCTGTCACCCGTCGAATTTGGTGTTGCCGGGGAAGGGGCAGCAGATCACGCGCGTGCGCGCCATGGAGAACCGAATCTTCTGGGTCTTAGCGAACCGCTACGGGGGAGAAGAGCGCGGGGGTAAGAAGCTTGCTTTTACGGGGGCAAGCCAGATCGTCGCGCCGAATGGCGAGCTTCTTGCTCAGGCCCCACCAGATGGGGAAGCCCTGCAGATCGTCGAGATCAGCCCTGCAGAAGCTGATGACAAGAAAGTGACGGCGATGAACGACCTCTTCGCGGATCGTCGCCCGGAGATGTATAATTGAGGTGCTTATGACAGTCACACAGGTGCGCTTTCACAATCCGTTCGAGCAAAAGATTTACAGCTTTTTGGAGAAATTCGCCAAAGCCGGACAGATTCAGCTCCACGGCGGCGCGGACTTCTTCCTCTTTGGCCAGCAGATCGACGCAGCTTTTGAGTATGAGAACTATCGCGTCTTGATTGAATGCAAGGAGAAAGACGCGCCCGTCATCTCGCTCTTAGAGCCGATCAATAAGCTCTCTTCCGTCATCGCTGAAGCACGACGTGCCGAACCCCACAGAACACACTTTGGTGTCATCGTGGTCAACTTCGAGTGGGCCCAGATCAAACCTGAAGACGTGCAGAAAGCCAACTCCCAAGGGCTCAAAATCTGGACGGCCGAACGCGTGCGCTTCTATGATAAACTCATAGACGCGCTCAACCCCGCATTGGCGCTTCTCTCTCTCTTGAAGGACGAGTTTGGCGTCACCCGCGATACGGGCAAGATCATCTCCGTCCCAGCGATCAAGACGACGCGCTTTGGCAAAGATTTACTGACATTCGAGTTAGAAGCCTCCAAGCTCATGCCCTTAGCGTATGTCTTTCGTCTCACAGACCCGCATACCGAAGCCTATCAGAGAATGATTGACAAAGACCGGCTCATGGAGATCGCCGCGGAACTCTCCAAAGAGAAGCTCGAAGTCAACTTCCCTAACAATATCATCGTGAGCTTCGAGGAGGGCGTGCGCTGGGAGCCGACCAACGGCAACGTTGGGATCTTACATATCCCCGAACGCTACGGCATCGCCTGGGTCATCGACGGCCAACACAGACTCTACAGCTTTTGCAAGCTCGAAAACCGAGAGATCGCCGAGAATTTTAAGCTCATCGTCACAGCGTTTCAGAACCTCACTAAGGCCGAACAAGCGACAGTCTTTCGCACTGTTAATAATAAACAGAAGAAGATCAACGCCAACTTAGTAGATTTCTTGCTGAGCAAAGAGATCGCTACAGATGATCCGCGCTCGATCGCGGCCCGCGTCATCATTCGCTTCCACGAAGAGAGGTTCTTCGATTACGATGTAGATTGCGGGTTCAACGGCGGGTTACTGAAACTGTCAAGTCTCTGTAGCGGGCTGGTTCGGCACAGTTTGATTGGGCGCTCTAAGGGCTTGCTGCAGAAGACTCCTAAAGATGAGTCCACGCCCTATCACGTGCTCAAGCAATATTTGCTCGCCGTCAAGGAGACATTCCCCACCAACTGGAAGAAGGAGAACTCTTTTGTGCAGAGCAACGTCGGGCTCAATATCTTCTTCGCGCTGCTGAAGAAGATCATCCGGCACATGGGAGTTTCTAAAGAGAAGCTGGACGAGCTGCGCCAGAGGGATTTCGAGAAGTATCTCGAGCCGTTGAAGCTGACAAAATTCACGGACGAGCTGAAGAAGTTCGCCGCGACGGAGTCGGGTCGGGCAGCTATCGTCAAGATGCTCTCCGGCAAGATTGAGCAAAAATTGAAAGGCTTCGCGGAGCTGTGATGGACGAGCGTGCACTGCTTCAAAAAGCATCAGTGCTCTTCGCCTCCCAGGGGCGGCTCATAGAGCTTTCTTCTTGCAGGCGCGCCGTATTCGTCGGCGACACCCACGGGGATTGGGAAGCCTCTCAGATCGTGGTCGCGCGCTACTTAGATTCCGAGACGACGCTCGTCTTTCTAGGAGATTATGTAGATCGTGGCCCCCACTCTTTAGAGAATATTCTCTTTCTGCTGGAGCAGAAGCTGCAGCACCCAGAGAATATCTTTCTATTGCAGGGCAACCATGAGGGCTGGAAGTATACAGAATTTTCCCCCGCGGATTTCTGGTACGGGCTCGACGAGGAGCGTCGTGTGCACTTTGCTGAGACGCTCGCGTTGCTTCCCTTAGCTCTCTCTACGCCCAACGGCGTGCTCGCGGCCCATGCGGGGCTGCCCAACGTGCAGGCTCTCAGTGAGATCAGTCAGATCGAATTTGGGGATGAGAACTGGCGCGCGATCACGTGGAGCGATTGGCAGGAAGTTTCGGGGTATTATCTTGGGGACTGGGGCAGTCGCCCTCAGTATGGGGAGGCCTACTTCCGTGAGGTCATGAGAAGGCTCGACAAGAAGATCTTAGTCCGTGGTCATCAGCCCCATGCGCCGCGCTATCTCTTTGAGAAGCGCTGCTTGACGCTCTTCACGTCGTCGGCATACCCTGTCCCACGAATGGTAGCCCTCTTAGATTTGACAGAGCCGATTCAAAAGGCTGACCAGCTGGTGTTGCACACCATTTAACAAATTGTCAGCACTATATATAATGGCAAACGGTGATGACCATGAAGAGGCTCGTTATCTCGACAAGGGAGATGAGTCGGGGATTTACCAAGTTCTTGCGCGCAGTCGCTCAACAAAAAGCCGAGATCACTGTTACTTCCAAGGGCAAGCCAGTTGCGGTCTTGTGCCCCTATGAGCAGTATGAGCGAGCGCAGCGTCGTCAAGCGTTGGCCCGGCTCATGGAGTTAGCTGATCAGCATTTGCGCGGGCTTACTTTAGAAGAGACATATATGAGCTCACGGTCTGATCTGGAGGCGCGCGGTGGTCAAGAGAGCGATCGTTGACGCTTCGGTCGTGATGGCGGCCATGTTGCCGGGGGAGCCTACCCGCCCCGCAGCCCACCGTATCTTGGAGCAGTTCACTGAAGGAGCGTTAGAGCTTGTTGCCCCCTCCTTGCTCCCCTATGAAGTGACTAATAGCTTGCTCAAAGCCGTTCGGTGGGTCGAGGATTTTTAAGTACCCATCAAATATTCTAAGACCTTCTCTAACTCCACCTGCCACGTCGTCCACTGCTTATAGGGCTTGAACCCAAGCTCAAAGTTAATCTTGAGCATCGGCGCGTTGGAGTTGGCGTTGCCCGTGCGCACGCGCTTGACTTGGGGACGGTCGCGCAGCACTTTCTCTAACATCGCCGCCTTGAGCCACTTCCCTAGCCCATGCCCACGATATTCGGGGAAGACCCCCGTGTCCCCTTGATAAAGCGTCTCTGGCTCAAAGGCGCTCCAGAAGACCTCGGTGTAGCCCGCGAGATTTCCCGTCTTCTTCTCGCGGACGTAGATCGTCCAGCGCTCGGTCTTCGTCTCAGCAAGAGACGCCTCGATCTGACGCAATTGCTCTTTCGTCCACTTGACGTCTTCAATCTCTAAGTTATCTCGCGGCGCGGTGTTCATCACCTCGCGGAGTCTCACAATGGCATCGAGTTCCTCTTCGGGGTATGGGCCTTCCCACAGCCCAAGCTCGAACTCGTCTTTAGGGGCGCGCTCCTGCCATGCCAAAAGCAGTTCTCGCTGAAGCTCGCTCAGATTGAGCTGATTCGTGCCAGAGACCATCCCTACGCGGGCACCCAGGCGCTTCATGAACGCCTCCCCCGCGGGGATCGCCGAGTCTGTCGAAGTCATCAGCAGCCGACGCTTCTCCTGCTGGGCTACTCCAGCGATCAGTCTGAGTAAGCGTTTGGCCCAGCCCTGACGACGCCACTCCGGCAAGACAGCAATGTCGAAATTGAGCAGATGTTGGTTATCTTCAGTGCGCCAGAAGGTCGCTAGACCATAAGCGACGATCTTCTTGTCGTGCCAAACGACCCATCGTTGTCTCACGACGAAGGGCGGGGTTGCCCGCAGCTCACGGATCGTCTCTTCGAGTTCGGTGGGCGGGTCCTCGGGCCACATCTCGGCTTGAATCTGATTGACAAACGCATTGTACGCTGCAAAGTCTGCTTGGCTTGCCGTCTTTGGGTCGAAGGGTTTGATCTGAAGCTGACTCATAGCTGCTCCACTCTACTGAAACACCCTGAGCCTGTCAACTCTGCGCAACCGCAATTTCCGCCCTGACATGCGTCATAGCGATCTTCAAATCTTTCCGGCACAATGTACAGAGCATGGAAGGCCAAGATCTGGGAAAGCTCTTGCCCCTGTGGTCGGCGCTGCCCTTTGTATTACTGTTGCTCTCGATCGCACTGCTTCCCCTCGCTGCTCCGCATTTTTGGGAGAAGAATAGAAATAAAGCCCTCGTCAGCGCTATTTTCGGTGTGCCCGTTGCGCTCTATCTGGCGACGTGGGTCAGCCCGGGGATCGCCAGCTTCGCCCAGAACTGCCTCAATATCGTCGTGCCCATCTGTGTCAACGGCGCAGGCGTCGAAGTGATCGTCAAGACAGCTCTCGAGTATCTCTCTTTTATTCTCTTGCTTGGGGCGCTCTTCACTATTTCGGGGGGCATCGTGATTCGCGGGAGCTTCCCCGGCACCCCAGAAGTCAATACGATCTTTCTCGGTATCGGCGCGATCTTGGCGAGCTTCATCGGCACGACCGGAGCTTCGATGTTGCTCATTCGGCCCCTGCTGCGCGCCAACGAGAAACGGCAGCGCAAGGCCCATATCGTCATATTCTTCATATTTCTCGTGAGCAACATCGGTGGCTTATTGACCCCCTTGGGTGATCCCCCGCTCTTTCTGGGCTTCCTCAACGGCGTCCCCTTCGAGTGGACATTAAAGCTCTTCCCACAATGGCTCACCGTCGTCGGCACGCTGCTCTTAGTCTTCTATATTTGGGATTCTCTTGTCTTTCGCTCGGAGGATATCCAACGTCCGGGGGACTTGGACGAACTTCTCCTCAAGCACGAGCCGCTCCAGATTCTTGGGATTCGCAATATCTTTCTCTTGGGCGGCGTCGTGCTCACGATCTATCTTTGTGGGACGTTTCACCTTGGGCACGGGCTGCACGAGCTGGTCTTAGGCGGCTCTATGCTCGTGCTGGCGCTGCTGAGCTGGCGGCTCTCCAAGCCAAGCTGGCGAGCCGAGAATCACTTCAGCTGGGGGCCGATCATCGAAGTTGCCGTGGTCTTTGCGGGGGTCTTTGCCACGATGATCCCCGCGCTCTTGATTTTGAACGCGCGCGGGTCGGAGCTTGGGCTGAAAGAGCCGTGGCAGTTCTTCTGGGCCACAGGGGTGCTCTCGAGCTTTTTAGATAATGCCCCGACATATCTGACGATGTCAGCGACGGCTGCGGGGCTGATGGGCGTTGGGGTGGAAGTCCCGCACTATTTGCATCAGCTCATCCAGACCGGCGCCGGCGCGACCTTCTTGGCCGCCGTCTCGTGTGGGGCCGTCTTCATGGGCGCCAATACGTATATTGGCAACGGCCCCAACTTTATGGTAAAAGCTATAGCGGAGAGCGAGCGCATACAGATGCCGAGCTTTTTCGGGTATATGGTCTACTCAGTGCTGGTGCTCATACCGATCTTCGCTTTGGTGACGTGGATATTCTTCTAAGGAGGCCCTATGAAGACCCTCTGGACCGAGCGCTATGCCCAACGGACCCAACGGATCCAAAGCTCCGCGATTCGCGAGCTGTTGAAGTTGACCGAGCAGCCGGACGTGATCTCGTTTGCGGGCGGCCTGCCCGCGCCCGACGTCTTCCCCGTCAAGGAGTTTCAAGAAGCATGTCAGAAAGTCTTGGCCGAGCATGGCCCGCAAGCGCTCCAGTACAGCACGACCGAGGGCTATCGCCCCCTGAGAGAGATGATCGCGCGCCATACAGCACGCTATGGCATCGTCGTCGGACCCGATAATATCTTAATTACGAGTGGCTCCCAGCAAGCGTTAGATCTCATCGGGAAGGTCTTCATCAACCCTGGGGATCGGGTCTTGGTCGAGAAGCCCTCTTATCTTGGGGCGCTCCAAGCGTGGAACGCCTATCAAGCCGAGTACGTTACTGTTCCCTTAGACGACGAGGGGATGCAAACTGAAAGACTTGAGGCGGCCCTGCGCGTCGGCCCCAAATTCCTCTATGTGCTCCCGAACTTCCACAACCCCGCTGGGGTCACTCTGTCGCTGGAGCGCCGCAGGAGGCTGATAGAGCTCGCCGATCACTACGGCGTGCCCATCGTCGAAGACGACCCCTATGGACAACTGCGCTACGAGGGCGATCATCTACCGTCGTTAGTTGTGCTCGACAATGAATTTCAGAGGCACAACGGCGCGCCCTACAGCGGGAACGTCATCTATCTGAGCACATTCTCTAAGACGCTCGCGCCGGGGCTGCGCTTGGGGTGGATCATCGCGCCGGTCGAAGTGATCCAAAGATTCGTCCAAGCTAAGCAGGGAGCAGACTTGCACACGAGCACCTTTACGCAGATGGTGGCCTATGAAGTAGCTCGCGGGGGCTTTTTAGATAAACATGTGCGGTTCATTAGAGAAGTCTATCGGGAGCGGCGCGACGCCATGCTGAAAGCGTTAGAGAGATATTTCCCCGAGGGGGTGCGCTGGACGCGCCCGCAGGGTGGGCTCTTCTTGTGGGTGATACTTCCGGAGCATCTGGACGCTGCGGAAGTGCTCAAGGAAGCTATTAAAGAGAAAGTTGCGTTTGTGCCTGGGGGGCCGTTCCACGCTGACGGCTCGGGGCGCAACACGATGCGCCTCAACTTCTCGTATATGAGCCCAGAGAAGATCGAAGAAGGCATTAAGAGACTGGGGCGTGTGCTGGAGCGCTTTGTCGCGTCTCGGCCAGCAGCTGCAGTTGCGTAAATTTACGGCAAGCACACTTGCCCGTCGGGCAGATTCGCAAACGGGTGCGTTCCCGGATTCCCCTTGTGGTTCCCGGATTTGTTGTTGCCCTCTATGGTGTTCGTGCCCTCGAACGTCACTGCGCCACGGAAGAAATCGAACGGGGCACCGCAGCGCCGCAGCCAAGACATAATGCCCCAGTCGGCGTTGGCCCGAATCGCTGAATCTACAAGACGAAGCTGAGCGTCGCCGATGACCACCACTCCTGTGCAGAGCTGATCGGCGCGCGCGCACCCCTCAGCCGTGCCGTTGCCCTCAAGAGCTGCGCGTCGCACTTCTGCTAGTGCTGCGCCGCTCACTTCAAGACCATTACTGCTGTTGCCGGAGATCGTCGAGCCCGCCAGCAAAACCCGTGCTGTATCGGTCACGAGCAGTCCATCGGCACCGTTATCCAGAATCTGGGCGGTGTCGAGGCGGGCCTGCCCGGAGTCCCGCAGCACCAGCCCATCAGACTTATTCCCCACAACCCGCGAGCTTGTGAGCTCCAACTGGGCTGCGATCCGTATGTCCAGCCCGCGTAGCTTATTGGCGGAGACTTGCGAATTCTGGAGCTTCACACTCGCAGAGTCGCGGGCTTCGATGCCGTCGCCGCCGTTGTCAGAGACCGTTGAGTCTATCAGAGTGAGCTGGGCCTTTTCGGAGATGAAAATCCCGTCGTCGCCGCTGCCGGAGACGGAGCTGCTTATAAGCTGCACCACGGCTGAGCCAGCGATCTCGACGCCGTCGTCGGTGTGCTTGAGAATTTGTACAGTGCGCAGAGTCGTCTGGCCGTAGAGCAGCAGCCCATCTCCACGACTCCCTGTCACCGTAACACCTTCAAGGACGACAGACTGCGCGTCAGCGATGACCGAGAGCACGAGCTGGCGCTCCGGCAGGGCTCTCAAAGTCGTTTCCCCGCTGCCGCGCACAGTGACGGGCTTCCAGAGGGTAAGTCCGACCTCATACGTCCCGCTCTGGAGGAGCACCGTGCCGCCGGGAGCGATGGCGTCTAGAGCTTCCTGAAGATTCTGAAAATCCCCAGGGACAGCAAGCTGGGTCTTCTCAGTCTGTGGGACGAGCGGCTTTCGCAGGGCTACAGGGGCGAAGCCGCACAGATCCGCGCCGTTGCCGCGCATCGCGTTGGGGGTTCCAGAAGCTTTTCCAGCGAAGACGCGCAGCCCGCAGCGCTTATTGTTCTCGATGACGCTCTCGCTGAGCTTCAATTCAGCGGAGTCGCGCACGACCAGACCGTCAAGGCCGTTCTCGGCAACGCGGGTGCCCTGTACTGTAAGCAGCGAGGCACCCTCGGCGCGCACGCCATCGTACTGATTGCCGGATACGAGAGCGTTGGCGATCACGACGCGAGCAGAGCCAACAGCGAGCACCCCCATGAAGCTCTCCGTGACGACGACGTCGTCGAGGGTAACGAGGGCTTGACCAGCGACACGCACGCCCGCGCTAAAGCGCGATCCGCTTACAGTCAAGCTTGTGAGGGCAACTGTGATCTCCTGGTCGCGCTCGATGCGCACTGCTCCTTGGAGGACTGTCTGAGTTCTCCCCGCGCCGCGCAGCGCAAGATTCTTATTGATAGTGATACTCTCGGTGAACGTGCCCGGTGCAAGACAGACTATAGCCCCCTCAGCGACAGTATTGATGGCTTGTTGGATAGACTGTCCCGGCTGGACAGTCACGGCGCAGTTTTGAAGATTGGGATGAAGCATCAAAAGGACAAAGATCGTCCCAGCACCCACGAGGGCATATCGCATGATGTCTCCTTCTTTTAGTCCCTCACCCCTCTTTCCCCTCTCCCCTTTGAGGGAGAAGGGAGAGGGGACTAAGGGGTGAGGGAAAAGAGTGAGCCTCGCCTATACTTTGATCACTTTCACTTTCGTGTCGTAGAAGACGGCGCTGCCGCCGTAGACGTCCACAAGACACGTGTTCTTGAGATACGGGTCGACGCGCATCGCAGCGTTCGCATGGACACCAGCGACACCACCTAAGCCCGTGGCGCGACGCCGCTCGTCGCTCTTGATCACTTCGCCGTCAATAGTGACGTCAGTTGCCCCGTAGGCCCAGTGGCCATAGCCCAGTGCGAAGCTGATCACCCCTGGGCGGATCGTCTCGGTGACTTTCACTCGGCCGATCATCGGGACTTTCGTGCCATTCGCTAAGTCCCAGACGCCCTCAGGGTTGCTCGCTGAGACGATCTTCACGAGATCGCCATCCTTCAGCTCCAAGCGCTGCGCGTCACGGGAGTTCATCACGACAAAATTCTCCGGCATGACCGCCAGCAGCCAATAATTCCCGATCGTGCGGGACTTCGTCTGGACGATCTCGCGGTGCGTGATGAGATGGAGATCGAACCCCTGTTTGTCGTCTTCAATAAGGCGACCCACGGAGTCGGCTATCGGCAGATAGACGGGATAGCCCGCAAACGGCTTGCCCGTCATGCTGTTCTTGGTGAGCGCTGTCTTCTCTTGGTAGAGATTGATGAGCGTGCCGTACTTGTTGCGTGCGTAGTCACCGTCGTAGCCGCGCTCGAAGTCGTCGAAGCGCCCGCCCCTATTTAAGAGATAGACGACCTTGCGCCACCACTTCTCCCCGACGATCTTCTGCCAGCGTTCGGGATCGAAGACCGTCTGGGGCAGGTGTCGTCGGGATTTGATGAACAGCTCGACTTCGGCGTCATCGGCATCGGGGACTTCGGTGCCCGGCTTGTCTCCGGCAGCGACGTTGGCCACCATTCTGAGATACATCTGATCGGGATGAGTAAAATCTTGGCCTTCGCCGAAGCCGTCCTTGCCAAAGCCCGGCAGCCCCAGCTTCTCGGCGATCCCCAACAGCATCGCTTCCAACGAGAGCGGCATCTCCTGACCGAAGACTTTGACGGTCTCGGTCAAGGGCGCGATCACGGGTTGACGGATCGGCTGGACCTTTTGGGCGATATTGGGATGTGATCCCGCAAACTCCCAGCGCTCTAGATAACTTAAGTCGGGGAAGATATAGTCGGCGTACATTGAAGTCTCGCCGATGGTGATGTCGCACGCGATCACCAATGGGATCTTCTTGGGGTCAGCGAGGATTTCTATGTTCGTATGTCCGGCGGGCAGGGCGTAGACCGGCGAGCCCATGTAGATAAACAGGGCTTTCACGGGATAGGGGTACGCATCGCCCATAGACGGGATCTGCTCTTGGTAGATGTCGCTCGACAAGGGATACCACGGGCGCTTCGCTGGGTATTTATCAAAGAGCGTCGTCTCTTCGTACTTGACCCCGTGACGAATGATGCTGATCCCAAAAGCAGTGGTCTTGCCGGGGTTGAGCTTAGCAAAGTTGAATGGTTGGCCCTCTTTGCCGCCGGTGTGATCGAACGTTGATGCTTGGATCATCCCGCCCTTCCAGTCGTTGTTGCCAATCAAGACGTTCAGGGCGAACCACGCGAAGACATTATAGAAGCCGTTGGTGTGCTGCGACACGCCGCGATGGATGTCCACGGCTGCTCTCTTGCCGTGGCTCGTGAACTCTTTGGCCAGCTCGATGATATCGCGCTCGCTGACGTCGCAGATCGTGCTCCATTCCTTGAGCGTCTTAGAAGACGCCGACTCCCACAGAATTTGTAGCCCGCTCTTGACCCTGATCCCCTGGATTTCCGTATCAATGAGGAGATCGCCCTCGACGGGATTGGCCGTGTCGTAGGGGTCAAACGCGAGAGGTTTGCCATCCTTGAGTACCACGAAGCGGTCCTCTTCGGTCAGCCCGATCTCTTTCGCCCTCAAGAACGCGTCGGGTCGGCCGTCTTTGATCTTGACCAGCCAGCACGCGTTCGCCCACGTCGGCTCCTTGTCAGCAGCAGCGGCGGCTTTGTTGGCATTGCTCAGATACTTTGCGTCATAGCGCTTATTCTCGATGATCCATCGAATCATAGCCAACGCTAACGCCGCCTCGGTGCCGGGCTTGATGGGGAGCCACTTCCAAGCTTTAGAAGCTGTTTTGCTGCAGCGCGGGTCGACAACAGCAAACTTCAAGCGCCCCGACACGAGCCCGCGCGTCAGCCCCGGCGCGCGATTCGTCGGCCCATAGTTGCCCTCAAACGGCGACGCGCCGACGAAGATAATAAATTCAGAGTTATTCTGATCGGCTTGCCAATAGAACTTCTTGCCGCCGGTCCATTTGCCCCCGATATACTGTTCGCTCATGGCTTTGCTCGCGAAGTAGAGCGAGCCCTGGCAGACGGTCGTGTGTCCGTGGGCGTTGACCGAGCCGAAGCTCTCTACAGTAAAACGCTTGATCAGCTCAGCGCGCCCGCCCTTGAGCCGCCCCCACATGAACGCGAGCTGATTGTTCTTCGGCCCAAGATCGGGGTGATCCGGGTCGATCAGAGTATCAAGATAGTCTTTGTATTTCTCTTTGAACGCTGCGACGGCAGCGCGCTTCTCTTCGCTGGTCTTCTTGGCCCAGATCGCTTTGACGTCGTCGGCCATAGATTTGGCAACCTTGGGATCGCGCAGCGCCCAGAGCTCTTTCAACCCTGGCACATGCCCTTCGCCAAAGAGATCGCCGCCGTTGACGATCTCATCAACGGCTTGATCGAAGGGGATTACCTTCCACTTGTTCTCGCCGCGCTTCCCAGCACGCTTGAGGACTTTCACGATCCTATAGGGATCATAGACGGTCTGAATGCCCGCTTGGCCCTTGGGGCAGAGCCGCGCGTTGAGCTTGGCTAACGCTATGGGCGATGTCGTATACGGCACGCTGGGCTGGAGATTCCAAGGGCTGTAGGGGTTGCCCTCGAGCTTAGCAGCTAAGCCGTCATAGAGCTTGACTTTCAGCCCACATTGGGTGTTGCACTGCTGACAGACCGTATACAGAATATTCTCGGGTTTGGAGAGCTCATATTGCGCTGACTGCCCAAACAGCTCGACGGGCCAGCCAAACCGACTGACAAAGAAAGCTGTTCCGCCCAGTAACGCTGTCGTCTTCAAGAACCTGCGTCGTGTGAGAGTAGGGGTTGTCTTGCTCATAGTGCCTCCCTTCTATGGGTGCTGCGACTTGCACAGCACGGGCGTGTCAGTCAGATAATAGACTCTCGGCTGTGTGCCCTTGCTCTCGTTGACCCGCATCACTTTACCTCGGTTCTGTGTGAGAAGCTGGGCAATGAGGCTTTGGGGATCGCTGAGATCGCCGAAATACATCGCTTCACCGATGCATGTCGTCACGCACGCCGGCAGCTCCCCGTTCTCAACTCGGTGCAGGCAGAAATGGCACTTGCGCAGGGCA
>JBKBIX010000045.1:0-12283 GCA_046293845.1 Bipolaricaulia bacterium | reverse complement strand
ATTCCAGTCCTCGTCCTAGGTATTACAAAATAAGCTGCTATTGGCTTGAGGCCCGGCCTACGGCATAGGAGAAGTTATGGGTCTCAAGCATACGCTGAGAGAGTCTTTCGCGCAGCTGAGAACAAGCATTCGCTCTGTCCTTCAGCGAATCTTACTTCCATTACCCCTCTCTTCTAACGATCTTGCTCTCTCTGGCCCACAGCCATTGCGCGGTCCGTGGGAAGAGGGCTGGGCATTAGATATTCATAGCCGGCGCGTCGGGTCGTCATTCCAACTTACTGAGATGGGTTGGCTTGTGCTTATGATCTTAGATGATCTCTACGACTCCGGCGAGACGCTGAGGGAGGTGACGCGCGTGCTCAAGCGCGCCGGAGCACGATCAATAAAAGTCGTGACGCTGACGCGCACACGGCACGCGCATCCGTGATGAGCATGTTGCACTGGCTAGCGTTGAGCAAGGTGAAAGGTTTAGGTGGTGCGCGGGCACGTCGGCTTCTGGAGCACTTTGGCAGCATCGAGGCCCTTTGGCACGTTGACCCCAACGTGCTTGCAGCCCTGACGGGGCTTCCGCCAGAGAGCTTTGTTACTCTGCATCAGTCACTTGAGGAAGCTGCCCAAGAGATCGAGAGCTTGCACCGTGAGGGCATCACAGTCATAACACCAGAAGACGAGCAGTATCCTGTCTTGTTGCGAGACTTGCGCGATGCCCCGCTGGTGCTCTATATTCGCGGCTCATTAGAAACCCGCGACCAATGGGCTGTAGCGATTGTCGGTAGTCGACTAGCTTATCCGGGCTATCGTGAGCAGAAGATGGCCTGGACGCGCCAGCTCGCGCGGACTTTAGCAGAGTGGGGTCTAACGATTGTGAGCGGCCTCGCGCACGGCGTAGATTCATGGGCGCACGGCGGGGCGCTCGATGCGCGCGACGGCCGAACGATTGCCGTGCTCGGTTGTGGGCTGCGTCGAGTCTATCCGAAACAGAACCGAGCGCTAGCTGATCGCATCGTGGCGCGTGGGGCGTTGCTCTCAGAGCTAGAGCCCAATGCCGGCACGTGCGGACAATTCTTGATGATGCGCGACCGTCTTATCGCAGCGCTGTCGCAAGCGATGATCGTGATCGAGGCGGGCGATCCCAGCGGAAGCCTCGACACCGCGCGACACGCATTGAAACTGAAGCGTCGCGTGCTGGCCGTGCCAGGCAGCCCAGGGACGGAAAAACTCATCGCCGCAGGAGTAGAGAGATTCGACCCAGATAGAGCTGATGTAGATGCATTGGCTTGGAGTATTCTGGAGCTATAAGAGATCTAGCCTTATGGTAAGGAGGTTTCATGGATCTCAAGCAATTGCTCAGAGAGCGCTTTGGTTACTCCGACTTCCGTCCTGGACAACAAGAGGCGATTCACTCTGTTCTCGCTAAGCAGGACACGCTCGTTGTCATGCCCACTGGTTCGGGCAAGTCGCTCATCTATCAATTGGCAGCGCTGGCGCTGCCGGGCACAACGTTAGTCATATCACCCTTGATCGCTTTGATGAAAGACCAAGTAGATCAGCTTCAAGCCCGCCATATACCTGCAACCTTCATCAACAGCAGTCTTTCAGCTGTTCAACAGCAAGAGCGATTGCAGCAGCTCTTGGCAGGAGCTTATCGCTTAGTGTATATCGCGCCAGAGCGCCTGCGCCATCGCGCCTTCTTAGAGACTATTTCTAAAGTGAAAATCGCTCTGCTTACCGTAGATGAAGCGCACTGTATCTCCCAGTGGGGGCACGACTTTCGCCCGGATTATCTCCAAATCGCGACTGCCGCCCACGGGTCCCTTGGTCGTCCCACTACCCTGGCCCTTACAGCCACGGCCACTCCGCAAGTTCAAGACGAGATCATCGCTCACTTGGACCTACGTATGGCTCGGAAGATCGTTACAGGGTTCAATCGTCCCAATCTCACTTTCACAGTGCGCTACACGCCAGATGTAGAAGCGAAGTACCGTGCTCTGAGAGAGTTTTTCAGGATCACTGCTGGGGCGGGCATTGTATACGTGGGTACTCGCCGTCAGGCTGAAGAAGTCGCGGGTTTTCTTAGCAGAGAGTTAGGGGTCAATGCACGTCCCTATCACGCTGGTATGGAGAGCGCTATGCGCCATAAGATCCAAGAAGCGTTTATGTCCGGCGCGATCCCCACGGTCGTGGCCACCAACGCCTTTGGGATGGGCGTGAACCGCGCCGATCTGCGCTTTGTGTTGCACTACAGCATTCCCGGAAGCTTGGAAGCGTATTACCAAGAAGCTGGTCGAGCCGGACGCGACGGACTCCCTGCCCACTGTATCTTGCTCTATTCCCCCCAAGACCGAGAGCTTCAGGAGTGGTTCATCGAGAACGATGCCCCAAGCTCTGAAGAGCTTTTTACGCTGTATGAGACGGCTCGCTCCCTGGCCCATGAGGGCACAGTTGTATCTACCGTAGAAGATCTCTGCTGGGCCACAGGCATTCATGAGACCAAGGTCAAGGTCGGCCTAGCTCAGCTGGAGTCACTCAGTGCGCTGCAGTGCCTAGGCCACGAAGGGGTTCATCTGCATTTCAAAATAGGAACATTGAATCGGGAGGCGTTAGAAACGATGGCCGCAGAGGTAGAAGCGCGCCGCGCGCACAAGCGCCGTCAACTCCAGAAGATGGTCATCTATGCAGAAACGAATAGCTGCCGTCGGCGCATCATCTTGGATCACTTCGGCGATCCCGACCAAACTCCCGTGCCTTGTTGCTGTGATAATTGTGAGACGTGCCTGACCAATATAACACCGGCGCGCCCAGCGGAGACGACAGCCGAACGCGTGGCGCTCTTGATTCTCTGGACGGTGCGTGAGATTCAGCAGAAGCTACACTGTGCGGTAGGACGGACGAAGCTCGCTCAGATTCTTGCGGGCTCGCGCTGTCAAGAGATGGGCCGCTTCGGATATGACAAGTTGCGCGCCTATGGGAGGCTCGCGCAATTGCGACGTAAAGAGATTTCTCAACTCATCGGGCAGCTCTTGGAGATGGGGTATCTCAAAAGCGTCGGCGGCGAGTATCCCATAGTGCGCTTGACGCCTGCGGGCGAAGAGGCTTTGCGAGCGAAAGCCGCGATCTCTTTGCAGTTCCCGTGCGAGATTCACCCTAACAATGCTGGGCAACACCAAGTCAAGCGTGAGTATGATGAGAAAGCACAACGAGTTGTGATGTTAGGGGAAAGCCGCGATCCACACCATGTACCAGAGCTGCTAGCAGCTTTAAACGATAGTAACGGCAACGTGCGGCGGCTGGCGGCCTCGGCTTTAGGGAAGATTGGCGATCAACGGGCCGTCCAACCGCTGCTGGAATTGCTGAAGCGTGAACAAAAACCCCAAGTGCGCCAATACACCATTACAGCCTTGGGGGAGTTGGGAGATCCACAAGCATATCCTATAATCGAGCAAATTGCGCGTGACTTGAACGAGAAGGGGTACAACCGAAGAGCAGCAGTCCGAGCCTTAAAGAAACTGCGAACGGCACGCACAGCGTGTTCTTGATGCAGGGGTGAGCGCGATGTCTCTAGCGTATGCTCCGGTCTCTGCATTGGTCGCTATTATGAACAATAAAGCTGACTTCGCTCGCGCTCAGCACGAGCATTGGTACAGGATCCCGGTGCGCAGCGCGCCTCCACGTGTGGACTTCTCTCGGCTCGTGCGTCTGGCGTTCTATCAGACGAGAGTCTTCGGGGACGAGAAGTGGGCTGTGAACTATCACGCTGAGGTACGCGATGTAGATAGGGTCAAGCGCATTGAGCTGCTCCCTGAGGAGCGCGATCACCCCCGCGCACAAGATGAATACTATCGCCTCAAGATCGGCGATCTCGAACGATTACCCCAGCCCATTCCCAGCCGGCGCTGGCGTCGGATCGTCTTCATCCCTACGACGGTTGAAAAGCTCTTTCAAGCTGAGGAGATCAACGATCTCTATCACGAAAGCCCGCTCGAAGACGAGCTGTGGCGCCATCTCAAGAGAGCTGGTATCCCTGCTGAGCGACAGTTCTATGTCGGCAAGCGAGATCGCATCTACTGTTTAGATTTTGCGATCTTCTGCGTGCGGGGGAATCTCAATGTTGAATGCAACGGCGAAGAGTGGCACTCGGACCCGCAAGCGCGGACGCGCGATGAGCAACGAGATAGAGACTTAGCGCAGTGGGGCTGGTCTGTACTGCGCCTGACGACGCATCAGATTCGTCGGCAAGCGCGTCGCTCTTTGGGCTTGATTGAGGAGAATATTTTGAGTCTCGGTGGGCTGCGCGAGCTGCCTCAGGGAGCAGGGGAGCAGTTAAGGCTTTAGTAGCGTAGTTTGCATCTATGCTCGCCGATAATCCCCAATCCAGCGCACCCAACGAAGCTTCTTGCTGACGGCACGATAGAATGACAGGTCGCCCGTCCACAGATCACAGCTCTCTTGCTCAGCCAGAGCAAGATATGCACTGTCATAGGCTGTTATCTCATGAGCGAGAGCCAAGGCCGAGACTCGCTGTGGATCAGGCGTTCTCATGCGGCGCATCTTTATCGGCCCTGTAATACAATCTCATCTTCATCATAAATATCTATCACCCCCTCCACTACTACGCCCCCAGGTTAGCACATGAGAGCCACGTGTCAAGTCTTGATCCCTGAGGCGTTTTTGCACCCCGCCCCATCTTTTCGTTATCATAGCACCAAGCGCAAACCTCTTGAGGTGATTTTCACCATGAAGCTCGACGATATTAAAACGATCGCCGTTCTGGGCGCGGGCACGATGGGCCACGGCATCGCCGAAGTCGCCGCGCTTGCCGGATATCGAGTCAAAATGCGCGATATCAGCGAAGAGTTCGTGAAGAGAGGCTACGACCAAATCAGTTGGAGCCTGAAGAAGCTCGCAGAGAAGGGCACGGTCTCTCCTCAAAAAGCTGAAGCTGCCCTCAAGCTCATCACCCCCTTAGTCGATCTCAAAGAAGCCGTCTCCGACGCGGATATCGTCATCGAAGCCGTCCCGGAGATCATGAGCTTAAAACTCGCGATCTTCAAAGAGATAGACACGCTCTCGCCTCAGCACGCGATCCTCGCCAGCAATACAAGCTCGCTGAGCATCTCTGAGCTTGGCCGGGCGACCAAACGCCCCGATAAAGTCGTGGGGATGCACTTCTTCAGCCCGGTCGTGAGAATGGCGCTCGTCGAGGTCATCAAGGGCGAAAGAACTTCAGAAGAGACGATGCAGCTCATCATAGAGCTGGCCAAGAAGCTCGGCAAGACCCCGATTCGCGTCGAAAAGGACGTGCGCGGCTTCATCGTCAATAGGCTCTTGATCGGCCCGTATCTCTTTGAAGCAGCATGGCTTGTCTCGCGCGGCGAAGCGACTATCGAAGAGATCGATAGCCGCATGAAATTTTACGAGAATCTTCCTATGGGCCCATTTGAGCTCCAAGACCTCACGGGGATCGACGTCGCGTACAATATCATGAAAGAAGCGGGCTTCACTATTCCCCCGCTGATCGAGCAAGCCGTCAAAGAAGGGCGCTTAGGCCGCAAGACCGGCCGGGGCTTCTATAACTATAAAGACGGTGGGGCAAGCTATTCCCGCGAAGCGGGCCAAAAATTCGATCCCCTCCCCCTCTATGCGCTCATGGTCAACGAGGCCGCATGGCTGATCGAGAACAACGTCTCTACCCCTGAGCAGATCGATCTGGCGTGTCAGTTGGGCTTGAACTTCCCCGAAGGGCTGCTGCGCCGCGCCGATAGAATCGGCTTAGATAAGCTCGTCACTGAACTTGAGCGGCTCTACGCGAAGCACAAAGACCCACGCTACAAAGTCAATAACCTGTTAAAACAGATGGTGCAGTCGGGCAAGACCGGCGAAGCCGCCGGCGAGGGGTTCTATCAATACAAGAAAGAGCAGAAAGAGTACAAGACGCTGAAGGTCCAGATTGATAGAGATACTCATGTCGCATATGTGACGCTCAATCGGCCGCAGCGCTTGAACGCGATCAACTCCGAGATGCGCGAGGAGCTCCCCAAAGTCTTTGCTGAGCTGCGCGACGACCCCGACGTGCGCGTGATCGTGCTGCGGGGCGAGGGCGGCAAGGCGTTCAGCGCCGGGGCAGATATCACAGAGTTTACACAAGGCAAGCCCTATGAGTTTGTGGAGCTAGGCGAGTTCTTCAGAGCCCCAGAACTGTGCCCAAAGCCCGTCATTGCGGCGATTGACGGGTTTGCGCTTGGGGGAGGGTTGGAGCTTGCGCTCGCGTGCGACTTTCGTCTGGCGAGCAAGCGCAGCGAAGTAGGTCAGCCCGAGATTCACTTGGGGCTGATCCCTGGGGGCGGGGGCACACAGAGACTTTTACGGTTGGTCGGCCCCGCGCGGGCTAAAGAACTCTGTATGCTAGGCGAGCGCATCAGCGCCGAGCAAGCTGCTCAGTGGGGCTTAATCGATCACGTCTACGAGAATGAGTCTTTCGAGCAAGAAGTGAAAGCGTTTGCAGAAAAGCTTGCGTCGCGCGCACCTATCGCTGTGCGCTTCACCAAACAGATCATAAATGCCGGGGCAGACTGCTCTCTCGATGCAGCTCTCTTATTAGAGCGCGAGGCGTTCGGCGTGCTCTTCACAACGGAAGACATGCGTGAGGGGGTCACGGCGTTCTTGAGCAAGAAGAAGCCGGAGTTCAAAGGACGGTGATATGGTTGACAGTTCTCAGTTCACCGCTTAAACTATGAGCCTAAGAACTGAGAACTCAGAACTGTTAGGGTGATAGATTATGAAAAGTCCCATGACCCGCAGGGCGTTTCTCGCGTCGAGTGGGATTGCTCTCGCTGGCCTCCTTGTGAGCAGAATGCGAACGCCCGCGCAGCCGTCCAAGCCCATCCGACTCAGCATGATGCCCGCCCAAGATGTCGTCCCCCTCGCGTTTGCTCTGGAACAGGGGATTTTCAACAAACACGGGGTGAATATCGAGCTGGTTTGCGGCGGCAACGCCTTAGAGCGCAACACGGCATTTCTCAGTGGTCAGCTTGATGCCCTCGCAGTAGATTTAACAAGCGCTGTGCTCTTATTGGGCCGCCAAGCGCCCGCAGCTATCGTCGGGACGGTCTTTGAACCGACTCCAGACCCGCGCAACGGGAACTCTGTCGTCCGCACGCTTGCGATGCTCACTCATAAATTTAGTAGCTATCGCTCTGTAGAAGACATCATCAAGAGCGGCCCGAAGCGCCAGATCACCCTTGTGCAACCGTCCGATATGGAGTATCTCACTGACACGCTCTTGCAATCTAAGGGCGTGAAAGCCCGTGATATTGACCAATACTACACGGGCGTTGAAGATTTCGATAAGATCCAAGTGATCGCCCAGATGTTGGGGGCGGGCACCGTGAGCGTCCAAGTCGCGATCTTGCCCGAACCCCATGCGACGCTCACTGAAGTCGTCGCTCAAGCCAATGGTGTCGAGATCATCACGCTATCTGATTATAAAGGGATGCGTGTCCCGCCGAGCGTGTTGCTCTTCAGTCGCCAACTGCTGCAAGAACGCGGCGAGAGCGTGCGCAAGTTTTTCACCGCCTTCCGGGAGTCCGTCACGGCGCTCAACAGCAATCCTCGTGATTTCATCATTGACACGCTCATCCGCGCGGGTGTCAATATCTGTTTCCCGGAGCTGCGCGGTCAAGAGCTCAAATTCCCTGAGGGCTGGCGGGATCGTCTCCGTGTGCCGTACTTCCCGCAGCCGCGCGCCCTGCGCCCTGACGAGTTCGACGCTCACGTCAGCTGGGCCCTCGAGAAACGCTACATCCGTGAGAAGATCGCGTTCGCTGCCGCAACAGATTTTCGGTTTCTCGGATAGATGATCCATATTGACAAGTTGTCTCTGGAGTATCGCGACGGACACCAGGCTGTCCCGGTCATAGATAATCTGTGCCTCGACGTTGCAGCGGGTGAGAGCATCACGATCTTGGGGCCGTCGGGCTGCGGCAAGACAAGCTTACTGTATGCGATTTGCGGGCTGGTGCAGCCCACAAGGGGAAAAGTGATCGTGGACGGGCACCCTGTAGAGCGTCCGCGTCGCGACGTCGCTCTGATCTTACAAGATTTGGGGCTGTTGCCGTGGAAGACCGTCTGGAAGAACGCGAGTCTCTCATTAGAGCTGGGTGGGCCAGTGGCCACGCCCACTCCATCGCTCACATCTCAAGACAAAGCGCTCGTTCAGGAATGGCATCGTCGCAAAAAATCGCTCTTCTGGGGGTACTTCTGGCTCGTGTTGACGGGGGCATGGGCTGCGGGGCAACGCTTCTATCTTGACCGGCCCTTCTCTGCTGCTGTCTACTTAGTGACGCTGGGGCTGTGGGCTCTCGCCGGTGGGTTCTATTGGAGCGAGATACAAAAGATCGTACAGCTCAATCCCGACGCGAATCTGAGCACGCGGTTGTGGGGTGGCGGCTGGCCTCAGATTCTCTTGTTTGTGGCAGTGCTGGGGCTCTCCGCAGAACTGTTGAGTCGGCTCATCTACGATCTCTTCACTCTGCCTCGTCAGATCCGCGAAGCGAATCTCTTAATCGCGCAGCAAGTCCAGAGCGTCAAGCCCATCCTCGATGAGCTTGGGCTTGATAGTAAATTCTATGATCGCTATCCCCATCAGCTCTCCGGTGGAGAACGCCAGCGGGTTGCTCTCGCGCGGGCCTTGGCAACCCATCCCAAAGTCTTGCTTATGGACGAGCCGTTAGCCGCGCTCGATGCGTTCAATCGCGAGCGCATTCAAGATCTGCTCTTTCAGTTATGGAAGGAGCGCGGCTTCACACAGATTATCGTCACCCATGACGTGCAAGAGGCGGTCTTCTTAGGCGCGCGGATCGTGGTGCTCACGGAGCGTCCGGCGCGTGTGAAAGCGATCTTAGAAAACCCCTGCGTCGGCACATCGCGCACGAGCGAAGCGTTCTACGCAAAAGTCCTAGAGCTGCGACGGGAGCTATCATGAAGCGCCTGCAGAACTATTTTGTCGGGTATCTGTTGGGGATCGTGCTCTTCTTCGGGTTGTGGTGGCTGGCGAGCTGGGCTGTCTCTACGTTTGCAGCGAAGCCGCTCCAAGGGGCTGTGCCCCCGCCCCTGCGCGCCATCGCCATTCTCTTTGACGAATGGCGGGGCTTAGTCCCCCATTTCTTCGCCAGCGGCTATCGGGTCCTCGCCGGTCTGTTATTAGCTATTGTCATCGCGACACCGTTGGGGCTGGTCATCGGCCATGAGCGCGTGTTAGATCGTCTGCTCAGCCCCTCGATCTATCTGACGTATCCCATCCCGAAAGTCGTCTTCCTCCCGCTGCTCTTCGTCTTCTTGGGGATTTACGACGCCCCGAAGATCGGGCTGATCACGCTCGTTCTCGTCTTTCAGCTTCTGCTTTCCACGCGTGACGCTGCCAAGAACGTCGCGAAAAGCCATATTCTCTCTGTGGTCAGTGCTGGGGCGAGCAAGTGGCACGTCTATAAGCACGTGATCCTCCCTGCAAGCTTGCCCGCGATGTTCTCAGCCCTGAGAGTCTCGGTGGGTGTGGCGATCATGGCCTTGGCGCTCACGGAGGCGTTCGCGTCGCGCTATGGGCTATGGCGCTATATCTACGATCAGTGGTCGCGCTATGGCAACTACGAGCACATGTTCGCAGGGATCCTTGCGATGGGCATCTTAGGGTTGGTTTTCTATATTATTATCGATCTCATTGAGCGGTGGGTCTGCCGGTGGCAGTACGTATGAAGCTCCAGAAGATCTTAGTCGTAGCGAATCTTGCCAAGCCTCAGATTGAAGGCGCTTTGGGGCGCCTGCGCCACTGGGCAGCGTCGAAGCAAATCTCAGTAATCGAGCGGGCTGGGATCGACAGCAGCCCTCCTCGTGAGAGGGATTTCGACCTCGTCGTAACGTTAGGGGGAGACGGGACACTGCTCAAAGGGGCGCGCACGGCTGCCGAGCTCGACCTGCCCATTCTCGGGATCAACTTGGGGAGCTTAGGGTTCTTGACGTCAGTCGGGATAGATGACTTAGAAAGAGCATTGGAGCAAGTGCTGGCGGATCGTTTTACTCTGGAGAGGCGCATAAGAGTCGAAGCGCAATGTTCACCATCATCGTGCACGGCACTCAACGAGATCGGCTTAATTCACACAGAGATCAGTCGCCGCACGGAGATCGAGCTCTTCTTAGGAGAACAATCTCTTGGCTCTTACCCCGGCGACGGGGTATTGATCGCGACGCCCACAGGGTCTACAGCGTATGCGCTCTCTGCCGGCGGCCCGATCATCGAGCCGACGATGGACTGTCTTGTAGTGACGCCGTTGGCGCCGCATCGTTTGGGCGCGCGCTCGCTGGTGCTTCCGGGCACGAGCGTCGTGACCGCTGTCGTCAAGCGCCCTGCACACCTGCTTGCCGACGGCGATCCCGTGATGGCGCTCACGCCGGGCATGACAGTCCAGATTCGCAAGGCTGCAAGACCGACGCAGCTGATTCGGCTCGGCTCAGATTTCTGGACGACTCTGCGCCAGCTCACATAATTATTTTTATTTCTTCGGCGGGCTGACAATAATGGGAATCTGGATGAACAGACTCTGCGTGAAGCCGCTGGGGGTAATAAGCGAACTTCCTGACAGCGCTAGCCCGGCGATGCTCGCCCCGATTGTAAACTCCTGTGATGTGGAGGTAAAGACCGCCTGGCCGATCAACTCGACATTGCCCACTCGTGCTCGAATAGAATAGACTTGGCTGATCAAGCCGACCCCCTGCTCAAATGTCGTGACCCCTGATACTGATGCTGAGCCAAGCGACAGCTCCAGTCCGATCTTCTCCTTGCTGATCTCGAGATCTTTGGGATTGAGCTCGATCTGGCCCATGACACTGCTCAACCCGATAGCTGTGCGCAGGGTGATCGTCGCACGGCTCAGCGAAAGCTGCAACCGTTCGTCCAGTGCGAAGCTGCTCAGCGTCTCGATCTGAGTGGGCAGAAACTGCCCTGGGCTGTCCACGCTCACGACCAATGTCATCTCGCGATTAGCCCTGCTAGGGTCCTGTGCCAGCTCTTGCAGAATAGCCCGCACGAACGCGTCAATATCGCGCAGGCGCGCCTCAAGCTGGGCGACACGCCCGAAGTCCCACATGATTTGGGGTTCCGGGGATTCCTGCGACGGTGGGGCGAGCATGAGCCGTTGGATCGTGAGATACGAAATGCCCACCAAGGGCGCAGGAGTGGGCAAAACCTGAGAGATGCGCACCGGCTCGCTCTGCTGCAACGTTGCCAGGGCGATCAGGATGCCCTCGCCCATCCCTGTGATTGTATGGTCTTCACTTACTCTTAGGGACAGGCCAAGCTCAGGGGAGCAGAGCCCTGCTGTGAAAGTTCGCACTGAGCAGTCTTGAGCCGCTCCTGTGAGCCAGGGCACAGCGAGCATCGCACCGCTTACGAGAGCGTACACGAGCTGTTTCATATGAGGTCGAACTCTGCGCATGAGTCCCCCCTCTCAGTCTCTTTCATTCTAGGGGATAGAGCTTAGAGCGTCAATAGCCGAAAAGAAGGAAGGAGGGGCTTAGCTCCTAGCGCGGCTGCAGATGGCGGGGAAAAATCCTCTCGGTGGGGAGGAGGTCAGGCAGCCCCCAGAGAGGCAAAACCCTCCCATCTGTGGGAGAAGCCTTGTGTGCTTCTCCCTCTGCGATAGGCGCCAAGCCCCGTACGTGAAGAGAGTGGGTCAGCTTGGGTACGGCTTTGCATACATCCCATCGCTTCAGGCACAGTCATTGTACACCCTACTCTGTGCAAATCACATGGAACTCCGGTGGAAATTCGGTGACTACGGATATTGACGAGTCGGCGCGGAGACGCTAGACTGGAAGGGCTATGAAGTGGCCGCGCCTGAGCTTACGGTATAAGTTTATCTTCACGCTCTTGGGGTTCACGCTCATCGTTGCTGTACCCTTGGGAGTTTTAGCGATCATGCGCTTCTCTGATGTCTTGGAGAGCGAGGTGCGCGTCCGATGGGAGACCATTGCGCGATTCTGGGGCCCAATGGTATCTCCAGCGACGCAGCCTCAATCGTGCCAAGAGATTTTAAAAAACTTCCTCAACGAGGGTTTAATCTATCTCAAGATCATTGTGACCGGTGAGGAAATCTGTAGCAGCCATGTAGCAAACTTAAATCCAGAGGCGCAAAAGCAACTCGCTGCCAGCCCGATTTCTGGAGAGCTCCCAGCGAAACGAGAAGTGCTCGTGCAAAAAGTGTTTCCCTTCCGCGGGACAGCGTTCCTCCATGTG
>JBKBIX010000044.1:0-12349 GCA_046293845.1 Bipolaricaulia bacterium | reverse complement strand
GGCTTTTTCGGCGTCGAACTCCACACGCACCGCGATGACAGCATTCGGATTGAGTTGGCGTATCTGAGCAAGCGCGTGCTGTATGGTTTTTGGGTCATCGCACGTCACTTCTAGCAATGTTGCTTGGCGGATGACTTCAGGGTATCTGGTAACGTCATCGGGTCGGAGCAGGGGAGCGAGCGCGGTGGGCAAGGGCGTGGGACACTCTTCGATTCTACGAATACAGAACGTGCCCAGGGTTTGTGCTGCCATCAGCAGGGCTTCGCGCACGCTGGGAGTATCACAATGCTCGGGTACAGCGTCGAAGAGCACAGGGATGGGGATTTCAAGGATAGAGATGGCCCTCACCCCGGCTGCGCCACCCCTCTCCCGTGGGTGAGCCACGGGAGAGGGGTTGGGGGTGAGGGCCTCTACCGCGCACGGCTTTCTGCCCAGAAAGATCGCAGTGCTGATGTATTCCCTCCCGTGGATGCCGTCGCGGGTGGGCCGGACGATCTCGGACATGTCCGTCCACATCGAGTCGAAGTCTTTTCCCGCGAAGGGGCCACGATACCCCTGGCCGGAGACCGGGACTTTGCCAGTTTCGGCCTGTTGGAGTATGCTTTGAATGATTTCCGGAGTCCAGTAGCCGTCTCCGGTGTGGAGCCAGTGGGGCTGAAGGGGAGCCGAGAGCGCGTTTTGTGGGCACTCGCGCACGCAGCGCAAGCAACTGCGACAGAGATTCTGATCTTGCGGCTGCTCCCCGATAATCATTCTCAGATCCGACGAGCGATAGTGCACCCCATAGATGCACGCATCAATACAGATCCCGCAATTGACGCAAGCCTCGGAGCGCACGATCATCGGGCGCACCAAGGGTTTTGTGCGTGGTGGCGCCTTGTGAGTGTGGATCGTGTAGCGGCTCTCAGTTCGCGTGGCGATGACCATATGTGACTCCTTGTGTGGCCTTCACCGGCGGCACGTATTCTGTGCCGGGCATGATCCCCATCTCTTCGACCCCGCGTACGAACTCTTCGATCTTCTTCTGATCTTTGCCGTAGGCCCTCGCGACGCGACGCTCCAGCTCATCCCAGACGGGCACTAGATCGAGCGAGCTTTGGCAGACGTCGGTGCAGGCGCGGCAGTGCATACAATAGAAGAGCGCTTGCGCGCCGCCTTCGTCAAGCTGCTCGCCCTTGAGCAGGGCCAGCCCAAGTTGGAGCTTGCCCCGCGCCGTCGTGCGCTCGTCTTTGGTGTAAATATAAGCTGGGCAAACGGGGACGCAACTGCCGCAGCGCGAGCAAAGTGTCTCGTTATACTCAAGAAGATCGAGCAACGGAGAGAGGGCTGTATGGGGGCGGCCCGGCTCGCGAGCAGGGTAGCGTTTTGGAGTTGGGTTGAAGAACCTACGCGCAAGAGGCGCGGCAAGCCGCGCTGCTGCAAGACCAATGCTCAAAGACGCTCCCCGCAGCATCACCGAGCTCCAGTGTGAGGGCAGCGCGAAAAATTTCCCAGGGTTGAACAGTCCATCAGGGTCTATCTTCTTCTTGTATGAGTACAGCTCATCGAATTTTTCCCCAAACTTCGCGCGGGCAAAGGGCGCGTTCCAAATCCCGATCGCGTAGGGCCGCCCGCCAAGCGCGATCCCCAGTTTAGTCAATACGAGCGAGAGACTCGCCGTGTAGAGCTCCGAAAGGGCGGTGCGCGCATGGAACGTGAAGACGGGCAAGAGCAGCACTTCGCCGTTATCTATAAAGTACGCTTCGCTTGCTAAGTGCACCCCGTAGCGCGCGCCCTCGCTCTCGGCTCTTTTGAGGAATTCCGGGGCTTTTGCGGCGCTCAGCACGATTTCACTCGCGAGCATTCCCGGTCCAAGGCGCTTGGGACGCATGGGGAAGAGCCGCTCATGCCAGAGATAGTGTGTCTGATAGGGCAAGCCCATAGGGATTTTATTTCGTTCAGTCCAGCGCGCGCAGGCCCGCGCGCTCTCGGCATCATCAAAAGCGATCAGCACGCTCTCAAGCTCGGGGATCTTCGCTTCTTTTCTGCCCAGAAGCTCGTTGATCTCGCGGATGCGCGCGGCGCTCAGATATTTCACGTGATAGGGCTGGAAGCCCTCTTTCAGAAGCTCGTGAGCTATCGCAAACGCGCTCTCGACGGAGTCGCTCTGCACGAGTATCGGTGTGGGTTTTTGGGGTGCGCGCCGCAGCCGGAGCGTCACGGCCCAGACGACGCCCATCTGCCCTTCAGTGCCAATGAAATACTCAAACTCTGAAGCTGCTGGGGTCAGCTCTTGCAGCTCCCCTTGGGGTGTGATGACGATCAGCTTCTCAATTTGCTCTTGGAAGTGCCCATACGCAATGCTGCCCACGCCGTAGCCGCCGGTGTTGACCCACCCCCCAACGGTGGAGAACCAGCTTGTGGGGTAGGTGCGCAGCGCCAGGCCGTAGGGCTTTATAGCGTTGGCGAGATCGGCCCAGCGCGTCCCGGCCAAGACAGTAACAGTTTGCTCCTCAAGATCGATCTCTTCGATCAGTCTGAGGGCTGAGAGATCTAAGACGAGCCCGTGCTGGGTGGGGACGGCTCCGCCCAGCCCAAAGGTCGCTGCGCCGCGCGGCACGACGGCTAGTTCTCTTGCGCGCGCCCAGCGCAGAGCAGCGCTCACGTCGTCGGGGAGCGCCGGCTGCACCACAAGATCGGGGATATTGCGCGTGAGGAGCAGCCTTTCGACGAAGCGAGGTGGCTCGCCTTGGTCGCGGGCGTAAAGCCGCCGACTCGACAGATCCGCGCAAATCTTCGCTTGCGCCGAGAGCAGCTTGCGCAACTCCGAAGCCAATCCGTCACTCTTGGCCGCCATTATGGCAGCATCATAGCAAAGAGAACAACTTTTGTCAAGATTTATCGCTCAAAACTAAAAGATATAAATTCTTTAGCGACAAAAAATTTATCTTTATCTTAAAATATCTTTAGAAAAACAAACATTCGTCTGTCGCGCTTGAGTTGCGTGCGGGTTTCCCCCTATGAAGCTGCAAGCTCTGTGAGAAACTTCACTATGACGGCGATCTCCTCTTCGGTGAGAGACTGTTGGGCACGGGCGACGCGCAGCATGTCGTCCCACGTGACAAGCGAGTAGAGTTCAATCCCGTGCTCTCTCAGAGTGTCGCGCGCGCGGTGCAACCCCGCTTCTTCAGAGAAATACTCGAAGACGCACAGACACTGATGCACCCTGCCCCCGGCGCTCTCGATCCCGCGCGTGAAATTCAATTTGCTCCCCCCATCGGTGACCAAGTCTTCTACTAACAAGACGCGCTGGCCCGGCTGCAAGACGCCCTCGACTTGCGACGATCTCCCGTAATGTTTGGGCTCCTTGCGCACGTAGATCATGGGCTTATCGAGCTTCTGTGCCAAGAATGCCGCATAAGCGATCCCAGCGGTCTCGCCCCCAGCGATCACGTCTATCGCTTCTACGCCGATGCGCTCGCGCGCGATCTGCGCGAACGATTCAATAATCTGAGTGCGGATCTCCGGAAACGAGATGAGGCGTCTCATGTCTACGTACACCGGCGAGAGTCGCCCTGAAGTTAAGCGAAACGGCTCGTGGGGACGAATCTGCACCGAGTGCATCTGCAAGAGCTGTTGAGCTAAATTCATAGCTAGCAGTATCATACTTGATCGCACGGTGAACGAGCAAGTAAAATAAATCCTTGACCGACGTTATATCCATAACCATGCAAAGGGCAAGGATACTCTTTGCGTGAAGGGAGGAAGGCATATTGTGCGAGGGTACGACGGCAGAGAGTACGTGAGTGAGGTGCGCAAGCTCGTGATCTTGCGTTGAAAGTCAAAAGCTCAGCAAACAGAACACAGTTCGCGAGCCAGACGCGCGCCCGGCCTGCTGCAGTTTGCATAGCTCTCTCCCTCAGCTTAGAATTACAACCGATGAAGACCTACACGTTTAAAGTCGTCGTAGAAGAAGACCAGTTTGCTGATGGACGCAAAGCTTATCTTGCCTACTGCCCTGCCCTCAAAGGCGCAACCACATGGGGATATACCGTACAAGAAGCTTTGAAGAACCTTCAAGAAGTCATCTCTTTGATTCTCGAAGATATGAAAGCGCGCGGCGAAACTATCCCCATCGGTCGCGGCGTGACGGTCTCTCAAGAGCCGAAAGTCACCGTCACGGTATGAACTCAATTGATTACAGCAAGCTGCGCAGCCTTACGGCTCAGAAGCTCATTCGTGCCCTCGAACGCGATGGCTTCATCTTCAGCCGCCAATCTGGCAGTCATCAAATCTATTATCATCCTGATGGACGGCGCGTGAACGTCACGTTTCATCATCCCTCAGACACTTTTCCGATGAAGACGCTGAAGCGCATGGTGGAGGAGGAAGCTGGCTGGACAGAAGCGGATTTGAGGCGCTTGAAGCTCCTGAAAAACTGACCAAGCCTCTCTCTCTTGCGCGTGCAAGATATGACAGCAAAAAGAGTATGTGAGCAACGCGCATAAGCCGCCACCATGCGTTAGAGGGCTGATATTTGCCTGCTCACTGGCGTTCGTGCTATAAATAAGTCACCTAAAACGATGTGAGGGAGGTTGCTATGCGCAAGCTTGTCGTCGGCATACTCGCAGTCGGACTCGTTACGGTCTTCTCGCTGGGACCGCTGGCCCAAACGGCTCAAAAACTCGAGCCCGTTGTCATCCCCGGGCTGAGCGCCCCAGTCACAGTCATTCAAGACAAGTACGGCATCCCCCATGTTTTTGCACAGAATGCGCTTGATCTCTATCGGGTTGTGGGATGGCTGCACGCGCACGACCGGCTCTGGCAGATGGATAACCTCCGGCGTACGGCCAACGGCACCTTAGCAGAACTGCTCGGCCCGCGCGTGCTCTCCCAAGACGCAACGCTGCGCACGTTGGGCATCCGCCGAGCAGCAGAAGAGAGCGCAAAGATCCTCACCCCTGACATTCAAGCGGAGCTGGAAGCCTACACAGCAGGCATCAACGCGTATATTCAAAAGATCAATGGGTCTGGAGAACTTCCCCCAGAATATAAAGAGATCGAGATCTCCACAGTCGCTCCATGGACGGTGTTAGATACGTTAGCGATGGGCAAGCTCCTCGCATTCGATCTCTCGTTTGATATTGACGCGTTCAACGTGCTCACGTATTTTAAATACCGCGATGTGGGGAGCAAGTTGGGCTTCAATGGCCATGCCCTGTACTTTGAGGATCTCTTCCGGTCAGCACCCTCCGATCCCGCGACGATCATGGGCAGCGCCACAGGCCGATTAGAGTCTGAAAGGGCGTGGGGGTCAGAGCTGCCGGAGCTCTCCCCGGCGACTCTGACGCTGCTAGCGGACTTTGTCGAGCGCTTGAGAGAGATCGAATTCTTCGCGCCCATCTTCCGCCGGGCTGAGGTGATGGAGACCGGCAGCAACTGGTGGCTCATCAGCCCGAAGCTCTCTGCATCGGGGTATGCCTTACTAGCCAACGATCCCCATCTGGGCTTAGATATGCCCGGCGTTTGGTATGCGATGCACCAAAAATCCGCGGACGGCATCAACGTTGTGGGCACGACCTTCCCCGGTATCCCCTATGTCATTTTGGGGCACAACGAGAAGATCGCCTGGGGAGCGACGGTCAATCCTCTGGACGAGACCGACATGTACCAAGAGTCTGTAGTCGAGCAGAACGGGAAGCTCTACAGCAACTATCAAGGCAAGCTCGAACCCTTCGTCACTATTGAAGAATCATATAAAGTCAATAAGATCGGCGACGGCCAACCCGATAATCTAGAAGACGCGCCCAAGACGACGACGTATATCATTCCGCGCCATGGTCCTGTGGCTAGTCTTGACCTAAAGAGCGGCCAAGCCGTGACGATTCAGTTCACGGGGTTCTATGCCACACAAGAGATCAAGACCTTCCGCTTATGGGACCGCGCTCAGAATTTAGATCAATTTAAAGACGGGGTGAAGTACTTCGACTTTGGCTCGCAAGATTGGGGCTACGCCGACGTTGAGGGCAACATCGCGTACTTCACGGGCGCAGAAGCCCCGTTGCGCGAGGATCTAGAGCGCGGCGCGGTGGCGCTAGGACTGCCGCCGTTCTTCGTGCGCGATGGCAGTGGCACGGCCGGGCACGAGTGGGTTGCCCTCCAGGGCGAGCGCGAAGAGGGGCACTCTGTTCCCTTCGCTATACTGCCCATGAGCGAGATGCCCCAGGCGATCAATCCGCCGTCGGGCTTCATCGTGAGCGCCAACAACGACCCCGTCGGCGTTACCGTAGACAACGATCCGCTCAACCAAAAGCGCCCAGGGAGCAACGCGATCTATTACTTAGACTGGACCTACGACATTGGCTTCCGTGCCGGCAGAATCACAGAGCTCATCAAAGCAAAGATCGCCAAGGGCGAGAAGTTTTCCGTCGAAGACATGATGAAGATCCAAGCAGACACGGTCTCGCTCATCGCGCGGCGGCTGACGCCGTTTGTGCTGGAAGCCCTCAAGAACGCACGCGATCAATTTGCTCCTGACGAGCTGAAGGCCCTGCTTCAGGATGCGCGCATCGTCGAGGCTGTTGAGCAGTATCTGGCAAGATGGAGCTTCGCCACGCCCACAGGGCTTGCTGAGGGGTTCGACGAGAGCGACTCCGTCAGCACCGATGGCAAGGGCTTTGTGCTCAACACCCCATCTGAGAGCGAGATCACCGACAGCGTCGCTACCACGATCTTTAACGTTTGGTTGAGCGTCTTCATCCGGCACGTCATTGACGACACGTTGGAACGCTTGGACAAGACGATGCCCAAGCCCAGCGGGTTTTTTGCTGTCAGTGCGCTTCTCAATCTCTTGGAAAAATTCCCGAAGAAGCAGGGCAAGGGCGCATCCGACGTGGACTTCTTCGATGTGCCCGATCTCTTCTTAGCTCCTGAAGAAGAGAGGGATTGGCTGATCTTAAAGAGCTTACAAGAGGCCCTCGATCTCTTAAAGAGCGACGCGTTCGCCAAAGCGTATAACAAATCCGAAAAGCTCGCAGACTATCGCTGGGGCAAGCTCCATCGTATCACGTTCAAGAACGCGCTCCATCCGCAGACTAATAGATTTAGCGTGCCTCCGGCGGTCTACTCCCAACCCGAGTACGCTCATGGCCTTCCCGTGGACGGCACTTTAGCAGCGGTAGATGTCGCCAACTACAACGTCAAGGGCACGAAAGCCGAAGACTTTGGGTTCAGTCGTGGGCCATCGCAGAGACACGTTGTCGAGCTGAACCCCAAGGGGATCAGAGCGTGGAACGCGCTGCCCACGGGCAACAGCGGGGTCGTGAACACGCCGCACTTTGGCGATCTGCTCGCCTATTGGCTGGTCAACGACTACTATCCGGTGCTCTTCAGCGACGACGAGATCAAAGCGAACGCCGAGTCAGAGCAGGAATTCAAGCCGGGCAGCTGAGAATCTCCATCATCCCCATCAGACGAGTCTGTAAGGGCGCACGGCCGTGCGCCCCTACCTTCCTTTTCTCCTCCCTGTTGCTGTACCCTGTAGCGTCGTCTATAATAGCCCCCTATGGATGGCTTCTACAAGACTCGCGTCTTTCTTGTGCGCCACGGGGAGACCGATTGGAACGCACAACTGCGCGTCATGGGGCAACTAGATATTCCCCTCAACGAGCGCGGGCGTGCGCAAGCGCGCCGCACCGCTGAGCTGCTCGCTCACGCAGAGTTCGCTGCAATCTATGCGAGTGATCTGGTGCGCGCCGTCGAGACGGCACAGATCATCGCCGCTCCGCATCGCCTGGACGTGATCACTGTTCCCGAACTGCGCGAGGCGCGCTATGGGCTGTGGGAAGGGCTCACCCGCGAGGAAGTCTTGAAAAAATTCCCTCACGAGTATGAGATGCGTAGGACGAATCCGGAGAACTTTCGCCCCTCCGGCGGGGAGAGCCGCAGAGAGCTCTACGAGCGGGCGTCGCAGATCTTCTCTGAGCTTGTGGCTCGCCATCCCCAGCAGCAGATTCTGGTTGTGAGCCACGGCGGGACTATCAGGGCGATCTTGCGCTTTGTGCTGGGCCTTGGCCCCGGCAACGGGCACTTCGCTGTAGACAACTGTGGGATTACCATCATTGATAGAGAAGACGACGACTCGTATGAAGTCTTCACGGTCAACTCCGTCTTTCATCTACAGGAGCTGCGCACGGAGGATTTTTTCTAAGCCCCCTCACCCCCAGCCCCTCTCCCTCCCAGGGGAGAGGGGAGGAGGTGGGCAGAGATGTCGCGTATACCTGAATATCGAAGAAGGTTGACCCGCTTGCTACGCCAAAACATGACTGAAACGGAAAAACTTCTCTGGCAGCATCTTCGTAACCGTCAGCTTTGCGGCTTAAAGTTTCGTCGGCAACGGCCTCTCGGACGATATATAGCCGATTTTTGCTGCGATGAAGCAAAGCTGATCATCGAAGTTGAAGGATCAGTGCATGATTTGCCAGAGCAAAGATTATATGATCAGATTCGTGCACAAGAACTAGCTGCTCACGGGTATGGAATCTTGCGATTTCGCGTTGAAACAATCCAACATCAGCTACCGAAGGTGCTTGAGGAAATCAAGCGCACGGCTCTGGAACGTCTACGAAGCTTTTAGGAATAATCCCCCTCGCCCCCTTGAGGGAGAGGGGAAAGGGGTGAGGGGATCCCTCGTACCAAGACCATCACTGGCCAGCCCGTAAGCGTCAGCCCCTCATAGGGCGACCAGCCGCACTTGCTCTGAATAGCTTCACGAATGATCGTCTTCTTTCTGTCAGGATCAATGACGACAAGATCAGCATCGCGCCCAACGGCGATCTCGCCCTTGGGCAGCCCAAAACGCCTCGCGGGATTCATGCAGCAGACTTCAACTAAACGACGGAGAGAGAGCCTATCCGTGTTGACCGCATCGAAGAGCAAGGGTAACAGAAATTCTACTCCCGGCACCCCCGCTGGGGCCTTCTCGTAGCCGACGCTCTTCTCCTCACGAGTGTGCGGGGCATGATCGGTCGCGATTATATCTATCAAGCCTTCTTGCAGCGCCCACCAGAGAAATTCGCGATCTCCTTCAGAGGCCAACGGGGGATTCATCTTCAGCCACGCCCCGCGAGACTCGCGATCCTTGGCTGTAAAGTACAGATAGTGCGGGCAGGTCTCGAACGAGACGTCGACTTTTGATTTCTTCGCTTCGAGGATCGCTTCGACGGCGCGTTGGGTCGTCACATGCGCAATATGTAACTTTGTCTCATACGCCGCTGCTAAATCTAAGACATAACAGATATCGTCGCTCTCGTGGCGGGTGATGTCTTGAGGATCACCGCCGCGCTGCGCGTGCACGGTGAGGATCTTTTCGGTTTGGGCGAGGCCCTTAAAGATCTCACGATGGGCTTTTTTCTCTTTGACAGCCAGCCCTCCTGTCGTCTCGCCCAGATAGAGCTTAAACGCGTCAACGTGTTGGGCGAGTTCGTCTAGGTGCTGGAGATTCTCTGCTGTGATCGCGCCGTAGACCTTGGCGTTGACACGAGCAGCTTGGGCGCGGCGACGGTAGTCGCGCACGCGCTCACCTGTATCTAAGGGCGGATCAGTATTAGGCATGGCGAAGACCGTCGTGACGCCCCCAGCAAGAGCAGCTCTCCCTAAAGACTCCCAATCTTCCTTGTGAGATTGCTGGAGATCGCGTGCGTGCACGTGCACGTCGATCACGCCCGGCAGCACGATCTTTCCAGAGCAGTCTATGCGCTGCTCCCCCTCAAGAGTGCGCCCTAGCGCGCAAATTTTGTCTTCTTCTAGAGCGATGTCGAGCTTCTTCAGCTCGCCGTCTATAAAGACTTCAGCGTTTGTGAGAATTGTCATAATTCTATCTTGCTTTTTGCTTTCTCTGAATCACGGAAAGCACAGAATAAAAATTCCTGTGTCATCCGTGCTCCTCCGTGCTTCCCGTGATTCAAATCTCCCTCACCTGCCCGATGATCTCTTCTACTTTAGAGAAGCCGTTCTTGTGGAGCCATCTTTGAATCCCTGCCCACAGCTTCTCAAACGCGTGCGGACCATCCCAGAGAAAGAGCGTCCCGATCTGAATCACCGAGGCCCCAGCGAGAAAGTGCTTGATCGCATCCTCAGCTTTGATAATACCCCCCACACCCCACACGGCGATCTGTGCTTTGTGCTTGTGAAAGAACTTATAGAACCGATGGACTTCAGCGAGCGCGATGGGCAGCACCGCTGGGCCGCCCAGCCCACCAAAGCCCTCATTGGGACGGATCACCTTCGTTCGGGTCTTCAAGTCAATGTCGAGCGTGAGCGGCTCGGAGTTGATCGTCGCGACATAGGCAATATCAAAATCGAGCAGCGTCCGGGCGATCTCTTCAAAGAGCTTGGGGACGTTATTGTACGGCGAGAGCTTGACGCCGATGGGGATCTTCACGGCACTTGTGACAGCATGGAGCACGGCGCGCACGCTCTGCGGGTCCATAGCGATGGGGACGTCTTCTAGATTAGGGCACGAGAGATTGAGTTCGAGGGCATCTGCGCCGGCTCTCTCTATCGCTGTGGCGATCTCGCGATATTGCTCGACGGGATGGAGCTTATGCGCGCAGGGCGCGCTGGCGATGCTCGCGATCACGGGCTTTCCAAGCTCTTTGAGCGTGGGGATGAACTTCGCGTATTCTACATATCCCAGATTGGGCAAGCCCATCGAGTTGAGCGAGCCGATCTCGCCGTCTAAGTGTGCGCGGAGTCTGGGTTCGGGGTTGCCCTGGCGAGGGCAGTGGGTCATGCTCTTTGTTACTACAGCCCCAGCAGCAGACCGCGCGATGCGCTCCAGCTCTTCGTACGTCACAGAGTGAGGGCCAGAGGCGTTGGTGATGGGCGGATGTAGTTTGATCTCCATATCAGCGAGATTATAGATTTTTGGGGGACGAACGTCAATCGCTACCGCGGACTGCCAAAGTAGCCGTTCATAAACCCAATCTGATTGGGCGGCCAGACTTTTAGAAACGGCTCGCCGATAAAATCTTTCTCGCACACGAACGGGAAATCCCAAAAGCGCCCATCTAAGCTGTTACGGCTGTTGTCCCCTAAGACAAAAAAGTGCCCCGGCGGCACCGTCAGCATTTGGTCGCCCATCTTCCCAGAGTTATAGTAGCACTGGCGCTCTGGGTTGGGATGCCCAGGGTGATTGAACGCATCGTCGGTCATAGGGACGCCGTTCACGTAGACATAGCAATCTTTGATCTGGACGGTCTGGCCCCCAATAGCGATAAGACGCTTCACGTAGCGTGTCCAGCGCGGCGCTTCGTCGGTGCCCTCGTTGTGCCAGAAGACGATAATATCTCCCGGCTTGGGCTTGCGAAAATAGAACGAGATTTTGTCTACGAAGAACGAGCTTCCCGGCAGAATAGTCGGCTCCATGGAGCCTGTGGGCACACGCATCCGCACGATGATGAAGTTCATCGTAACGAGCGCTAACACAACAGCAATGACGATGATCTGCAGCCAATCTAATGCCCAGTCGACAGCGGGGCTGGTCTCGATCCCACGACGGTTAAGGACCCGCGCCAGCCACGGCTTGTGATGCTCCGGCTCTGATGAAGATAGAATTGGCTCTGGAGCAAGAGGCGTGGACTCCGGCGGAGTCGGTTCCGTGGGATCCTCGGGCTTGAGTTCTTCGGGCATCGCTGCTTTACTTAGCGCTGGCTTCTAACGCTTTCTTGCGCAGATACGTCAAGCGTGCGCGACGCGCGCGCCCGCGCTCCACAAGCTCGATCTTCGCAATGCGCGGTGAGTACAAGGGGAAGATCTTCTCGACGCCGATCCCCGACGAGATTTTTCTCACCGTGAACGTCTTGCTCGCGCCGCTGCCCGCGCATTTTATGACAGTCCCTTCAAAGATTTGGATGCGCTCCTTCCCTTCCTTAGCGCCTTCGCCCCCCTCTAAGACGCGCTCGTGCACGCGGATCGTATCGCCAGGGCGGAACTGGGGAAGGTCCTTCTTCATCAACTCCTGCTCGATCTCGCGAATGATATCCATCTTCATCGGTGCTCACTCCTTTGCTCTCTTCGTCCGCGCAGACGATCTAAGATAATAGCAACAGCTGCACGAACCGACAAGTGGTTATACTCTGTCGGCCCCCAGATGGGGGGAAATAAATACTCGACTCGATCCAGAACTTCGAGGGCTAACCCCCATCCCGTCCCAAAGAGCAGATAGACGGGTCGGTCATCAGTTTCGATTAGCTCACGCAGCTTCTCATAGCTGATACGCGTTCCCGGCAGCTCGCGCGCATCGGTGCCCACGAGCAGCGGGGCTATGCCCTCGCGTTGCAGGACCTCTTTGAAGCTTGTCTCTAGACTA